>JAFYPN010000082.1 GCA_017547465.1 Clostridia bacterium | reverse complement strand
ATAAGTGAGGAGAAGGCATCATGAAAGAATTTGAACTAAAATACGGCTGTAATCCCAATCAGAAACCGTCTCGCATCTACATGCAGGACGGCAGCGAATTGCCGATTGAGATTTTATGCGGCAGGCCCGGGTATATCAACTTTTTGGATGCCTTCAACTCCTGGCAGCTTGTCAAGGAACTCAAAGAGGCGCTCGGACTCCCGGCGGTTACCTCGTTTAAGCACGTCAGCCCGACCTCGGCGGCGGTGGGTATTCCGCTATCCGATACGCTGAAAAAGGCGTGCTTTGTGGACGATATTGAGGGGCTCGACGATTCTCCTCTCGCTTGCGCATATGCCAGAGCCCGCGGTACCGACCGTATGTGCTCGTTTGGTGACTGGGTGGCGCTCAGCGACGTATGTGACGTTACTACCGCGAAAATGATTGCGCGTGAAGTGTCCGACGGTATCATTGCCCCCGGTTATGAGCCCGAAGCGCTCGAAATTCTGAAAACCAAACGCAAAGGCACCTATAACATTGTTAAGATCGATCCCGATTACGTTCCCGCCGAGCAGGAAGTAAAACAGGTTTACGGCATCACCTTTGAGCAAGGTCGCAATAACTTTAAGATCAACCGCGAGCTGCTCGGCAATATGGTCTCCGCGAACAAAGACCTGCCCGACAGCGCGGCGCGGGATCTCATCATCGCGCTGATCACGCTCAAATACACCCAATCTAACTCCGTTTGCTATGCCGTGGACGGTCAGGCGATCGGTGTGGGCGCGGGTCAACAATCCCGTATTCATTGCACCCGTTTAGCGGGCGGTAAAGCCGATACGTGGTTCTTGCGCCAACACGAAAAAGTATTAAATCTGCCGTTTAAAGCGGATATTAAACGTCCCGATCGCGACAATGTCATCGACGGCTATATCAACAAAAACGAAGAAGATGTCTGCGCCGACGGGAACTGGCAGAAATACTTTACCGAGCAACCCCAACCGCTCACCGATGCCGAAGCCAGGGCCTATTTGGACACGGTGGACGGTGTGGCGCTTGGTAGTGATGCGTTTTTCCCGTTTGACGATAACATTGAACGTGCATATCGTAGCGGTGTCAAGTACATCGCTGAGCCGGGCGGTTCCATCCGCGACGACGTGGTCATCGAATGCTGTGACAAATACGGCATGACCCTGTCGTTCACCGGTATGCGTTTGTTCCACCACTAAGCTACAAGGAGTTTCGCTCTATGAAAATTATGGTCGTTGGCGGTGGCGGACGTGAGCACGCCATCATCAAAAAGCTGAAAGAAAGTCCGGCAGTCAGCGAGATCTACGCCCTGCCCGGAAATGGTGGTATGGCAAATGACGCCACGCTGGTTCCCATCGCTGCAAAAGATATTGAGGCGATCGTGGACTTTGCCGTAAAGACGGGTATTGATTACGCCGTGGTAGCTCCCGACGATCCGTTAGTGCTCGGCGCGGTAGATGCCTTGCAGGAAAAGGAGATTCCTTGCTTCGGTCCCGATAGACGAGCCGCGATCATCGAGGGGAGTAAGGTGTTCTCCAAAAACCTGATGAAGAAGCACGGCATTCCTACGGCAGCATACGAAGTGTTTAGCGATATGGAAGCCGCACTTTCGTATCTGGATACCGCACCGATCCCCACCGTCATCAAAGCGGACGGTTTAGCGCTCGGCAAGGGTGTTATCATCGCCATGACGCGCGAAGAGGCCAAAGACGCCGTTCGTTCCATGATGGAAGACAAGGTGTTCGGTAAGAGCGGTGATAACATCGTCATCGAGGAATTCTTGATCGGGCCCGAGGTCAGCGTGTTGTCCTTCACCGACGGTGAGACCGTCGTCCCCATGATCTCGTCTATGGATCACAAGCGAGCGGGGGATAACGATACGGGACTGAATACGGGCGGTATGGGCACCGTTGCCCCGAATCCGTATTACACCGCCGACATCGCCGCGCAGTGCATGGAAACCATTTTCCTGCCCACCGTTCGCGCTATGAAAGCAGAGGGACGCACGTTTAAGGGTTGTCTGTATTTCGGCTTGATGCTGACGGAAAACGGCCCCAAAGTCATTGAATACAACTGCCGTTTCGGTGATCCCGAAACACAGGTCGTATTACCGCTTTTGGAGAGCGATCTGCTCACCGTTATGCAAGCGGTAACCAACGGCACGCTCAAGGACGTGGACGTTATGTTCAGCGACAAGCACGCGTGCTGTGTGATTATGGCATCGAACGGCTATCCGTCGGCATACGCAAAAGGTTATGCGATCGCCATTCCCGAAGCGATCGCCGACAACGTCTACGTAGCAGGCGCCAAACTCTCGGACGGAAAACTACTGACCGATGGTGGTCGTGTGCTCGGCGCAACGGCTGTTGCGGATTCGCTTGCCGATGCGATCAAAGCATCGTACGCATTGGTCGATCAGATTCATTTTGATAATAAGTATTACCGCACCGATATCGGCGCACGTGCCATGCAGGCAAAAGTGGAGGGCTAACGATGGTATACAGAGTATTCGTAGAAAAGAAAAAAGAACTCGCGAGCGAGGCGAAAGCCCTACTCGGTGATGCCCGCACGCTGCTTGGCATTACCACGCTTGACGACGTGCGTGTCATGAACCGCTATGACGCGGAAAACATCACCGAAGAACTGTTCGAGTACGCGAAAAAGACGGTGTTCTCCGAGCCGCAGCTCGACACCGTCAGCGACGAACTGTCTGTGGACGGCGCTACCGTGTTTGCGGTAGAATACCTGCCCGGTCAGTTCGACCAGCGTGCCGATTCCGCGGCACAGTGTATTCAGATCATCTCTACCGGTGACCGTCCGTTGGTGCGCACGGCGAAGGTCTATGCCCTGTACGGAAACTTAAGCCAGCAGGAACTCGCCGAGATCAAGAAATATGTGATTAATCCGGTGGAGGCTCGCGAGGCGACGCTTGAAAAACCCGAAACCCTGCATATGGAATATGATATTCCTACCACCGTCAAGACCCTCACCGGTTTTATTGAACTGGATAGGGAAGGGCTCGACAAATTCGTTGAGGACTATGCCTTGGCAATGGATGGCGACGATATCGCGTTCTGTCAGGACTATTTCCGCAGTGAAAAGCGTGATCCTACCATTACCGAGATCCGTATGATCGATACCTATTGGTCGGATCACTGCCGCCACACCACCTTCCTCACCACCATTGACGACGTGGTGTTTGAAGATGCGTTGTTGCAGGCAACCTATGAGGACTACCTCAATACCCGCAAAGAACTCGGCAGAACAAAACCGATCTGCTTAATGGATATTGCCACGCTGGCGGTGCGTCACCTCAAAAAGCAAGGCAAACTTGAAAAACTCGACGAATCCGAGGAAATCAACGCTTGCACCGTTAAGATCGAAGTGGAAGCCGACGGCAAAAAAGAACCGTGGCTGTTGCTTTTCAAAAACGAAACCCACAACCACCCGACCGAGATCGAGCCGTTCGGCGGCGCCGCAACCTGTATTGGCGGTGCGATCCGCGATCCTTTGAGCGGTCGCAGCTATGTGTATGCCGCGATGCGTGTGACCGGTGCGGCAGATCCGCTCAAATCTGTCAGCGAAACCATCCCCGGCAAATTGCCACAGCGCAAGATTGTGACAACCGCGGCGGCGGGCTATTCGTCCTACGGAAACCAGATTGGCCTTGCCACCGGCATGGTTGATGAGATCTATCACGACGGCTATGCCGCCAAGCGTATGGAGATCGGTGCGGTCATCGCGGCGGCTCCTGCAGAAAACGTGCGCCGTGAGCGTCCCGATCCGGGCGATATTGTGATCCTGCTCGGCGGTGCCACCGGCCGTGACGGCTGTGGCGGCGCGACCGGCTCCTCCAAATCGCACACGTCGAAATCGCTCGAAACGTGCGGTGCCGAGGTGCAAAAAGGTAACGCTCCCGAGGAACGCAAACTCCAGCGCTTGTTCCGCAACGGCGAAGCCACCCGTATGATTAAACGTTGTAACGACTTTGGCGCCGGCGGCGTATCGGTCGCGATCGGTGAACTGGCAGACGGTTTGGAAATCGATTTGAATGCCGTACCGAAGAAATACGAAGGTCTTGACGGCACGGAACTGGCGATCAGTGAATCGCAAGAGCGTATGGCGGTGGTCGTAGAAGCAAAAGACGTTGACACGTTCTTGGCACTCGCTAAAAAGGAAAACCTTAACGCTTGCCCCGTTGCCGTGGTTAAGGCCGAGCCACGCCTCGTTATGAAATGGAACGGCAACACCATCGTCAATATCAGCCGTGAATTTTTGAATTCCAACGGTGCCGAGAAGCATGTTGTTATCACGCCCGCCGCTCCCGCATTGCAGGAGAAACAGGTGGAAGGTGATTTTGCCGAAGTGTATACCACGATGGCGGCAGACCTTAACATTTGCTCGAAACGCGGTTTATCTGAGCGTTTTGATTCCACCATCGGCGCGGGTACGGTACTGATGCCGTTCGGCGGTAAACATCAGCTTACGCCTATTCAATCAATGGTGCATAAGATTTCCATGGAAGAGAAGCATACGGACGACGTTTCCTTTATGTCGTGGGGTTATAATCCTTTCATCACCGAACAAAGTCCGTACCACGGCGCGTATTTGGCGGTTGTGGAATCGGTCTGCAAGCTGATCGCGACCGGTGCGTCGTTTGAGGATGTGTACCTAACTTTCCAGGAATACTTTGAACATCCCGGCAAGGACGGCAAACGCTGGGGAAAACCGTTGGCGGCGTTGCTCGGCGCTTTTGCTGCACAAAAACAACTCGGTATCGGTGCCATCGGTGGTAAAGACTCCATGAGCGGCACGTTTGAAGATCTTGACGTTCCGCCGACGCTCGTCTCTTTTGCCGTTACTACCGGTAAGACGAACGATGTGATTTCGCCCGAATTCAAGTCGGCAGGCCATAAAGTGGTAATGCTGACTCCCAATTTTGACGAAAACAAACTTCCCGTCACCGAATCGCTCAAAGCGTTGTTTACCCAAGTAACCGACCTGCAACGTGCGGGTAAGGTATACGCGTGCTACACACCCACGATGGGTGGCATTGCCGAGGCCATTCTCAAAATGGCGATGGGTAATGCACTCGGCTTTGCCTACGATACGGCACTGAGTATGACCGATATCTTCGGTTACCATTACGGTAGTTTCTTGTTGGAAGTGGATGCCGATTTGGAAATTGGTCAAACGGTCGGTACCGTCACTGACAACGGGCAGATTACTTACGGCGACGAACGCTTGGTACTGGCTGATCTGCTTGATGTGTACGAAAACAAGCTTGAAAGTGTGTATAGCTGTAACATTGAACAAGGTGGCAAGGATATTCCGGCCTTTCATTATTCTTCGGATCAGTTTGTGGAACTTGCCGGCTACTACGTTGCCAAGCCAAAAGTTTTGATTCCCGCATTCCCGGGTACGAACTGCGAATACGATTCGGCAAGAGCTATGCGTGATGCAGGTGCGGATCCCGAAATCATCGTCATTAACAACTTATCTGCCGATGGTATTCAGCGTAGTGTGGAGTATTTTGCTAACCGCTTAAAAGAAGCACAAATGGTATTCATTCCGGGCGGCTTCTCGGGCGGTGACGAACCGGATGGCAGTGGCAAATTCATTACCGCATTTTTCCGCAACGCCGCTGTCAAAGAGGGAGTCACGGAACTCCTCGAAAAGCGCAACGGCTTGATGTGTGGTATCTGCAACGGCTTCCAAGCGCTTATCAAGTTAGGTCTCGTACCGTACGGTAAGATCATCGACACGGATGAAACCTGCCCGACACTGACCTTTAATACCATCGCGCGCCACCAATCCCGCATCGTGCGCACCCGCATTGCCTCGAACAAATCTCCGTGGTTGTCTAAAATGAAAGTCGGCGATATCGTCAACGTTCCGATTTCCCACGGTGAGGGTCGCTTCTTAGCAGACGATGCGTTGATTCAGCAACTCGCGAAAAACGGACAGATTGCCACGCAGTACGTGGACGTTGACGGCAATCCCACTGCCGACATTCGTTGCAACCCCAACGATTCCATGTACGCCATCGAGGGTATCACCTCTCCCGACGGTCACGTGTTCGGTAAAATGGGCCACAGCGAGCGTATCGGCAACGGCTTGTATCAAAATGTTCTCGGTAATTACGATATCCGTATGTTTGAAGCGGCAGTAGATTACTTCCGTTCATGTAAGGAGTTGGATGATTGATATGGCATACAAAACCGATATTGAGATTGCTCAAGAATGTGAGATGCAGCACATCACTGAGATTGCGAAGGTGGCTCACGTGGATGCAAAATACATTGAGCAGTATGGTAACTATAAGGCCAAAATTGATCTCCGTCTGTTAGATGAAACCAACCGCGCCGACGGCAAGCTGGTGCTTGTTACTGCCATTACCCCGACCCCTGCGGGCGAGGGAAAAACAACCACCACCATTGGTCTGGCTGACGGCATGAGGCGCATTGGTAAGGATGTAACGGTCGCGCTCCGCGAACCGTCCCTCGGTCCTGTGTTCGGTGTCAAAGGTGGTGCCGCAGGCGGCGGTTACGCGCAGGTCGTCCCGATGGAGGACATCAACTTGCATTTCACCGGTGACTTTCACGCCATCGGCGCGGCGAACAATCTGCTTGCCGCGATGCTGGACAACCACATTCAGCAGGGTAACGCACTCGGTATTGACGTGCGCAAGATCACCTGGAAACGCTGCGTGGATATGAACGACCGTCAGTTGCGCTTCGTGGTTGACGGTATGGGCGGCAAAGCCAACGGTGTGCCGCGTGAGGACGGGTTTGACATCACGGTCGCCAGTGAAATCATGGCGGTGCTGTGCCTGTCCTCGTCCATCACAGACCTAAAAGAACGTCTATCCCGCATCATCGTTGGCTATACCTATGACGATAAACCGGTCACCTGCGGCGAACTGAAAGCCGCGGGTGCGATGACCGCTCTGCTCAAGGATGCACTCAAGCCGAACCTGGTGCAGACCTTGGAGGGTACACCGGCTTTCGTGCATGGTGGTCCGTTTGCCAACATTGCCCACGGCTGCAACTCGGTCATGGCGACTCGTATGGCACTCAAAATGGGCGATTACACAGTTACCGAAGCCGGCTTCGGCGCCGACCTCGGTGCGGAAAAATTCCTTGATATCAAATGCCGTATGGCGGGACTCACACCTGACGCGGTGGTGGTTGTTGCCACCGTCCGTGCGCTTAAAATGCACGGTGGTCTTGCTAAAACGGAACTCGCCACCGAGGATTTGGTGGCACTGGAAAAGGGTATTCCGAACTTGCTTCGCCACGTATCCAACATCAAGAACGTGTATAAGCTGCCTTGCGTTGTTGCGGTCAATCGTTTCCCGACCGATACCGATAACGAGATCGAGTTTATCATTAAGAAATGCAAGGAACTCGGTGTTAACACCGTACTGTCCACCGTGTGGGCAGAGGGCGGCAAAGGCGGTGAGTCACTCGCCCGCGAGGTCGTTCGCCTGTGTGAGGAAGAAAAAGGCGATTTCACCTACTCGTATGAGCTGGACGGCACCATTGAAGATAAGATCCGCGATGTCGTGCAAAAGGTATACGGCGGCAAGGATATCACGGTGATGCCCGCTGCCAAGAAACAAATTCAGCAGCTTACCGAGCTGGGCTTTGCCAACTGCCCGGTATGAATTGCCAAGACGCAATACAGCTTCTCGGATGATCCGACCAAGCTGGGCGCTCCCGAAGACTTCATCGTGACCATTAAAAGTGTTAAGGTTTCGGCGGGTGCCGGCTTCATTGTAGTGCTGACGGGAGATATTCTCACCATGCCGGGTCTCCCGAAATCCCCCGCCGCCGAACGCATCGATGTCGACGAAAGCGGCAAGATCATCGGTTTGTTCTAAGAATACACACAAAGATCCCCTTGAACATATCGTTCAAGGGGATCTTATCATTTTGTCATTTTCTCTTGCTTTACCTTGTGATCAATGACGTGGCGGCTGCTAAGTTCTTTGT
>JAFYPN010000009.1 GCA_017547465.1 Clostridia bacterium | reverse complement strand
TCCTGAACAGGCGATGGCAGTCACCCTCATCGCCGGTATCCTGATGGTGATGGCGGCGCTGGAAGTGATGGCACCACTGCTCGGCGATATACAAACGATGCTGGAAGCGAGCGGTCTGTCCGGTGAATACATACGGATTTTGTTCAAGTCGCTTGGCATTTGTGTAATTACGCAGTTGGCGGCTGATGCTTGCCGTGATGCGGGAGAGCAGGGGCTTGCCGCCAAAACGGAGCTTGCCGGTAAGCTGACCCTGCTTGCGCTTGCGTTGCCGTTGTTTCAAAAGATCGGCGGTATCGCGTTGTCGCTCATCGAGAAAGGATAAAGCGTATGAGGACAGTGAAAGCGGGATTGTGCACGATCGTGCTTCTCGTGTTTTGTACCCTGCCCGTGCGGGCACAAACCCTTGACGAGCTGTACCGTGAACAGCTAGAGGCGAGTGGCGGTGAGGCGCTGCTGCAAGCGTTGCCGGAGGACACACGGGCACTGCTGGACCGATTGAACATTGATTCGTTGGAGGCGGATACCTTTGCTGAACTGGACGCCGGTTCACTGCTGAAGGAGCTGTGGAAGCTGTGTAAAACGGTGGCGGGGGAGCCGCTCACAGCGTGCGGAACAGTCCTTGGTATCTTGCTCGTGTACGCGTGGGTGGATGGTATGCGCCAAACGTTGCGCACCGAGGAGGTATCGTCGGTATTCGGTGTGGTGTGTGCGCTGGCTGCATGCGGCACGGTAATGCTGCCTGTTGCCGGTCAGTTGGAGCGTGTGTGTGAGGCCATGGAATCCGTGTCAGTGTTCATGGTGAGTTTTGTTCCGGTATATGCCGGTATTCTGGTGACCGGCGGTCAGGCGTCCGCGGCCGTATCGTTTCAATCGGTGGTGCTGTACGCCGCTGAGCTTATGTCGTGGGCGGCCGGATCGTTGATTGTACCTCTCTTATCCATTTCACTGGCACTGGGACTGACCGGTTCGCTGACACCCGAGCTGAAGCTCGGCAGGGTCGGTACGATGACAGGCAAGGCGGCAACGTGGATGCTTACGCTGGGAATGGTGCTGTTCACCGGCGTATTATCCCTTCAGACACTTGCCGGTGGCGCAGCGGATAGGCTTAGTGACCGTGCATTACGGTTTTCGATTGCCCATTTTGTACCGGTGGTGGGAGGTTCCATCAGCGAAGCCTTTTCCACCATTCGCGGGTGCTTGCACCTGTTGCGCTCAACGATGGGCTGCTTCGGTATCGCGGCAACGCTCCTCATCGTGCTCCCGCCGTTGTTGTCGTGTCTGCTATGGAACATTTTGCTGTCGATCGGTGAGATGGCGGCAGACCTGTTCGGCTTGCAGTCCTTTTCGGAACTTCTTAAAACAGCACACGGTATCATGCGTTGTTTGGTGGGGGTGCTGTGCGTCAGCGGTTTGCTGCTGACGGTATCGCTGACGGTGGTCACCGTTGCCGCGGGAGGAACGACATGAACGAGATACGTGCCTGGAGCGCCGCGGTGTGTATGGCGTCGCTTGGCTGCTCCGCCATCCGCTTACTCGCACCTAAGGTGGGAAGCGGCAAGCTGTTTTCGCTGATAACCGCCTCTTTCTTTTTGTGTGCGCTGGCACTGCCGCTCTTAAATATGACCTCAACGCCGGAGCTGGAGGTTGATCTGTTGCCGTCCGATGTCGTCGCGGGATTGTTAGAGCAACGCGTCACCGAGCAACTGACGGTACAGGTGGAGGCTGCTGTCTGTGCGGTTGTGGACGAGGCAATGGCGGCACGGAATATCGCCGCAAAAAAAGTGGAGGTTATTACGGATACTTCGGAATCGGGAGGCATATATATGAAGAGAATTACGATCTATGTGGACAAACAAAGCGTGCCCATCGCGGCAGTGGTGCGGGAGGTGTTGGAAAAACAGCTGGAAACGACGGTCGTTATCAAAACAGAGGAGTGATAGGGAATATGCAGGAAATTCTTTCGGCATGGACAGGACGGATACGGGCGCTTACCGCCTCCCGAAAGACGCGCAAGATGCTGATTGCCTTTGGAATCGTCGGCGTTTTGCTGCTCGTTATCCCCGAATTTATCCCTGAAAAAACCGACAACGCGGTCATTTCAACCGCAGACGATTTTGTTCGGCAGACGGAAGAACGGTTGACCGCGTTGATCGGCCGCATTGAAGGTGCGGGTGCGTGTCAGGTAATGGTAACGTTGGAGAACGGTGTGGAATATGTCTATGCGACCGAGGAAAAAAGCAATTCCGACCGCCAAGAGGATATCAGCGGAGAAGACACGCGGCTGACACAGCGGGATGATAGTGAAAGCGCCGCCATCATCATTGATACCGACAGTGGCCGTGAGGGGCTTCTCGTCACCGAGATCCAACCCACCGTGCGCGGCGTGGTGGTGGTGTGCGAGGGAGGAGATGATGAGGAGGTGTGCAGTCGTGTGTCAAAGGTGGTGACGGTTGCCTTAAACATTTCTTCCAAACGTGTTTGTATTACAAAACTTTCGTAAAGGAGATCCTAGTATGAAAAAGTTTCTCGGCAAGAAAACGGTGTTGCTCGGCACCCTGGTACTCGCCCTCGGTGTGGCGATCTATCTCAATTATTTCTTTGCACAAAGCCCTACCGATATCCTCGATAACAGTGGTACACAGACCCAGCAACCGGACGACGATAAGACGCTGGGTGAGGCAATCAATGTTAACGGAACAGCCGACGCCCCGACAGCGGCGGAGTATTTTGAACAGGCGCGCAAAAGCCGTGAAGCGTCCCGCGAGGAGGCCGTACAGACGGCTAAGGACCTGCTGAATGATGTCAAGACCACCGACGAGCAGAAACAGACGGTCACCGCCGAGGTGATTGCGATCACCAAGGCGATCGAGCGGGAAAGTAACATTGAAAGTCTTATCAAAGCGAAGGGGTTTGCGGATTGCGTGGTGTACATTGCGGATGGTTCGTGCAGTGTGGTCGTGCAAAGTGACAGCCTCACTGTGCAGGATACGGCGAAAATTTCACAGGTTGTGACGTCTCAAGCGGACATTCCTGCACAAAATATCAATATTGTAACCGTAAAATAATAAAAAACAGTTGCCCTTCGGGTGGTTTATGGTATATAATAAAGCCATAAATGCTAAAGGAGGTCATCACTATGGGTGATAAAGGATATCAAACTCCGGAAGGGCGCTGTATCATTTCCGAAGAAGTGATCGCAACGATTGCCAGCACAGCGGCTGTCGAAGTGCCGGGTGTGGCAGGTATGGCGCCCCGCATCAAGGATCTGCGCGGACTGGTCGGCAATGCCGCTACCAAATCCGTTGCAGTCGTCAATAATGAAAGTGAAACGATCGTGGATTTGTATATTAACCTTAAGGCCGGTGTCCGTATCCCGGAGGTTGCCGGTCAGGTACAGCGTGTTGTCAAGGATGAGGTTCAATCCATGACCGGCCGACCGGTTACCAAGGTCAATGTTCATATTGCCGGCATTGTGCTGGAAGAAAAGAAGCAAACCGAAAAAACGGAAAAAGCAGAATAATCCCTGAACCCTCTGCAGTTTTGTAGAGGGTTTTCGGCTATGGCGCAACAGGGTTGAAGTGGAAAGGTACGGTGCGGTATGACGCGACGGGAATCAAGAGAACTGGCGTTTGTATTATTGTTTGAAAAGAGCTTTTCGGACACACCGCTTGAGGAAATAGTGGAGAATGCCGGCGAGGCTAGAGAGATCGTGCGCGATCCGTTTGCGCTGTCGCTTACCGAGGGCGTTATGTCGCACACTGAGGAGATTGATGTGCAGATTTCAGAATTCTCTCACAAATGGAGCAAGGATCGTATATCCCGTGTCGCACTGGCGATTTTGCGTCTTGCCGTTTATGAAATGCTTTGGGAAAACTCCATCCCGGTCAGCGTGTCCATCAACGAAGCGGTCGAGCTTGCCAAGCGTTACGGCGGCGATGCCGATGCCTCCTTTATTAACGGCGTGTTGGGTGGCATCGCCCGCCGACACGAGGCATGATATGAGCTTCTATATCGGGCTAGATACTAGCAATTATACGACCTCCGCCGCGGCATTTGATGCAGCGACGGGGGCGCTTTGGCAAGTAAAACAACTTTTGCCGGTCAAGGCGGGAGAACTGGGGCTTCGTCAGAGTGACGCGGTCTTTCATCATGTAAAGCAGCTACCGGAGCTTTTAGAGCAGCTGTTTGCACAGACGGGAGTCGTGACCCTCGATGCTTTCGGTGTGTCGGATCGACCAATGGAGGCAGAGGGTTCATATATGCCTTGCTTCCTAACGGGTGAGGGGACGGCGCGTTCTCTTGCCGCCGCTTCGGGAAAACCCTTGTATCGGTTCACGCATCAGCAAGGGCATGTCATGGCGGCACTGTACGGTGCGGATATGCTTTCTTTACGGCATAAGCCGTTTTTGGCGTTTCATGTATCCGGCGGCACGACCGAAGCCTTGTTAGTCAAACCGCATGCGGAGACAGTCATTTCCTGTATCTCAGTTGCCCGTTCATTGGACCTTAAAGCGGGGCAGCTTATCGACCGCGTTGGTGGCCTGTTGGGATTACCGTTTCCCGCAGGTTCGGCATTGGACAAGCTGTCATTGCAGACGGATATGGTTTGCTCGCCCAAACCGTCAATGGAGGGGGCGTGTTGCCACCTCTCCGGCGTGGAAAATCAGTGCCGCCGTCTGCTAAACGACGGTGCGTCACCTGCCGAGGTCGCGCGGTTTTGCCTGCTCAGTATTCAGGCGGCGCTTGTCAGTATGACTGAGCAGCTGCTTATGCAGTACGGTGATCTGCCGGTGGTGTATGCCGGCGGTGTCATGTCAAACACGTTGCTGCGTTCCGCGCTGCAGGCGAAATTCAATGGGCTTTTTGCACCGCCCGCCTTTTCGGCGGATAACGCCGCCGGTGTTGCGGTGTTGACGGCACTCCGAGCAGGAGGGGAAGTATGACTGTCATTAGCGTCAGCCAGCTCAACCGCTACGTTCGTTCCCTTATTGAAAGCGACGCGCATTTAGGGCAAATATTGCTCAGCGGTGAGATCAGTAACTTTGTTAACCACTATAAATCGGGGCATTTGTACATGTCCCTTAAGGACGAAAACGCCGTTGTGAAAGCTGTGATGTTCCGTTCTCAGGCGATGAACCTTCGTTTCGTGCCGGAAAACGGCATGAGGGTGATCGCCAAAGCCCGGGTGTCGCTGTACGAAAAGGACGGTGCATATCAGATCTATATGGACGATCTGCAGCCGGATGGCGCCGGTGCGTTGCAGGTCGCGTTTGAACAACTGAAAAACCGACTTGTTGCGGAAGGCTTGTTCGAGGAATCACGCAAGCGCTCTCTGCCGCGTTATCCGAAACGGGTGGGCGTCATTACCGCGGCAACCGGTGCGGCTGTGCGCGATATTTTCAACGTGCTCGGCAGACGGTACCCCCTTGCAGAGGTGGTTTTGCTGCCCGTGTTGGTACAGGGCGAGGGCGCTCCCGCACAACTGGTGCAGGCACTTGCCACGTTTGGTGCGATGGATGCGTCGCATGCTCCAGATGTGATTATCATCGGCAGAGGTGGCGGTTCCTTAGAGGATCTGTGGGCGTTTAACGATGAAACAGTCGCCCGCGCCGTCGCGGCATGTCACATTCCGATAATCTCTGCTGTCGGTCATGAAACGGATTTCACCATCTGCGATTTTGT
>JAFYPN010000008.1 GCA_017547465.1 Clostridia bacterium | reverse complement strand
GATGGCGTTGAGCACGGCGCCACTGCACGCGCTCAACAGGCGGGTGGCTTTGCCGGTGATGATGCGCCCATCCGGCAACTGGATCGCCGCCGCCGGCGCGCCCGCGCAGGCGGCTTGTTTGGCGAGTGCGGGGCGCACGACCGGCCGTTCCTCCGGTCGCAAGGAAAGCTCCTGCATGATCAACTTGAGCTTGTCCACTGTATCCGCTCGTTCGCGGCCTTGCTTCAAATCGCACAAGCCTTTATAGTACCGACGGATGATCTCTTGCCGGCTTGCCTCCTGACACGCCTCGTCATCCACAATGGCGTAACCTGCCATATTGACGCCCATATCCGTCGGACTGCAATAAAACTTATCGTTGCCGGTGATACGCGTGAGGATGGTGCGCACGATGGGAAATGCCTCCACATCGCGGTTATAGTTGACGGTGGTGACACCGTAGGCTTCCAAATGGAAGGGGTCGATCATATTGACGTCCTGCAGGTCGGCGGTTGCCGCCTCGTAAGCCAGATTGACCGGATGTTTGAGCGACAGGTTCCACACGGGGAAAGTTTCGTATTTGCCGTAACCCGCCATCACGCCGCGACGATACTCGTGATATACCTGTGATAAACAGGTGGCGAGCTTACCGCTGCCGGGGCCGGGTGCGGTCACCACCACCAGAGGCTTGGTGGTGACGATATATGGATTGGCGCCGTAGCCCTCGTCGCTGACGATATGGTCCACGTCTGAGGGGTAACCGGCAATGGGGTGGTGGATATAATACGTGACACCACGTGCGTCAAGCTTGTGCGCGAACGAGTCGGCCGCCGCCTGACCGGCATACTGCGTGATGACCACGCTGTTGACCGCGATACCGAGCCTTGTGAGAATGTCGATTTGGCGAAGCAGGTCCATCTCGTAGCTGATACCGAGATCGGCGCGCACCTTAGTCTTCTCAATGTTGCCCGCGCTGATGCAGAAAATGACCTCGACCTGGTCGCCCATCTCGCACAACAGGCGAATCTTGGCGTCCGGTGCGAAGCCGGGCAGCACGCGCGCAGCGTGATAGTCGTCAAACAACTTGCCGCCAAATTCCAGATATAATTTGCCGTTGAAACGGGAAATGCGTTCCGCAATATGCGCTTTCTGCCGTTCCATGTACAGTGCGTTGTCAAACCCCTTTTTCATCCAACCACTCCACTCCATGATCGCCATTAGTATACCAAAAACCCTGTCGCTTTTCAAGGGGTATTTGCGGGTTGTGAAAAATTATGGTAAAATTATAAAACTCAACTGAGATATTTTTTCCTTGATGGGATCTAATATGTGTAGCTACAAAGCGGGGTGAACATATGAATACCAAAACGGAAGATCGTGGCATGATCGCTTACCAGCGGTTTTTAAACGGAGACGAGGGCGGACTTGCCGTGATCATCGAGGAATACGGGGATCGGCTGTTGCGATATATCAACAGCTATGTTCACGATGAAATGACGGCAGAGGATTTGTTGTCCGAAACCTTTTTGAAGCTTATCGTGCGCCGACCTCGCCTCAGAGGAGAAGCCCTGTTCAAGACCTATTTATACGCGATCGGGCGAAACGAGGCGTTGGGGTGGTTGCGCCGACAACGACACGAAGTGTCGCTTGCCGAATGGTTACCCGACAAGCACGCAGAGGAGGCGTACGGTACGGTGCTGCGGCGCGAGCAGAAACGGGTATTGTATCGGGCGCTCGAACAGATTCCCCCGCTGTACCGCGAGGTGCTCTATCTCGCCTATTTTGAAGGATTGTCCTGTCGCGAAGTGGCATCGGTATTACGAAAAAACAGTCGCCAGATAACGAATGTATTATACCGCGGCAAGCAGGCACTGCGAGCCGTGATGGAGAGAGAAGGAGCCGATTATGAGGACTTGTGAAGAACGTACGCGTGACGTGTTGGAGCGTCGCGATGCCTACAGAGAAAAACAGCAACGACAGCAATCCGTTCTGGCGTTCGGAACGCTGTGCGGGGCACTGATCTTATCTATCTGCGTGGGAATGCTACCCCGTTTTCGGAGCACTCCCACGGTGATGGACCCCGCCTCCTATGCCGAGGTGTATGAGGCATTGGATAAGGAGCGCGTATATTACCTGTATGCGGACGATGAAGGGATTATCCAAGAGGATGCGGCGGTGGATGTCAACGCGGGAAATGCCACGCGGCCGACCGGATCCACGGCGCAGTCGTCGAAGGAACATTCCGAAACCAACCTACAGGTTGTGGGCGTGGATGAGGCGGATATCATCAAGACCGATGGGCGGTATTTGTACGTACTGTCGGGCGGGCGCGTCGTTGTTGTGGATCCGAACGACGGTTACCCGCAGGTGCTTGCCGAGTTTACCCTTTCACACGGAGAGGCGAGCGGGTACGGCACGTCCGGCATGTATCTCGTTGGTGATCGACTGGTCGTGATGCAATATCGGTACGTACAGTTGCGCGCGGTAACGGCGGCGCTTGTGTACGATATTGCCGATCCTGCTAAGCCATCGTTCGTCACCTGCTTTGAGCAGGACGGTCGCGAGCTGTCCTCCCGCGTGATCGGGGACGTGCTGTATACCGTGTCGCAGTATTCTCTCGTGACCGAGCCGATCGAAACCGAACCCGCCACCTTCGTACCGCGCACCGGCTGTGACGGCGAGGAAGCGGTGTTGTCGGCACAGGATATTCATATCTGCGGCAAAAGCAGTCAGTATATCGTGGTGACGGCGGTGCGCGTGTCGGGTGAGGGCGAACAGTTGTCGCAAAAAGCGGTGCTGACATCGGGGAATACCGTGTATGCCAACACCGAAAACTTTTATATTGCGGGCTACGGCTACGGAACGCGGAAAACACCGCTGGTCAGATTCGCGCTGAACGGCGGCAAGCTGGAAAAACAAGCGGAAACCACCATCGACGGTGTTCTGCTTAACCAGTTCTCGCTGGACGAATACGACGGGCATTTGCGGGTGGTGATCACCGAATACGGTGAGAACGGTACCACCAACGCACTGCTGGTGTTGGATAAGGATCTGAATACCGTGGGCAGCCTGAAAGAACTCGCTCAGGATGAACGGGTGTATTCGGTGCGGTTTGACGGTGAGGCCGGCTATTTTGTGACCTTCCGTCAGGTTGACCCGCTGTTTACGGTGGATTTAAGTGATCCGACCAAGCCGACCATCCAAAGCGAGCTTAAGATCCCCGGCTTTTCGCAGTATCTGCATCCATACGGTGACGGCAAGCTGCTCGGCATCGGCATGGACGCAGACGAAAACGGACGCACGACCTTTATGAAACTGTCGATGTTCGACGTCAGCGATCCCACCGCCGTGACCGAGTCGAACGTCACGGTGCTTGATCAGCGGGACAGCGAGGTGCTGAGCAATCACAAGGCCGTGCTGATCGACATGGGAAAAAATCTCATCGGTTTTGCCACGGGAGATAACACCTATCACCTATACGGCTACGATGCCGAAAACGGCTTTGTTCTCAAAGCGCGGCTCGCGGCGTTGGACGGCTATGGTACGCGTGGGATCTACATCGGCGAGTATTTGTACGTCACGTCGGCAAACGGGGTGTTGTCGTATCGGCTGAGTGACTTTTCAAGCGTCGGCGTGCTGTCAATCGTGAAAGCGAAGCAGTCGACGGCGGGAACGGTCAGCACTTCGGTGGCAGGGTTCTAATATATTTTTCAAAAAGCGCTCCGCACGGAGCGCTTTTTGATATTTCGAGAAAAAGGGGGCACGCTATCAAAAAAGAGGTGTTTAAAATGGCGGCGTTAATTGAATTGCAGCATGTCAGCAAAGTATACGAGGGCGGGGAACAGGTACGCGCACTCGACGATGTGTCCCTGACCATTGACGATGGCGAATTTGTGGCGGTGATCGGGCAATCGGGATCGGGAAAATCCACACTGATGAATATTTTGGGATGTCTGGACGTGCCGACCAAAGGGCGGTATCTGCTCGGTGGGCGGGATATGAGCCGCGTATCCTCTGCGGTGGGTGCGGCGGTGCGCAGCCGACAGATCGGGTTTATCTTCCAGGGGTTTCATCTCATTCCGTCACTTACAGCGGAGGAAAACGTCGAACTGCCGCTCATCTACCGCGGTATGGGGCGTGAGGAACGGCGCAGGCGCACAGCGGAGAGCCTGCGCCGCGTAGGGTTGTCCGAGCGGGTGAGGCATCGGCCGAGCGAGCTGTCCGGCGGTCAGCAGCAGCGCGTGGCGATCGCCCGAGCGCTCGCGGCATCACCACCGCTCATTTTGGCGGATGAGCCGACGGGTAACCTGGACAGCGTGTCGGGGGCTGAGATCATGCAGATGCTGCACGAACTGAATCGGGAGGGGCATACGGTGGTGCTGATCACGCACGATAATGCGATCGCGGATGCTGCAGCACGACGGATCGTGATCCGAGATGGGAGAGTGGTTTAGGTGAAGCACGCGGCTAAAAAAAAGTGGGTATTGCGTCTGTCCCGCACCTCGGTGACGGTGGCGGGCGCATTTCTGTTGTCGTTGTTTGTGTTCGGGTTCGTGTTACTGATTCCGTTTATTACCGAGCAGCTCGAACCCGACGATGTGCCGGAGAAGGTGCTGGGGGAGCGCGGCGTACAGCGGTCGGTCTGGGTGGTGTTCCACGACCGGGAGGTGTTGACAGGGATCGTGAAGCTCGTTAGCGATACTCGTGCCATGACGATGTGTGCGATTGGATATCCGCCGCAGACCGAGATTATCGATGGTGTGACGGTGACGACCGCTGCTGCGTTGTATTTGGACAATGGTGAGCAGGTGGCGGCGCTGATTGAGGAGTTGCCGGTGCTTTCGATATCGATTAGCGGTGCGGCGGCGCTGATGGGGCGGCTGTCGGGGAATCTGCCGATGACACTGTCGCAAGCAGTTGGTGAACTGCCGACGGGTACGCTGACGCTGACGCCCTTGCAGGCGGCCGCCGTACTGAAATTTGACGATTGGGAGCAGGGTGGCGTGGGGCAGGCATGGGCACACGCACGGTTGACTGCTACTTTTTTGAATCGCACATTAACCGATACACTTGATCTCGACATGGCGTTCGGTCGGTTGACAGCAGTGTGCGACAGCAAACTGAACGTATCACAGTTGGAGACAGTGCGGGACGATCTTGTCACACTGGGGGCCGTCAATGATGGCGCCATCTGCGAGGCTCGGGTGGTTCCCGGATATATGACCGGGACGAAAGAAAAGAAGAGGTATGTGTGCACCGATAAAAAAGGTTGAAAAAAGACTTGACAGAGGTGGTGGGGTGTGGTATCATAATTCAGCAATCTGCGGGTGTAGTTCAGTGGTAGAACCCCAGCCTTCCAAGCTGGTTGTGTGGGTTCGATTCCCATCACCCGCTCCATGAATGTTACTCCGCGCGGCGGAACATATAGGCGCCTGTAGCTCAGCCGGATAGAGCATCTGCCTTCTAAGCAGAGGGTCAGGGGTTCGAGTCCCTTCAGGCGCGCCAGATATGGTGGGTGTAGCGTAGTTGGCCTAACGCGTCAGTTTGTGGCACTGAAGATCGTGGGTTCGAATCCCATCTCCCACCCCACAAGACGCAGGGACACTTGATCTCACGAGTGTCCCTGCCACGATATTGGGCTGTAGTCTAGCGGTAGGACACGTGACTTTGACTCACGCCGTGATGGTTCGACTCCATCCAGCCCAGCCAAAAAGAAACGACAATTTTCGACAGAAGATTGTCGTTTCTTTTTGTTCTTTTCACTATTCTCTTTTTGTTCTTCTCTCTTCTCTAAAATTGTCGTTTCCGGAGAAAAGATAAGAGAGAAAAAAGAAGAGAAAAGGTAGCTTTGCTTCGCAAAGCATTGATTTGAATAACGAATTATGATATAATACATTCAGAGGTGATGATGAATGAACAGTCCTTTAATCGATAAATCTCTCGATTTTGCAACACAAATTGTATTGTTTTATGAAGAGTTTTCCAAATCGAAAAAAGATACCACTATCGCAAAACAATTGCTTCGCTCTGCAACAAGTATAGGTGCTAACATAAATGAAGCGGTTTACGGTAACAGCAAAGCAGATTTTATATCAAAATTACATATTTCTCTTAAAGAAACAGGTGAAAGTATTTATTGGCTAAAGCTTCTAAAAAATACAAAGCTTGTGAATTGTGATTTTGATAGCTTACTCTCACTTGCTGAAGAAATTAAGAGAATGCTTATTGCATCCTTGAATACCGCAAAGGAGAACGGCAAATGAACAAATGGATTGTTGAAGATTGGGCTTTTATTGTAGAAGTAATTGACGGAGACGCAAAGAATTGCAGACTTGGATTAGAAAAGGGAGACGTTTTTCATTTTGAATACGAAACACCTCAAAGCTTCTGCCCTCGAGCTATGGCGGAAATTTATACTTGGTGTGAAGTAGTTAGATGTGGCGGTGACTTTACATACAGAGGCGCAAAAGATAAATATAAAATAGAAATTCCTTGTCCGTGCCATTGTTTGCAATTTTGCCTTACTGCCGTTCCTATAAATAGGGATCAAAATGGAAACTATATTAACAATAGCAAAATGCTAACTAATGAACGGTGAGAGTTCGAATTCATGTACAAAACTGCCGAAAATATCTTTTTCGTAGCCTTTACACAGAAAAAAGCACCGACAAAGTCGGTGCTTTTTTCAATGAAATTCGCCTTGCGGTGAGTGAAATATTTGCTTCGCAAATGCTAGGGGCGAATTTTATTTCACATTTTGCGTCAGCAAACATATTTCATAATCCGTAAGGATTATTTCATATCGAGCGTAGGTAGAGAGATATTTCATTCTAAAATATTGTAGTGGTTCAAACACATAAGTCGAAAATGTATACAACCCCTTCATATTCGCCCCGGTGTACGCATATGGATGACTAGTGTAAGTTTTTCGACCGCTGTTTCTGCCGAAACCTCTTGCAAAGCCAAGCAAAAGGTGATATGGTAGATTTATCAAGGATTTTGCCGAAAAGGAGCGTGCGTATCGTGAAGATCATTCGTACGAAAAATTATGAGGAAATGAGTCTGGAGGCTGCCAAAGTTCTGGCGGCTCAGATCGTGTTAAAGCCGAATTCTGTGTTGGGACTGGCTACCGGTTCGTCCCCGATCGGCTTGTATGACAAGTTGGTCGAGTGGAACGAAAACGGCTTGTTGGATTTCTCCGACATTCGTTCTGTTAACCTGGACGAGTATTGTGGCTTGGACGGTACGAACGACCAGAGCTACCGTTATTTTATGGACACAAACCTGTTCAACCGTGTGAACATCGATAAGGCGAACACCAACGTTCCGAACGGTAAGGCGGCGGACTATGCGGCAGAGGGTGCACGCTATGATGAATTGATTGCTTCGCTCGGCGGCATTGATATTCAGCTGCTGGGCATCGGCCCCGATGGACACATCGGTTTCAACGAGCCGGATACGTTCTTTACCAAGGAGACCCATGTTGTGAATCTCGATCCCAGCACCATCGAGGCGAATGCCCGCTTCTTTGCGTCGGCAGACGATGTCCCGCGTCAGGCCGTGACGATGGGCATGGGTGGTATCATGGGTGCTAAAAAGGTGTTGCTCATCGCGAGCGGTGCGTCCAAGAAGGAAATCTTGGAGAAAGCGCTGTTTGGGCCCATTACACCTGAGGTGCCGGCATCGCTGTTGCAGTTGCATCCGGATCTGACCGTTGTGTGTGCGGTGGATTGAAACCGCGTTGCAGGATAAAGATTAACAGAAAGCGGGGTGGCCATGCGCACCCCGTTTTCTGTTGCGCAGCATTAACAAATCAAGGTGAAAATTGTAGTTTTGTCAATGATGTGAGACTAAAAAAGCAAAATAAAAGTAACGAGTTCAGATTAGAGTTTTTGCAGTCGGAAAGAGGGG
>JAFYPN010000007.1 GCA_017547465.1 Clostridia bacterium | reverse complement strand
TATCAGGTCATACTGTGTTTTACGGCCAGCCTTATTGCATTTTTCAACATATACCTGTGCTCCCGGAACTAAAAGTTCTCTGCATCGTCCGGTGTTTTTAACATGGCAAAGCTCACGGTTTCCTTTTACTTCGATTTCCGCTATAAAACGATTAGGGCGTGATATAAACACGCCCTTTTCTATATTACTGTATCTCATATTATAAGCACACTTTGCCGGGGTTTAAAATATTCTTTTCGTCAAACACTTTTTTGATGCCCTGCATCAGCGCAATATGAGTGGGACCGTATTGGCGCAGCAGGAAATCCTTTTTGGCGTAGCCGATGCCGTGTTCGCCGGATACCAAACCGCCGAGTTCTACGGCTTTTTCGTACATGCGGTCGAAGCAGACGGTTTTTATGTTCAGCCATTCTTCGTCGGACAACGAGTCGCGGCAGATATAGACGTGCAGGTTGCCGTCGCCCGCGTGACCGAAGCTCGGAATACGTACACCAAATTCTTCGGACAGGGTGTGGGTGTATTTGATAAAGGTATCCACCTGGTTGCCGGGTACGACCACGTCACATTCATCCATTTCCGAAGTGGAGGATTTGATGGCTTCCAGAAATGCGCCGCGAGATGACCAGACGGATTTTTTGCGTTCCTCGGTATCCACGATATAGGCATCTACCGCGCCCAGACCGAGACAAAGATCCGCTACGGTGCTCAGATCGCGATCCACTTCCTCGTTGGTTTTTCCGTCAAAGGTGAGCAGGATGTATGCGTCGTTTTTGGTGTCAGGGAATTTCTTGCCCAAATAGCTTTCCGAGAACAGCAACGTATCGCGCGAAATGTATTCGATAGCAGTGGGGGTGATCTTGGAACGAATAATTTGTGGGACTGCCTCAATAGCGCTCTTCATATTCGGAAACGGAACGAGCAAGCTCAACGACACTTTCGGAAGCGGCACCAATTTCAATACGGCTTCGCAGATGATAGCAAGCGTACCCTCGGAGCCGATAATCATATCCTTTAAGCTGTAGCCGGAGCTGTTTTTGGCAACGGAGGCACCGAAGGTCTGAATTTCGCCGTTGGGCAGTACCACGGTCAGGGAACGCACGTAATCGCGTGTGACACCGTATTTGACGGCGCGCATACCGCCTGCGTTGGTCGAAATGTTGCCGCCGATGGTGGCGGTTTTTTCACCGGGATCGGGCGGGTACAGAAAATCGTTTTCTTCCGTGAAGGCGGCAAGTTCCATCAGCAGAACACCCGGTTGAACGGTGACCGTCAGGTTGTCGGGATTAAGCGAGAGGATTTTATTCATTTTGGTGGTTTCCAGCAAGATACCGCCGTACAGCGGGACCGCGGCTCCCACCAAACCGGTGCCGCTGCCGCGAACGGTTACGGGGATGGTTTTCTCCCATGCCAGTTTCATGATCGCGGAAACTTCTTCGGTTGAATGAACACGTACCAAGACCTCCGGCATAGCCGACACATCGCCCAGTTCATCGTGCGCGTAGTCCGGGTTGATGTCATCGCCACACACAACGTTGTCGTTGCCGACGATGGCTTGTAAAGCGGTAATTTCCGCTTCGGTTACACGATTATACATCAGGACACCCCCCTAATCTTATCGATCAGTTTCGGAACGACCTCGTTCACGTCGCCCACGACACAGTAATGTGCTGTGTGGAAGATGGCCGCTTGCGGGTCAAGGTTGATCGCAATGATACAATCGGAGGATTTCATACCTGCCGTGAATTGTACCGCGCCCGAAATGCCCAGACAGAAAATGAGCTTCGGTTTGACGGTCCTGCCCGAAAGACCGATCTGTTGTTTGGC
Organism: Clostridia bacterium; assembly: GCA_017547465.1. Lineage (GTDB taxonomy): Bacteria > Bacillota > Clostridia > Oscillospirales > Acutalibacteraceae > RGIG3009. The sequence goes on along the minus strand of JAFYPN010000007.1, from coordinate 16,794 downwards.
GTCGAACAAGTTTTCCTCCGCGAGCGGTCTTGAACAGGCAACCACGCCACCGAGCAGGTCAGCTAATTCTTTGGCATAAGCGCGTGCGCTTTCAGACGCTGCGCCTCGACCGACCGCCACAATTACTTCGGCTTCGGCGATGTCAATGTCTTTTGGTTTGTTGCGCGATTGTAACACGGTGATGCCCGATTCCGTCATTTTATCGGAAACGGGCATTTGCACAACGTTGCCGTGCGGCGTTTGTGCTGCGAGTGGTTCGGAAAACACCTTGTAGCGTGCGGTACAGAATTGCGGGCGTGTGTGGGGGGTAATGATCTGCGCCATAATGTTGCCGCCGAAAGCGGGGCGAATCTGTACCAAGTCGGTATTTTCTTTCATTTCCAGCACCGTACAATCCGCGGTTAAGCCCGTGCGGCATCTTGCGGCCACACGCGGTGCCAGTTGCCGTCCCAGGTTGGTGGCACCCACCAACACGGAGGACGGTTTGTGTTTGTCAATGAAATCACAGAACGCGGCGGTGTATGGTTCAATACGGAAGTCTTTGAAAGCGGGATGGTCGTAAACAAACACCGTATCCACTCCGTAACGGAGGAGCTGTTTCGCACAGGATTCCGTCTGATAGCCGATCAGCAAGGCGTAAACGGGATGTCCCGTCACAGCGGCTAATTCTTTTGCTTTGCCGCACAATTCGAACGTCACCCGATGGATGGTTCCGTCGGTACAATCCGCGTACACGCAGATCCCTTTCCATAAGGATTTGTCGATCTCTTTTTTTTCTTCTTCAAATTCGACGAGTCCGTTACTGTGTTTGACACACAATTTGCACATCTTACACGCCGAGGAAATGGTTAACGCGCCCTCGTTGTAGGCGATTGCACCAAAGGGGCAGACGGCTTTTAGTGTTTCTGCGTTTTCGGGGGTGATACGCGAATGATTGATTTTCAGTTTTCCCACGGTACAATCCTCCTTTACAGCATTTTACGATCGTGAAGCAGGTCAAGCAACGCCTTCGCTTGCGTTTCGGAATCGCCCAAGATGGTTTCTTTATTTGCCGTTTTCTCCGGCGGGAAAATACGCTCAACTTGTGTGGCGGAGCCGGATAAGCCGTAATGGTTGGGGTCTTGGTCTTCAAAATCCGTAAAGGACAGGAAGTTGACCGCGTCCTCGGTCAGCGTTTTCTTTATACGGTACGAGGGCAAGCGGGGCGTGTTCACATCGGATTCCATCGAGATAAGGCACGGCATGGCAATCTCGAGAGACACGATTTTTTCATCCAGACCGACGGTCAGTTGCAGTTTGCCGTCTTGACAGCCGTCCACGGACAGCACGTTGGCGACGTTGGGGATGTTCATATACTCCGCCAGTTCCGCGCCTACCTGCGCGGTATCGCCGTCGGTGGTTTGCTTGCCGCAGAGAATCACATCGTACGTGCCGCATTTGCGGATGCCTTGCGCGAGCGTATGCGCGGTTGCGAGCACGTCCGCCCCTGCAAATTTACGGTCGCTTAACACCGTTCCGCCACGCACACCCATACAGATGGCTTCTTCGATAACGGCTTTTGCCTGAGGCGGGCCCATGGTGATACAATCCACCGTGCCGCCAAAACGCTCGGCAAACGACAAAGCCGTTTCGATGCTGTAAAGGTCGTAGGGATTGATCTTGCTGGGCACACCGCTGCGCTTTAATACGCCGGTGACGGGATCGACTTCCACGTTGTTAGAGCCGGGGACTTGTTTGATACAGACGAGTATTTTCATAAACAACCGCTCCTGTTACGAATTCAAATACGTGAATATGATATCAGTATAGCATACGATGCGACGGGTGACAAGGGGCAGAATTGCTTTCCGCTTAGATAAAATAATCCCCCGCGGCAAATGCTACGGGGGTTGTGGGTGGGGTTACATATCCAATGCTGTGAGGTCGTCGATCGTTTCGCGGCGTACGGCGACATACGATTCGCCGTTTGCGAGCATGACGATCGGCGGGCGTGTCAGTCGGTTATAATTGGACGCCATTGAGTAATGATACGCTCCGGTGGTGAGACAGGCGACGATATCACCGCGTGCGATAGTAGACGGGAGCTTGATATTCGGTTGGATGACGTCGCCGCTTTCACAGCAACGGCCTACCACCGTACAGGTCATATCGTGCTCGCGGTTCATCGCGTTCGCTTGGAACAACGTGTAGGGCGCTTGATACATCGCGTACCGCACATTGTCGGTCATACCGCCGTCCACCGACACGTAGTTGATAAAATCGGGGATAGCTTTCACATTGCCGACCGTGTACAGCGTCATGCCTGCGTCCGCGACGATGCTGCGTCCCGGCTCAAAGGCAATCTTGGGCAATGCGATACCGAGTGCGGCGGCTTTCTGTTTCATAAAGCGGCCGATCTCGGCGAGACAGCCATTTAGATCCAGTACCGGATCGCTGTCAAGGTACCGTACACCGAAGCCACCGCCGATATCAAACAGTTCGGTGACAAACCCGTGGTGCGCCTTCATATCGGCAATAAATTGCAGCATTACGTCGGCGGTAAGCAAGAATACCTCGGCATCAAACACCTGTGAACCGACGTGACAATGTACACCCGCTACGTGGATATGCGGTTGGGCAAGCGCCTTGACGAGGATGTCCTCGGCGGCACCGGTTTCGATCGCAAAGCCGAATTTGGAATCCACCTTGCCGGTGGATACCGCTTCAAAGGTGTGTGGGTCAATGCCGGGGGTGATACGCAGTAAAACCGATTGACGGATGCCGCGCTTTGCTGCCTCCCGCTCGACGGCGAACAACTCTTCTTCGTTGTCCACCACGAAATAGCCGATGCCGTGTTCCATCGCAAACGCAATATCTGCATCGGTCTTGTTGTTGGAATGAAAATAGGTCTGTGACATCGGGAAACCCGCTTTGATAGCGGTGTATATTTCACCGATCGATACCACGTCCACACCCATGTTCTCCTCACGCATGATCTCGTAGATGCGCTTAAAAGAGGAGGCTTTGGAGGCATACAGAACCTGTGCGTTTCCGTCAAACGCTGCGCTGACCGCCGCTTTATAAGCGCGGCAGCACGCGCGGATACGATCCTCGTCCATCAGGTACAGCGGTGTGCCGTACTGCCCAGCAAGGGCGACGGTATCGATACCGGCAAACTGCAGGTGCTGGCCGTCGGCGCTGACCGATACATTTTCACATAACAGATCTCGGGTCATGTTTGTTCGTCCTTTTACAGTAAGGTTGCCCGCAACTCTTCGGGGGAGAGCGGGGAGAGGTCGGCGGGGGCAATGTCGAACACGGTCTTACAGCCGACAACACCGCGTGACGCCAAACGGCAAACGGCGCGTGCATACGCGACCAGCACGCTGGCGGTGAATTCGGGATTGGAGTCTAGCTTTAAGCGGTATTCTATCGTGTGGGAATGGCAACCGTCCACACCGGTCTTACCGGTGCGAATCACAAAACCGCCGTGCGGGATGCCGCTGTGATCGCGGTCAAGCTCGTCCTTGGTAAGAAAGGTTACGGTGGTGTCGTAATCCGCAAAATAGTTCGGCATGGTTTTGATCTGCTGTTCGATCGCCGCTTTGTCGGCACCGTCTTCGGCAACGACATAACATTCGCGCAGATGCTTTTGGCGGGTGGTCAGCGTCGGCATACTGCCGCTGCGCACCGCTTCAAGGCTTTCTTCGATCGGCACGGTGTATTGGCGCGCGTCCGCCACGCCGGGAATACGGCGAATGGCATCGGAATGGCCTTGGCTGACGCCTCTGCCCCAAAACGTGTAATCGCGACCATCGGGGAGGATCGCGCCGGCGTACAGACGATTTAACGAGAACATACCGGGGTCCCAACCGCACGAGATGAGCGCTACGTTTCCGCCCTTTGTTGCCGCCTCGTCGGTATTTGCAAAGTGCGTGGGGATGGTGGCGTGGGTGTCGTAGCTATCGACGACGTTAAAGTGTGCGGCAAGTGTGGGGGTCATTTCGGGCAGGTCGGTTGCACTGCCACCGCAGAGGATGAGTACGTCGATCTGATCCTTGTATTGCAGAATGTCTGCCGCCGCGTAGACCGGCGCATCAAACAAGGTGTTGACTGTGGCGGGATCGCGGCGGGTGAACACGCCGACCAGTGTCATGTCGGGATTTTGTCGAATGGCACACTCGACACCGCGGCCGAGATTGCCGTATCCGTAGATCGCAATATTCATACAATCAATCCCCTCTTATTGGATGATACCGTGCTGACGCATCTGCGCAAGCAAGGTTGCTTCGTGAGCGGGTTCCATGGAAGTGAGCGGCAGGCGCAGACTGTTTTCGCCGAAGCCCATCGCCGACACGGCCGCCTTGACCGGAATGGGGTTGACTTCACAGAACAGGGCATCGATCAGCTCCAGATAGTTGAGCTGCATCGCGGCGGCGCCTTTGACGTCACCCGCAAAATATTTTTCACACATCGCGACGGTTTCGGCGGGGGCGATATTTGACAACACCGAAATCACGCCCTTGCCACCGAGTGACAGGATCGGAACGATCTGGTCGTCGTTGCCGGAATAAATGTCCATGTCGTCACCGCACAGCGCCGCGACCTTGGCGATCTGCGAAATGTTGCCGCAGGCTTCCTTGATGGCGACGATATTCGGGTGTTTTGCTAGCTCCGCCACCGATTCGGGCAACAGATTACAGCCGGTGCGGCCGGGTACGTTATACAGGATACACGGCTTGGTGGACATGTCCGCGACCAGGCGGAAGGATTCGATCATGCCCTTTTGAGTTGCTTTGTTATAGTATGGCGTGATGAGCAACATGGCATCCGCCCCCACCTCACACGCGTATTGTGTGAGGGCGATGGCGTAGGCGGTGTCGTTGGAGCCGGTGCCGGCAATGACCGGTACGCGACCGGCAACTTTATCGACACAGTATTTAATGACCGCCTTGTGCTCCGCGTCGGTTAGTGTTGAGCCCTCGCCGGTGGTGCCGGCAACGACGATGGCGTTGATGCCCTGCTCGATCTGCCATTCGATCAACCGACCAAACTGCTCGTAATCAATTTCGTTTCCCTTAAACGGGGTGACAATGGCGGTTGCGGCGCCTGTGAATACGGTGTTTTTCATGGTAATTTCTCCTTTACAAACAAAAAAGACAGTTGCCGAAAAGCAACTATCCCGCAAAATTCACCTGCCGCATGCAAAATAGCACAAGCAGGATATACGCCTTTGCCGGATAGCTCTCCGCATTGCTGCGACAACAGGTGGACTCTTGTTTCCAACTGCCAGACCGAAGCTTGCCACACTTCGACTTCGGCAACGCACCCCTTTTCCTGCCACGCCCTTGGCGGGCTTTTCTGCAACAGGTACTCTTGATGCGATGCGCCTCTATCGGTTGTGACGATTTTAACATGCTTTACAAGCACTGTCAAGACTTTTTATAGAAAAAGCGAGCCGCACGGTTGCACAGCTCGCTTTTGACGGTTAATAATTCTCGGCGTGGATCTCAAAGTAGCTCTTTGGATGCGCACAGGTGGGGCACAGTTCGGGCGCGTTGGTACCCACCACGATGTGACCGCAGTTGCGGCATTCCCACACGCGAACCGCGCTTTTTTCGAACACGGCGGCGGTTTCGACGTTCTTCAGCAAGGCGCGATAGCGCTCCTCGTGATGCTTCTCAATTGCCGCGACCAGACGGAATTTGCGAGCGAGTTCCGGGAAGCCCTCTTCCTCGGCAGTCTTGGCGAAGCCGTCGTACATATCCGTCCACTCGTAGTTCTCGCCCTCAGCGGCGGCAGCAAGGTTCTCGACGGTGTTACCGATGCCTTGCAGCTCCTTGAACCACAGTTTGGCGTGCTCTTTCTCATTGTCTGCGGTTTTTAAGAACAGGGCCGCGATCTGCTCGTAGCCCTCTTTTTTCGCAACGGAAGCGAAATAGGTGTACTTGTTGCGCGCTTGCGATTCGCCCGCGAAAGCGACTTCTAAATTTTTCTCGGTTTGTGTGCCGGCGTATTTCGACATAAAGTTGACACTCCTTTTGCAGTATGGTTTATACTTCTATTTTACAACAAAAAGAATGAAAGTCAATATTGACTTTGCGGTGTAATAGGGGTATGATAGAAACGAAAATTTTTAGAAAAAAGTGAGGAGTTACTATGCGAGTATTGGCAATAGGCTGTCATCCCGACGACGCGGAGTTCGGTTGCTTCGGCACACTGGCACGCTGTGTGGCACGTGGCGACGAGGTATTTGTCTGTGGTGTGACAAACGGCAGCGGTGGTTCCATGACGCTTGAACCCGATGAGATCGCGGCGATCCGCGTGAAAGAAGCGGAAGCGGCGGCAAAGGTGATCGGTGCCAAGGAGTATTTTAACCTTGGTGTGTACGATCTGCACGTGGATTCCAACGATCGCGCCGTCACTGATAAATTGGTCGACATCATTCGATATACGAAACCCGATATGATATTCACGCAATACTACGAGGATTATATGCGCGACCATACCGAAACCTCTCTGTTGGCGTTTAACGCGAGTTTTATTGCCTCCATTCCAAACTATAAAACGAAGTATCCCGTGCACGAAGTGGTGCCGGCTATCTTCTATATGCAAGCGAACGGCACCACCAGTTTTCGACCCACCGAGTATGTGGACATCACCGATACCATCGATTTGAAAACGAAGGCATTGCAGTGCCATGAGAGTCAGTACGGCTGGTTGAGTGCGCATCAGGGCGTCGATGGGTTTGCGGGTAACCGTGCGGCTAATTTTTCTCTTGGCAAACTGTGTGGAACGGAATATGCAGAGTGCTTCTGCCGTTGTATGATGACACAGCGTGTGAACACCTACCGTATGTTGCCGGAAGGCCGATAAAATACATAACAAAAGCCGAGTCGGAAGACTCGGCTTTTGTGTTTACAAAATATGTGTGAGGATGGCGTCGGATACCAAAAAGCCTTCCGGTGTCAGGCGAATGCCGACATCGTCAGTGATGACGAGATGGGACGGGAGCGCTCTGGCTTTTTCGAGCCACGCGCGGGGCATGGGGGCGCCGAAGCGTGCGCGGTACCCGGTTTCGGTCAGCCCTTCGGTCAGTCGCAGGCGGAGCATGACAAATTCCTCGGGGGAGCTTTCCGGAATGACGGTATCGTCCGGCGCTTCGGGCAACGGCTCACAGCCCGCCAAAAATGCTGACAGGGAGCGGGGGTAGTACAGCCGTTTGCCGTCCAAAAACGAGTGCGCGGCGGGACCGATACCGAGATACGGCTGTGAGTTCCAGTATTTGAGATTGTGGCGGCTTTCAAAGCCGGGATAAGCGAAATTGGAGATCTCGTATTGCGCATACCCTCGTTCCGACAGTGCGGCGACCGCCTCCAGATACAAGGTGGCGGCCCCGTCTTCATCCGGCAGGGGTGGGGGTGCTTCGGCATATGGCGTACCGTTCTCTATTTTTAGTAAATACGCGGATACGTGGCGGGCGCCCCACTCCGCAAAGCGACGAGCGGCCGCATGAACATCGGCACTTGTTTGCCCCGAGGTGCTGAGCATCAGGTCAAACGACAGGTTTTCGATGCCTGCGCGATGTGTGACGGCGACGGCGGTATCCACATCCAAAACCGTGTGACGCCTGCCGAGTGTGTGCAGGTGCTTATCGTTGACAGACTGTACGCCCAGCGATAAGCGATTGCCGCCGACAGAGGAGAATGCGGCAAGAACTTCGTCGAGATCGTCGCCGGGGTTTGCTTCCATCGTGATTTCGGCAGTGTCCGGCACGCGGAAGGCGTCGCGCGCGGCAGTGAGCAGTGTGACAAGGCGGTGCGCGCCCAGCAGCGACGGCGTTCCGCCGCCCAGGTAGACGGTGTCTGCTGTGGTATTCAGTTGGGTGGACCATCGGTGCAGTGAAGCAAGCATTGCTTGCACGTAGCGGTCCTTGTCCTCATCCGTCTGACCCGCAAGCGAATAAAAATCGCAGTACGGGCATTTGGATGCACAAAACGGAACGTGCAGATACAAACCAAGCATTACCGTCACCTCCCTGATACAGAAAAAAGCCGCGGGAAGCGGCTTTTTTGAATTAGTCTTGGTCAAAAAACGCGTGGTGCACGGCGGCAACGGCGCGGTCGGCATCGGCGCGATCGATCAGCACCGAGATTTTGATCTCGCTGGTGGAGATCGTCTGGATGTTGATGTTTGCGTCGGACAGCGCACCGAACATACGGGAGGCAACACCCTCGTGGGTCTCCATGCCCGCGCCGACGATGGAGATCTTGGCGATGTCGGTATCGTAGGCGAGCTTCTTAGCGTTCAGGTGCTCGCAATACTCGCGCAGAGCTTCCACGGTCTTTTCACCCTCGCCTGCAGGAACGGTGAAGGTAATATCCTTGGTGCCGTCACGGCCCACCGACTGCAGAATGATATCCACATTCACGTGAGCTTGCGCCACGCGGGAGAAGATCTTAAAGGCAATACCGGGTTCATCCGGAATACCCACGATCATCACGCGGGCAACATCGGTGTCCTTCGCAACACTCTTGATTAACATTTTTTCCACTTTGGTGACCTCCTTTACTTTGGTGCCGGGAACATCTTTCATGCTCGAGCGCACTTCCAGTTCAATGTTGTATTTTTTTGCCATTTCAACGGAGCGGTTGTTGAGTACCTGTGCGCCCAACGTGGCAAGCTCCAGCATTTCATCGTAGGTGATTTCATCGAGTTTTTGAGCGGTGGGGATCTTGCGGGGATCGGCGGTGTAAACGCCCTCGACGTCGGTGTAGATCTGGCACAGATCCGCGTTCATTGCTGCGGCGATCGCGACGGCACTGGTATCCGAGCCGCCGCGGCCGAGGGTGGTGACGTCGTCGTATTTGTTGATACCCTGGAAGCCGGCGACGATGACGATCTTTTTCTTGTCCAGCTCCGCGCGGATGCGCTCTGCCTTGACGGTTTTGATGCGTGCGGCGGAATACTTGGAGTTGGTGGAGAAACCCGCCTGCCAGCCGAGCAGGGAAACGGCAGGACAGCCGAGTTGTTCACACGCCATTGCCAGCAAGGCGATCGAAATCTGTTCGCCCGCCGCCATCAGCATGTCCATTTCGCGTTTGCTGCCGTTCGGGTTGATCTCTTTTGCCTTGGCGATCAGATCGTCGGTGGTGTCGCCCTGTGCCGATACGACCACGACGACTTCATTCCCGGCACGGAAGGTGTCGGTTACCCGTCGGGCAACGTTCATCACTTTTTCGGCATCGGCGACCGAGCTGCCGCCGAATTTTTGTACGATTAGCATTGATGTTCCTCCTTTGAGTCTGTGGGGATATTATAACAGGCGTAGACGGGAGACCGGTTGCTCTCCCAGTACAGCCAGACCGTTATCCAATTCGCATTCGCTCATTACTGCGGTGACGACAGCCAGCTCGTTTGTCGATGCTTGCGGACAGGTGACGACGGCGATCTCGCCGACTGCCGATTGCAGACGCGAAAGCAAGGCTTGCTTGTCGTCTGTTTCAAAGCGGAGCAAGGTAGCACACGCGTTGTCGGCATGATCCAGCACATAGTCGGCAGAGCCGCCTGCCCAGAACAGCGGTTTACGCACGGTGAGGTGTTGGGCGGCATCGACAACGTCACCGACCACGGCGGAGGCGGTGGGCAGCTTACCGGCACCGCGACCGTAGAATAATACCTCGCCGACCGCATTGCCGCACACCTGCACGGCGTTGAATACGTCGCTTACCTGTGCAAGCAAGTTGTCTGTGGGGATCAGCAAGGGGGAGACCATACACTGGATACGATCACCTTGCCGCTTGACCTGACCGATGAGCTTGATAACGCGGCCGATTGCCTCGGCATAGCGCACATCGGCGGGGGTGATGGCGGAGATGCCCTCCGTATAGACCTGTTCGGGATAGACGTGCTTGCCGTAGGCGAGTGCTGCCAAGATGCAGATCTTACGGCAGGCATCGTGCCCATCCACATCCGCGGAAGGGTCACGCTCTGCATAGCCAAGCTGTTGGGCGAGCGCCAAGGCGCTGCCGAAATCCATACCGTCCTGCACCATACGGGTGAGCATAAAGTTGGTGGTGCCGTTTAAAATGCCGGCGACCGATTCGATCTCGTTGCCGGCGAGGCATTGAGAAAGCGGGCGCAAGATCGGAATACCGCCGCCGACGCTTGCCTCAAACAAGAAATTCACGTTTTGTTCCTTGGCAATGGAAAGCAACTCGTCCCCTTTGGCGGCGACCAGCTCCTTGTTGGAGGTGACAACGCTTTTGCCGACGAGCAGGCACGCTTTTACAAAATCGTATGCCGGATGCAAGCCACCCATGGTTTCCACCACGATGCGGATCTCCTCATCCTGCACAATCGTATCAAAATCCGTAGTAAACAGATCGGCATACGGCAGATCGGGGAAGCTGCGCAAATCCAAAATGCGTTTGACGACCAAGGAGTCCCCGGCATTGCGCGCGATGGTATCCGCATTGTCCAGCAGAACCTCTGCGACACCGGAGCCGACCACGCCGTGGCCTAAAATTGCTACTGAGATCATATTATACTTCTCCGCCTTTCTGACTTCCCGCTTGTTGGTGGATGGCACTGATGCGCCGCACACCGGGAACGTGGGATAATTCGTTTGCAAATTTGTCCAAGGACTGAGACATGCCGTCGGTCTTGGCACAAATGGACACACAGGCGCTGCCGTCCTCGGGGGAGCGCTGATTGACGGTGACGATGTTGGCACCCACACGGGCAAAGGCAGACAGTAACCCTGACAGCACGCCGGGAGAATCCTGCAACACCAAGTCCACTGTCATCAATACAGCGTCCGTCTTGCCGCCGAGGTGAGGCGCCACGGAATCCTTATACTTATAATACGCGCTGCGGGAGATCCCCGCCGTGCGCACAGCCTCGCTGACCGAAGCAAAACGGCCGGTGTGCAGTGCTTCACTGACCTCAAGAACCTTGTGGTATACCTCGGGCAGTACCTCTGCACGAACCAAGATCCATTTGTCGGAATGCGCCTTTTGATCCATAAAGTGTCCACCACCCACAAACAAGCGTGTCGCGAATGAAAACACTATAGCACAGTAGTTCTCAAAAATCAAGAGGGCATTTACAAATATTTTCAAGAAAAATTTAACAGGCGGTGTGTCCACGACACGTGGACACACACCGCCTGTGCAAAAAGCTTATTCCGTAGTAACGGTGCCGCCGACGACCGTCGTGCCGTGCGTGGTGCACATCTCAGGCATATAATTCGGTTTGTAGACACCGGTGCGCTTTTTGGTGCATTGCTCGGTGGCGAGCAGACCGGTTTCGGTACAGAATTCGGCTTCCACCGTGGTGCCCTTACGATCAAAAGCCATAGGCTCCAAACCGGCGTGCAGGGCTAACATGCTCTTGTTCCACAGGTTGCGTGCTGCCGAGGTCTGCTTATTGGTCAGCACCTGATTTTTATCGTAGCCGAACCAGCTGGCCGCGACATATTTCGGGGTGCCGGCCACCAGCCACACGTCGTTGTTTTGCTGCGTGGTACCGGTTTTGGCAAAGACCTCCCAGTCGCCCCAGGAGCCTTTCAGAGCGCCCGCCGTGGCACCGTTTGTACCACGAACGACGGTCTGCAGAAGGCGATTCATCACATACGCGGAGTCCTCGTCCAGCACTTGTACGGGAGAGTAGCGGTGCTGCAGGATCACGTTGCCGTTTTGTTCCACCTTCGTAAATGAGTACGGCTCGTTATAGTAGCCGCCGTTGCCGAACATCTGATAGGCCGCCGCCATCTCACGCGGGTAAGCACCATTGGTCAGACCGCCGAGCGCCATCGGCGCGTAGTCGATATCCGTGTTGCCGTTGCTGTCGGACGTGACAAGCGAGGTGAGGTTCAGCGAGCCGGTGAGGAAGCTGAAAGAGCGTTGGGGTGTGAGCTGTTGGACAAGCTGTGCCGCCACGGTGTTCATGGAGGTTTGTACCGCGATGTCGACGGTGGTCATGCCGCTGTCTTTCGGGGACGACTGATTATAGTTTTTTGGCCACTTGGTGCCGTCCTTGAGCGTGATATAGCAATCCGGGACCTGTGAGGAATAGTTGATGAGATTCAGCTGGATGGCGGGAGCGTATACCGACAGCGGTTTCATGGACGAGCCGGGCTGGCGGATGGAGCTGGTGGCACGGTTGAGAATACGGTCGGCGTTCTTTTCACCTCTGCCGCCCACGACCGCGACGGTCTTGCCGGTATAGTCCATCACGTAGATGGCGGCCTGCGGCTGTACCGTATCGCTGAGCAGCTTGGCGGGGTAGTTATCGTCATTGGCGTAGATCGCTTCCACCTTTGCCTGTAGGGTGGGGTTCTCACACGAATAGATGGTAAGGCCGCCGTAGAATACCATATTGCGCGCCTGTGCTTCTGTGTATCCGTAGGTTTCCATGAGGGAGTAGGTGACGTCGTCGACCAGCATGTCGGTGTACCAATCGTTCACCTCGTTGGTTTTGGCGCTGCTCTTGAAATACAGCTCTTCGCCGAGGGCTTGCTGATATTCGTCCGCGGTGATAAAATCCAGCTCGTACATTTTATACAGCACCACTCGCTGACGCGAACGCAGGTTTTCGGGATAGCGATAGGGGTTGTATTTGACCGGGTTGTTGGTCATGGCGGCAAGTGCCGCGCATTGTGCCACCGTGAGGTCTTTCGCTTCGACACCGAAGAAATAGTTGGCACCGGCGCCGACGCCCGTGACGTTGCTGGCAAGCGGCATCATATTAAGGTAGGCTTGCAGGATCTCATCCTTGGAATAATATTTTTCCATTTCCACCGCCGACAGGATCTCGGTGACCTTACGTTGAATGGAATGGTCGTTGTTGCCGGTCATGACCTTGATGAGCTGCTGCGTCAAGGTTGATCCGCCGTATTCCGTTTGGTTGAAATGCAATACCAAGTTGGCAAAGGCGGAAATGGTACGTTTCCAGTCAACACCGAAGTGCGTATGGAAGCGTTCGTCTTCAATCGCCACAATGGCGTTTTGCATATGCACCGGCATTTCACTCAAAGGTGTCCAGATGCGTTTGATACCGCTGAGTCGCTGGAACTCCTCGTATTGTCCGGTTTTTTCATTGAGCGTCATAATGATACTCGTTTGGTTTTGGTTAATGGAATCCACATCGGGCAGGTTGGACTGACCGGTGAAATTAGTGGCAACATACACGGTCAGCACACACGCGACGATGCAGCCGGTGAGTACGACCACAAGACCGATGGTCAGCAAGGATTTGCCGATCAGGGTCAGTATGCTGCGACTCTTTTTCGTGGACAGCACCGCAAGAACACGGTCGAGCCACGCCGGTTTTCGGAATGCCATAAGATTGCTTCCTCCTTAATGGAAATCACTGACACAGGTCAGTATGGTCGTTTATCGGAGCACCTATTATATTATAGCACCTGTGTGAAATTGTCAAATGTCAAAATTGTAAACAATGCATAGTGTGGCCCGATCTGCCGCACACTATGGGGAGGGAGGAGAGGCTGTATGCGCAAAGAGACGCGTGCTGAGGAAAGACGTCGGCTGATGCCGGTGCTGATTGCGTGTGTGTTGTTGATTGGTATTGCCGCGTGGGTGAGCGTGCTGTTGCCGGAGGAGCCCAAGCAGGAGGCGCTGCCGGCGGAGCGGTCGGCACAGCAGATGTTGCGGGAATGGAACGGTCAGCTCGCTCTGTTTGAAGGGGACGGGACCGAGCCTGCCGAGGTGTACGAGGTAACGGTTGCCGCCTTGCCTGAAGAGGAGCAGCAACGGCTGCGAGAAGGGATTGTAATCGAAAACGAGGAAATGCTGGCGTCATTGCTTGATAATTATACCAGCTAACGATACGTTTTTTGAATTTTGGGCTTGCTCCGCGCGATGTGTTGTGCTATAATAGACCAAATATACACGCGGAGGTTTTGGCGGTCATGGCACAGGCGATGGGTTTTGAAGAATTCGAACTGCGTCCGGAATTGATGCAGGCTTTGGAAAAGATGGGATTCTCACAGCCCACACCGATCCAGCAGCAGGCGATCCTGCCCATGCTGGAGGGGCGTGACGTCATTGCCAAAGCACCCACGGGTACAGGAAAGACGTGCTCGTTCGGTATTCCGCTTCTCGAATGTTACCGTCCCGATTGCCAGGACATTCAAGCAGTGGTAGTGTGCCCGACCCGAGAGCTTTGCATACAGATCACCGACGATCTGCAGCAGCTCGCCATGTTTATGCCCGATATCCGCGTCGTTGCGTTGTACGGCGGTCAGCCGATCAATCGGCAGATCACGGCGCTTAAGAAAAGGCCGACGATTGTGGTAGCAACGCCCGGGCGGCTGCTTGATCACATTAACCGCGGTACGGTGTGGTTGGGAAACGTGTACACGGTGGTGTTAGACGAGGCAGATGAGATGCTCAAGATGGGATTTATCCGCGATGTGCGTAAGATCATCAACGCAACACCGGGGGATACGCAGGTGGTGCTGTTCAGCGCGACCATTTCGCGTGAGGTCATGAACGTGGCGTGGGAATATCAGCGTGATGCCGTGGAGATTACGGTGGAGGCGGAGGGTGACGCCCGCCCGCAGATCACGCAGTATGCGATAGCGGCCACCGAAAGCGAACGGCTTGACGCGATCACGACGCTTGTCAAGCATCTTGACCTGCATCGGGCGATGATCTTCTGTAACCGCAAGAGTACGGTGGCGTGGCTGAACAAGCAGCTGCAAAAGCGGGGACTTTCGGTGGATTGCCTGCACGGCGATATTCCGCAGGGGCAGCGCAACCGCGTGATGGAGGGTTTCCGCAAGGGGAAGTTTGAGATTTTGGCGGCGACCGACGTTGCCGCCCGCGGCATCGACGTGGATGACGTGGAAGCGGTTTTTAATTACGATATTCCGGACGAGAATGAATATTACCTGCACCGCATCGGGCGGACAGGCCGTGCCAAGCGGCACGGCATCTCGATCACGTTTACGACTTCCCACGATCAGTTCCGGATGCGGGATATCCGTAAGTATACCCATTCGGATATTGAGGACATTGTGATCGGGGAGGACGGCGTGCCGCGGCATACCGATGGAACGACTTTATAAAAAGAGGTGAATAGGGTATGGCAGTCTCGCGTGAACATATTCGAAATTTTTGCATCATCGCACATATTGACCACGGCAAGTCCACGCTGGCTGACCGTATTCTGGAAAAAACGCGCGCGGTAGCGTTGCGTGATATGGAAAATCAGCTGCTCGACAGCATGGATCTGGAGCGGGAGCGTGGCATTACCATCAAGGCACACGCCGTCACCGTTTCGTACGATGCGAAAGACGGGCAGACCTATATTTTTAACTTAATTGATACGCCGGGTCACGTGGACTTTAACTACGAGGTGTCCCGCTCACTCGCCGCCTGTGAGGGCGCGATCTTGATCGTGGATGCCTCACAGGGCATTGAGGCGCAGACGCTGGCCAATACATACCTGGCGGTGGAGCACGGTCTGGAGATCGTGCCGGTCATCAACAAGATCGACCTCCCGTCGGCACGGCCGGAGGAGGTGCGTGCCGAGATCGAGGACATTATCGGCATTGACGCCTCCGAGGCACCGCTGATCTCGGCCAAAATGGGCACCAACATTGAAGAGGTGTTGGAAGCGATCGTGCAGAAGATCCCCGCACCGGCAGGTGAGGACGATACCCCATTGCAGGCGCTCATCTTTGACAGTTATTACGACAGCTACAAAGGGGTTATCGTGTATATTCGCGTGAAAGAGGGCACCGTCAAGGTGGGGGATACCATCCGCATGATGGCGACCGGTGCCACCTTTGACGTGGTGGAGGTTGGCATTATGCGCGCCGGTTCTCTGGAGCCGTGCGGATCGCTGCATGCAGGTCAGGTCGGGTATATTGCCGCCTCCATCAAGACGGTGCACGATGCGCGCGTGGGCGATACGGTTACGCTGGCAAACAGTCCCGCACCCGAGCCGCTCCCGGGCTATCGCAAGGTCAACCCGATGGTGTTCTGCGGTGTGTTTCCGGCAGACGGGGCGCATTACCAGGATCTGCGCGAGGCGCTCGAACGGTTGCAGCTCAACGACGCGTCGCTTACCTTTGAACCCGAAACATCGGTGGCACTCGGCTTTGGTTTCCGATGCGGCTTCTTAGGGTTGTTGCATATGGAGATCATTCAGGAACGGTTGGAGCGGGAATACAATCTGGATCTTATCACCACCGCACCGAGCGTTATTTATCATATCACCCGCACGGACGGAACGGTGGAGTATATCGATAACCCCACCAATTATCCCGATCCTGCCAACATCGCATTTGCGGAGGAGCCGATCGCGGAGGCGCATATCTTATCGCCGACCGAGTATGTCGGCAACATTATGGAACTGTGTCAGCAGCGGCGCGGCATTTTCCACGATATGAAATATCTGGATCAGACGCGCGTGGATATACATTACGAGCTGCCGCTCAATGAGATCGTGTACGATTTCTTTGACGCGCTCAAATCCCGCACCAAAGGCTATGCCAGTTTTGATTACGAGCTCAAGGGCTATCGCAAATCCGAGCTCGTCAAGCTGGACATCCTGCTCAACGGCGACGTGGTGGATGCGCTGTCCTTCATCGTGTTTGCCGGCAACGCCTACGCGCGCGGCAGGCGGTTGTGCGAAAAGCTGCGGGATAACATTCCGCGTCAGCTGTTTGAGGTGCCGATCCAAGCGGCGATCGGCGGGAAGATCATCGCCCGCGAAACGGTGCGCGCCATGCGCAAGGATGTTTTGGCAAAATGCTATGGCGGTGACATTACCCGTAAGAAG
>JAFYPN010000081.1 GCA_017547465.1 Clostridia bacterium | reverse complement strand
TGTCTCCTTTTGGGTTTTATTCAAAAATCGTGCGGTCCCGCTTGTGAGTCTCTATCATACACCGAGCACTTTTGTTTGTCAATATATTTTTATCGAAAAACAATAAAAACAAAATTAGTTCCTGCACAACAAAAATACCATGGGCTAGAAAGCCCATGGTATTGTCTGCATATTGCTCTGTTTTTCCCACTGCCGTACCGCGGCGGGGTCGGCTTCGGGGATATGCGCAAAGGGGAAGGAAATCCCCAATTCGTCGTATTTCACCTGACAGATCTTGCGAAAGGGGAGAAGCTCGATGCCGTCCACGCAAGCGTGTTCGTGGGCAAGCCGCCGCAGGGCGGCGAAATTCTCGTCCGTATCGTTGACGGTGGGGATCACGACTTGGCGCAGCGTGGTGGGAATGTGTTGCTCGTTCACAACACTGAGAAAGTCCAGCGCATTTTGCAGCGGCATCCCCACGTGACGGCGGTACAACGTATCGTCGGTGTATTTGATATCCAAAAGCACGCGGTCACAAGATGACAGCAAACGGCGCGTATCGTCGTTCACACACACACCGGAGGTATCCAGACAGGTGTGGATACCGCGTTCGCGGCACAAACGAAACACTTCGGCGGCAAAGCCTGCCTGCATCAGCGGTTCCCCACCCGACAGCGTGACGCCGCCCTTCTTGCCAAAATAATCGCGAAACTGTGCGGCCTTGTCCACCAACGCGGCGGCGGTGGTTGCCGTGCCGCTGCCGGCTTCCCACGTATCGGGATTATGACAACAGGAGCATCTGAGAGGGCATCCCTGTAAGAACGCCACAAACCGCACACCGGGACCGTCCACCGTGCCGAGTGATTGAATGGAATGTATAAAACCTGTCATATCACAACGCACCGTGGAACGTGCGGTTGATGACCTCCCGCTGTTGTTCGCGGGAAAGCTTGTGGAAATGCACCGCGTAGCCGGACACGCGAATGGTGAGGTTGGGATAGTCCTCGGGATGCTCGTACGCCTTGAGAAGCGTTTCGCGGTTCATCACGTTCACGTTGATGTGATGTGCGCCTCTCGCAAAATAGCCGTCCAAAATGGTGACGAGATTATCAATACGTTCCTCATCCGTTCTGCCGAGCGCCTCAGGCGTGATGGAAAAGGTGTTGGATACGCCGTCGCGGCAGTCATCATACGAGATCTTCGCCACGGAGTTTAGCGAAGCGAGTGCGCCGTTTTCCTCGCGGTTATGTAAGGGGTTCGCACCCGGTGCAAACGGCGCACCGGCAGGTCTGCCGTCGGGGGTGGCACCGGTGTGCTTGCCATACATCACGTTGGACGTGATGGTCAGCACCGACAGGGTATGCTCCGCCTCACGGTAGGTCTTGGCATGCCGCAACTTCGTAATAAAATCGTGCGTTAACTCTTGCGCAATGCTGTCGACGCGATCGTCGTCGTTGCCGAATTTCGGGAAATCACCCGCACGCTCAAAGTTGACGATATACCCGTTCTCATCCTTGACAGCGGTAACGGTGGTGTGTTTCATCGCACTGAACGAGTCGGTCACCACCGAGAGTCCCGCCACACCAAATGCCATAAAGCGATGGACGTCGGTGTCGTGCAACGCCATTTGAATTTTTTCGTAGGCGTATTTGTCATGCATGTAGTGGATGATGTTCATCGTGTTGACGTACAGCTTGGCAAGCCACGTGGTGTAGATCTTGTACCGCTCCATCACCGTTTCGTAATCGAGCTCCCCCAGCACCGGCATCTGCGGGCCGATCTTGATGCCGGAGGTGGTATCGTAGCCGCCGTTGATGGCGATGAGCAACAGCTTTGCCAGGTTACAGCGCGCACCGAAGAACTGCATCTGCTTGCCGATCTTCATGGCAGACACACAGCAGGCGATGGCGTAATCGTCGCCGTAGAGCGGGCGCATCAAATCATCGCTTTCATATTGGATGGAATCGGTATCCTTGGACACCTTCGCGCAGTAGCGCTTAAACGGTGCGGGCAGGTCCTTGGACCACAGCACCGTCAGATTCGGCTCGGGTGCCGAGCCGAGCGTATACAGCGTGTGCAGCATGCGGTACGTGGTTTTGGTGACCAGCGAGCGACCGTCCTCACCGACCCCGCCGAGCGCCTCGGTGATCCACATCGGATCGCCGCCGAACAGCTCGTTGTATTCGGGGGTACGCAGATGCCGCGCCATGCGCAGCTTCATGACAAAATCGTCCATCAGCTCTTGCGCCCCCTCCTCGGTGAGGGTGCCGTTGTCGATATCGCGCTGAATGTAAATGTCAAAGAACGTGCTCACGCGGCCGAGCGACATCGCCGCACCGTTTTGCTCTTTAATAGCGGCGAGATAGCCGAAATACGTCCATTGGATCGCCTCGCGCGCATTCGCGGCGGGAGCGCTGATATCCAAGCCGTACATGGCCGCCATCTCTTTCAGGTAGCCCAAGAAGGTGATCTGTTGGTACAGCTCCTCACTCTGGCGGGTCCGGACCGTGTCAAAATACGTTTCCTCGAGGGCGTGCTTGTCCCGCTTTTTCTCCTCGATCAACCGGTCAACACCGTACAACGCCACGCGGCGATAGTCACCGATGATACGACCGCGGCCGTACGCATCCGGTAAGCCCGTGATGACGTGGCATTTGCGCGCGGCGCGCATTTCGTCGGTATATGCACGAAACACGCCGTCGTTGTGGGTGGTGCGGTACATAAATTCTTCTTCTACTTTGCGGCTGAGCTTGTAGCCGTACGCTTCACACGCACTGCGCACCATCCGCATACCGCCGAACGGATTGACACCGCGCTTCAAGGGGCGGTTGGTCTGCAACCCGACAATGATCTCGTTCTCTCGATCCAGATAGCCGGGGGAATAGCTTGTGAGTGACGACACGGTATCCACGTCAATATCCAACACGCCGCCGAATTGCTGTTCCAACTTGAATAGCGCTTGCAGACGTTCCATCAAGGTCTTTGTGCGGGGTGTCGCGTCGGAAAGGAACGCCTCGTCGCCGGTATATTCTTGATAATTGCGCTGAATGAAATCGCGCACGTTGATCTTATCCTGCCACACACCGGCAGCAAATCCTTGCCAATTTTTATGTGTCATTGAGTATTCCTCCCAACAAAAAAGGCAAATTCAGTTGACACTGAATTTGCCCAGACGGTCGGCACGGGCTGGCAACAGTCGAGCTCTTTGCGGTTTCTGCTCACCAGCCCAAACTCTCATATTCCACCGCAGTATCCTGCGTTATCCGTCAGTCATATGAGAGACATTCATTTGTACGTATCATACCACAAATTCGACAATATGTCAATCTGTCACTTAAAAAATAAAGGAAGTTTTTCCAGAAAAATAATGTCGGTGCGGTCGGCGGCGTCACCCTCGGCAAGGAACGCGCACGCGGTGGCTTCGAGTCCGCCCGCTTGTTTGACAAGCTCGCGTACCGCTACGAGCGATTCCCCCGTACTGATCACGTCGTCCACAATGAGTACCCGCTTACCGCGCAGTTTTTCCACCTCGGATTCCCCGAGATACAGGTGTTGCTCATGCTGCGTGGTGATGGAAGTCACCACCACGTCCAGTGGGTTGCGCATATACACCTTGACACCCTTGCGCGCAATGACGTACGGCTTTCCCGATTGACGCGCTAACTCATACGCGATCGGGATGCTTTTGGCTTCGGGGGTGAGGATCACGTCGAACTCCGGCACGCGTTTTAACAGTTCCGTGCACCCCGCCACCGTCACCTGGACGCTGTCAAAGCAGATAAAGGCGGCAATGTCAAGTTTGTCGCTGACGCTGAATTTTTCAAGAGAGCAGGGAACCCCTGCAATGGTCATTTCGTAAAATTCCGACATCTTCAACATCCTCTTTTCTCAATTATCTAACCAAGCCTCTAACTGTTCTTTGGTACGGTAACCGATTGCCGAATCCACGAGCTTACCGTCTTTAAACAAGAGGAGCGTGGGAATGCTCTGAATACCGAACTGCATCGCCAGCGGACCTTGCTCGTCCACATTCACCTTACCGACTTTAAGGCTGCCCGCGCGCTCCACGGCGATCGCCTCCACGGCGGGCGCGATCATGCGGCACGGGCCGCACCACGTTGCCCAAAAATCCACCAGTACGGGGATGTCCGATTGCAAAACTTCCGTTTCAAAGTTCGCACCTGTTAACACGAGTTCCATCGTTAGTCCTCCTTAGATTTATAATACAACATGCAGTGGCAGAATCCCTCAAAATCGGGATCCTTCATCTGCTCACGGAATTCCTTGCAAATACACTTGTTTTCCTCGGTGCGCTGTACGCGGCAGGGACAATACCCGCCGGTCTGTTTGAGCCCCTCCTTGATCGCCTTAACGACCTCTTTGTCGGGGTTTAAGGTCACCTTCATCGTATCACCTCGTTTATATTGTACCACACTCTTTTTATGAGTACCAGTATTTTATTGATTTTTCCCTGACAAAATGATACAATACGAAACGGAGCGTGATGTCATGATCTGGAAATTATTTTTGACGTTTTTAAAAATCGGCGCGTTTACCTTTGGCGGCGGTTATGCGATGATCCCGCTGATCCAACGCGAGGTCGTGGAACAGAATCAATGGCTCACCGATGAGGATATCCTTGATATCATTGCCATTGCGGAATCCACACCCGGTCCGATCGCCATCAACTCGGCGACCTTTGTCGGGTATAAGGTGGCGGGCTTCTTCGGTGCGTTTTGCTGCACGCTGGGTGTGGTACTGCCGTCTTTTATCACCATTTTACTGGTGTCGTTCGTGCTGGAACAATTTGAAGCGATCAAAGCGGTGCAGTACGCATTTAACGGCATCCGCGCGGGCGTGCTGGCACTGATCCTCAAAGCGCTGATCAATATGTATAAAAAATGCCCCAAGGGCTGGGTGTCCTATGTGGTCATGGCGGCGGCGTTTATTGGCGTGGCGGTGTTTGACGTGAACGTATTACTCGTCATCGTCGGCTGTGCCGTGTTCGGACTTGTCACCTCGCTGATTGCAGAAAAGAGGTGCGCGAAATGATCTTTTTGTACTTGTTTTTAACCTTTTTCAAGATCGGCGCATTCACCTTCGGCGGCGGCTACGCCATGTTGCCGCTGATACAAAAGGAGGTGGTGTCGCTCGGCTGGATGAGCAACGAGACCATTCTGAATTTCATCGCGGTCAGCGAGAGCACCCCCGGCCCGTTTGCCATCAATATGGCGACCTACGTGGGGCAGGCGATGGGCGGTCAGTACGGTCTGTGGGGCAATCTGCTTGGCGCGTTCTGTGCCACCCTCGGCGTGGTGTTGCCGTCGTTTGTTATCATTTTGTTGGTTGCCAAATTCTTTGAAACATTCAAAAACAGCCGCATCGTTGCGGGCTGTATGACGGGGCTGAAACCCGCCGTCATCGGTCTCATCGGCTCGGCGGTGATCTCCACCGGCGTCACCGTGTTTTTCCCCGCCGGTATTTCACTCGCGGTGTTCACCACGGTGGAATTCTTAAGCGCTTTGGTGATCTTCGCCCTGGCGTTGGTGCTGGCACTGAAAAAAGTACACCCGATCCTGATTATTGTCATTTCGGCGATCCTCGGCATCACGGTGGGGTATCTACTGTAACAAAGGCAGAGTCACCGACTCTGCTTTTTTCATATTCTCACCGCACGGGACATACAGTGATAGCGGGAGTGTGAGAGTATGTTTGTACTGAAAAAACGCTGGATTCTCACGGCGCTTGCTTGTTTGGCGCTGTTGATCGTGTCCCCGCTTGCGATCACGCACTATGCCGAAGCGACCGCCGCGGGTGTCGCGACGAGCTGGGGGCTGAGCTTTCGCGAGGAGGGACAGACACCTGTTGGCAACGCGGATGCCGCGTACTTAAAGCAATTTGAGGCGTACTACGTCGGGGAGACCTCCACCGAGAACGGCAAAACGCTGTACCTGACCTTTGACGCGGGCTTTGAGAACGGCAACACCGCGCCGATATTGGACGCACTTGCAAAGCATAACGCCAAGGCGACCTTTTTCCTCGTCAAGAATTATCTCGACACCGCGCCCGAGCTCGTCAAACGCATGGTGGAGGAGGGGCATACCGTCGGCAATCACACGGCGAGCCATCCCGATATGTCCAAGATCGCCGATCGCGCGGCGTTTGAAAAAGAGTTGACCGATTTAGAGGACGCCTACCGCACGCTGATCGGGAGTGATATGCACAAGCTGTACCGCCCGCCACAAGGGAATTTCAGCGAATCCAATTTAAGAATGGCAAAAGAACTGGGGTACAGCACCTTTTTCTGGAGTTTGGCGTACGTGGATTGGTACGTGGACCGTCAACCCACCCGCGAGCAGGCGCTGGGCAAATTGACGACGAGAGTGCATCCGGGCGCGATCGTGCTGTTGCACAGCACCTCCGCGACCAATGCACAAATCTTGGATGAACTGCTCACCAAATGGGAGTCGATGGGCTATCGCTTTGCCCCTCTGCAAGAATTGTTGTAACCGGTTGCCTGTCCGCCGCCATACAATAGCACAAAGGGGGCGGACGGCATGTGGGAAATGATTGGCGTGGTGATCGCGTTACTGCTCGCACTGTACGGAGTGGCTGACCTGATCGCGCGGCTGTGTTGGTGGCTTGTGTTTGCGGGTGAAGCGGAGTCGCTCATTCTGTCGATTTCAGCACAAGAGGGTGCGGAATACCGTATTCGCCGCCTCGCCGCATGGACCAAGCTTTGTCCGTGCGGCGGGTTTACCCCGACCGTTCGATTGGATGCCGAGAGCGAGGAATTGCAACGCCTGTGCGAAGATGTGGGGCTGCCCGTTTGTACCTCAAAAAATGGCGAAAACCGCTTTACAAGCACCGAATAATGCGCTATAATGGAAAAAGAATATTTGTTCGGTAAGAGGCTGAAACATGGAGCAAACGGAGCAGGTGTTATCCGGCATCGTGGAGCGTGTGGTTTTTCGCAACCAGGAAAACGGCTGGACGGTGCTGGAGCTTGTGGCGGAGGACGAATTCCACAAGGTGGTGGGGGTTCTGCCGACCACGCAGGCGGGTGAACAATTGAAGCTGACGGGCGAATGGGTGGAACATCCCAAATTCGGCCGTCAGTTTCGCGCGCATACCTGCGAGCACGAGTTGCCCACCGACCGCGACGCGGTCTTTCGGTATTTAGCCTCCGGTGCGATCAAGGGCATCGGACCGGTCACGGCCTCGGCGTTGGTGGCACAGTTTGGGGAGGATACCCTGCGCGTGATGGAGGAACAACCCGAGCGGCTGTGCGAGGTGCGCGGCATCACCGCCGCCAAAGCGCAGAAAATCGCCAAGGAATACCGCGAGCAGTTCGGTCTGCGCGAGGTGATCCTCGCGTTTGCGGGTTACGGACTCACTCAAAGCGAGGCGTTGCGTTGCTGGAAACGGTGGGGCATGGCGACGGTGGAAACCATCCGTTCCAACCCGTACCTGCTGTGCTCGACAGGGTTGTATATCTCCTTTGAGCGGGCGGACACCATCTGCACGGGCATGGATCGCCTGCCGGACGATCCCCGCCGCATTGAGGCGGGGTTGTTGCACGTGCTCAGGCACAACCTGCAAAACGGACACACCTGTCTGCCGTCGGACAAGCTCATCGCCGCCACGGCACAAATGCTGGGTGTGGATGCGATCAAGACCGGCGAAACGCTGCAGGATATGGTCGGGCGGTTTACCGTGCGCACCGAGCAGATCGGCGGGCAGGTGTTTGTATTCCTGCCCGCGTTGCATCAGGCTGAAAAATACGCCGCGTCACGCATTCAGCTGATGACCGGTTTTCATACCGAGATCAACGACGCGATTTATAAGAATCTGGAAACGATGGAACGCCAAAACGGCATCACCTATCAAGCACGGCAACGAGAAGCCGTGCTGGCGGCGGTGGAAAAGGGCGTGCTGATTTTGACCGGCGGTCCCGGTACGGGTAAAACGACCACCCTGCGCGCCATCATCGCCTTACTGGAGGGACTTGGTGAGCGTGTCGAGATCGCCGCACCGACAGGCCGCGCGGCCAAACGCATGACCGAGTTGACCGGCTGTGAAGCGCGGACCATTCACCGTTTGTTGGAGGTGAAATGGGATGAGCACGATACGCCGGTGTTCGACCGTAACGAGAAAAACCCGCTGGAGGCAGACGCGCTGATCGTGGACGAGGTATCCATGGTGGACGCGCTGTTGTTTGAAAGTCTGTTACGCGCCTTAAAACCGGCGTGTCGCTTGATCTTAGTGGGGGATACCGATCAGCTGCCCGCGGTGGGTGCGGGCAGTGTGTTGCACGATCTCATCGACAGCGGCGTGTTGCCGGTGGTGAAGCTGAATCAAGTGTTCCGTCAGGCGCTCACGAGTGATATTGTCGCCAACGCGCACTTGATCGTGTCGGGCGACATGCCGAAGCTTACCAAAAAAGACGGCGATTTCTTCTTTTTGGAGAAATTCTCGCCGGACGGTGCCGCGGACACGGTGGTGGACTTGTGCGCCAGACGCCTGCCCGCCGGCTACGGCACCAGTGTGTTTGACGGGATTCAGGTGTTGTGTCCCGGCCGTAAAGGTGCACTCGGCACGGTACGGCTCAACGAACGGTTGCAGGAGGTGCTCAATCCGTGCAGCGAGACCAAACGCGAGTGGAACGGTGAGGGTGTGTTACTGCGCGAGGGCGATAAGGTCATGCACATTAAAAATGACTACGATATCGGCTGGACGCGCGACAGCGGTGAACTCGGAACCGGAGTATTCAACGGGGATATTGGGGTGCTTGAGGAAATCTCCCCGCGCGAGCAGGTGTTGAAGATCCGCTACGACGACCGCGTGGCGCTGTACACCTATGAACAGGCTAAGGAACTGGAGCTGGCGTATGCCATCACGGTACATAAAAGTCAAGGCAGTGAATTTGATACGGTGGTGTTGCCGATCTGTCACGTGCCGCAGCTGTTATGCTACCGCAACCTATTGTACACGGCGGTCACGCGGGCAAAAGCCCTGCTGATCGCGGTGGGTGACCGCGACACGGTACGCACGATGGTGAACAACCACCGTAAGACCTTGCGGTACACCGGGCTTATGCACTTCTTGGAACAGGCGGCAAGGTTTTTCTCATGACCGTACGCGAACGCCTTCTTGCTGTTTTCTTACCGAAACGGTGTGTCTTTTGCGATACGGTGATCGCACCGGTACGTGTCTGCTGTCAGGCGTGTGAGGCGCACCTATCGGTCGTCGCGCCGCCCGTATGCATGTATTGCGGACAAGCCAAGCGGCAATGCGGTTGTGCAAAGCACCGGTTGGCGTTTGACAAAATAGCGGCACCGTTTTATTACGAGGCCGCTGTCCGTGACGGGATACTGCGCCTCAAGCGGCGCGACGATCCCGATGCGATCCGCTACTTTGCCGAACGGATGCGTGAGGTGGTACGGCGCGAGTACGGCGATGAGCCGATCGACGGTCTTACCTATGTGCCCATGACGGCACGCGCCCTGCGCGAGCGGGAATACAACCAAGGGAAGCTGCTTGCCGAGGCGCTGGGAACACAGCTGATGTTACCGGTGTATGCGACGCTTAAAAAGATATACGAAACACCGCCGCAAAAGGAGCTGGATCTTCACGCGAGATCCGGAAACGTGTTGGGCGTGTTTGAGGTGACAGACCGCACAGTACGGGGCAAGACGCTGTTGCTCGTCGACGATGTGATCACCACCGGCGCGACACTGCACGAATGTGCGAAGATGTTGAAGATCTACGGAGCCGGGCGGGTGCTGGCGGTGACCGTAGCGGTGCGCCGTCATAAATCATAACCACCAGTAAACTGGTGGTTTGCACAGCCCCTAGAAGGGGTTGATACCGGCTTAGCCCCTAAAAGGGGCGCCGAACAGTATTATCGCATCACACGCACTGCCACCCGTAAACGGGTAAAATGCTCGACTTTTTCTCGGCTCCCTCTGACGAGAGAGCTGGCGAGCATAGCGAGACTGAGGGAGAGATACTATCGACTACCCCTCCGTCTTTTGCCTACGGCAAAATCCACCTCCCCTGACAAGGGGAGGCTT
>JAFYPN010000080.1 GCA_017547465.1 Clostridia bacterium | reverse complement strand
TTCCTGTTCCGCAAAGCCGACCGTCCCAAGACCGAGCCGTTCTTCAAGGGCGCGCAGATCGTTGGCGCGGCGGCCATGGCATTTATGCACGGCGCGCAGGACGGACAGAAATTTATGGGTATTATCCTGCTTTGTGTTTTCACTTTGCAGGGTACCGGTGTGGCCGCCTCCTCGTTTGAGATCCCGATGTGGCTGATGATCGTTTGCTCGATCATCATGGCGGCGGGAACGGCGATGGGTGGTAAAAAGATCATCAAGTCGGTCGGTATGGACATGGTGAAATTGGAAAAATATCAGGGTTTCTCCGCTGATATTGCCTCCTCCATTTCCTTGGTTTTCTGTTCGGTGTTCGGTTTGCCTGTGTCCACCACTCATGTGAAAACGACCTCCATCATGGGTGTCGGCGCTGTCAAGCGCATTTCGGCGATCAATTTCGGCGTGGTAAAAGAAATGGTCATGACGTGGATATTGACCTTCCCCGGTTGCGGTATTCTGGCATTTTTGGTAACCAAACTGTTCCTGTTTATCTTTAAGTAAAAAAGAAGGAGACGTAAAACAATGGCTAAAAGTGATAAATTCTACTTTGAAAATTTCTCAAGCTGTGCGACCCTCGCGAAAGGCGCGGCGAACTACCTGGTCGAATGTCTCGAACATTACGATGCGGATAAGATTGAGGAAATGCTCGAGAAGATGCATACGTTTGAACACAACGCGGATATCAAAAAACATGAGATGAACGGCGCCCTTGCGAAGGCATTTGTCACGCCGGTCGACCGCGAGGATCTGGACATGCTCAGCCAGCAGTTGGATAACGTGTCCGATTCGATCGAGGAGATCTTGCAGAAATTCTATATTTACGGTGTCAAAGAGATGCATCCGGCCGCTATCGAATTTGCAAAAAATCTGGTCAAGGGCTGTGAAGTCATCGAGCGGATCATGGGCGAATTTGAGAACTTCAAGAAATCCAAGACCATGCACGAACTCATCATTTCCTGCAACGACGTGGAAGAAGCGTGCGACCGTCTGTATCTGGCGACGATGCACAGCATTACCAAGGACTCGACCGATGCGCTGACGACTATCGCGTGGTACAAGATCTTCGATTGTTTTGAGGTCTGTGCCGATGCTTGCGAACACGTCGGTGAATGTGTCGGCTCCATCATCATGAAGAATACCTGATCGAAAAACAAACGCGGCATGATTTCATGCCGCGTTTTTCTTATTTCTTCATTTCCATATACGGCAGCACCGTAACTCCGCTTGCTTCATACAATCGTACCGCTCGTTCGTTTTCCTCCTCCACTTCCAGGCGGAAGATGCAGTCGGTGTATTGATTGAAAATAAAGGTCAATAATTGCTTGCCGAGCCCTCTCCCGCGGTGATCGGTGCGGATATACAGATCCTCGATCCAGATGCAGGTCTTGCCAAATTCGGTGGAATAGCTCTTGGCGATCATCGCGTACCCCTGTATGCCGTTATCTTCGATGACGTACCCTTCGATATATGGATTGTCGCCGATGCAGTTGTCGATATCGGCGGTAAAGATCGTGTCCGACCCGTTGCTGAACACGGCGGGGGAGGCATAAAACTCGCGCATCATTGCCATTACGCAGGGCCTGTCACTCTCGCGCATGTTGCGGATGGTGCTCACGCCGTCGCCTCCTTGTCCCGTTTGCTGATCAACAACGCCAGCAAGATCGAGGTCACACCGCCGACGAGCTTGCCGACCACCATCGGCAGCGTATACGCGCGGTCATACGACAGCACGAAGGCGAGGTGATCACCGAACACATAGCCCGCCGATACCGCAAACGCCATGTTCAGGATGCGCCCTTTTTTGTCCATGTCTTCCAGCATGGCAAACACCGGAATGGAATTGGCGAGAGTGGTGACGAATCCGAGCACCGACGTGTCGCTCACGCCGATCTTTTTGCCGAACCACGCCATCGGCCGTTTGAGCAACAGCGACACGATCTCCAGCAACGGGAACACGCCTGCCAGAATTACCGAAATGCTGCCGATGACCGTAAACGCCTCACTCAGAGGCGCCATGTTTTTAAATACTTTGACCCCCGCGAACAGATCCAACATGCCGATCAGCAAGCCCACGCAGACGACCGCCATCAGAAACTTGCCGAGCAGACTGAACAGCTTGGTGATCAGCGACGGATTTTTCCACAGCCCCCAGCAGATCACCGCCGAGATGACCAGCATCGGCAGGCTGTTCAACAGCAACGGTACGGGCGGACAGCCCATGATCAAGCCCGACAACAGACAACCGAGCGGGATGGTAGCAATACCGCAAAGCAGACCCTTCAGCACGTCGTCGTGCAGTTCTTTTTTTACCATCTGCATGGCGAGCGGGATGACGGGGCAGATGGTGGCGCCCAGCATTGAGGCAACCACGATACCATTATACGCCCGCATGGTGGCATCTTCGGACAGCGCGTACGCCATGGTCGCGCCGCCGGCATCCACCGCAAAAAAGCCGGACAGCACCGACATGTCCATGCCGACCGCCGCGCAGAGCGGTGCCAGCACGGAGGAAAGCCCCTGCGCCACCACGGGGGACAGAACGATCATGCCCGCCATCGACAGGATCAGCGGGCCCGCGGTCATCAGGCCTTTTTCAAACGCTTGTCCCAAGCGGAACCTGTCACCGAATATCTTATCGATCACGCCCAGCAGAGCGAAAAAGGCAAAAATCAGCTCCAACTTCATGTGTGTGCGCTCCTTTTTAAAACTTATGCCTACTATATCATGTCGGCATCGGAAAATCAAGCGTTTTTGCCGTTCGGATGCAACATAAATGCATGGCTATTTCCGTTTGGCGGTGATATAATGACATCGAAAAACTTGTTCGGAGGTGCACTATGGAACTTAACCAACTGTTCTGCGACGGAGTGATTTTGCAGGCGAACAAGCCCGTGCGGGTGTTCGGCACAGGTAACGGAACGGCGACGGTTACCATCGGAGAAAAAACGCAAACGGTACAGGCCGACGGCGACGTTTGGCTGGCGGAACTTCCGCCTTTCGATTACGGCGGTCCCTATGTGCTTCAGGTGGAGCTGAACGGGGTCAAGCGGAGCATTTCCGATGTCTGTTTCGGCGATGTGTATCTGCTTTCGGGACAATCCAATATGCAGATGAAATTGGGTGAGACCAACACGCCTACGTCCTATTATGAGACCAATCCGAATGTGCGCCTGTTTTCTACGGATCGGGTGTTTGAGGATGAGGATTATTTCCACAGCCGGGATGGCTGGGTGCTTGCCGACCGGGAGACGGTAGCACATTGGACAGCGCTGGGCTATCTCACTGCCAAAATGCTGAATGAAAAGACCGGCCGGAAAATCGGTATCATCACCTTCTATAAG
>JAFYPN010000079.1 GCA_017547465.1 Clostridia bacterium | reverse complement strand
TTACGGTTCGTAATTTTCGAAAATGGGAAGGTAACCTTCTTGTAGGGCTGTTTTGTGTTGTTCTATATCGGTGAGTGTCCACACGACGCCTTGCACGCGCCACAGCTTGCGGGCAAGCGTGACGCTTAAAGAATTTCGGTCGGTGAACTTATACGCCACGAAATCGGGGCGGGTGAGGAGGTTTGTCAGTAGGTATGTCAGCAGAAGCTTGGTGATACCCGACAGTTTTTCCTCGCTCTTAAAAAAGTTCTGCGACAATTGACCGCGCACGACGTCCGGATACCGTTTTTTGAGATGTAACAGACAGCGGGGGTCAAACGACTCGATGCAGTAGTCGCCGTTGTACGTTTTGAGTGCGTTGATCGCGGCGTCCACCAAGGCACCGTGGTTGCCCGCGGCTTTGAGTTCTACGACGATCGGGGCTACTCCGTTAAACACCGAGAGTACCTGCTCGAACGTGGGAATGGTTTCCGCCGTACCGTTTAAATGATACTGCAAAAGGTCGGCGGCGGTGAGATCCTCGATCTTGCCGTTCTCGCCCGTCATACGGATCAGCGTATGGTCGTGAAAGACGGCGAGCGTGCCGTCTTTTAACAGATGAAGATCCAGTTCAATGCCGTAGCCGCGATCCCGCGCCGCGCGGAAGGCGGACAGGGAATTTTCGGGGCGTGCGTCGTTGTGCAGACCACGGTGAGCATATACGTAGTCTTGTAATTTGGTGGTGTGACCCGTACGTCCGCCAACGGCGATGACGTACAGAATACACAAGATAACAGCGATGATAAGCAACGCAACAAGAAACTCAATCATCGATATCCAGCGCCTCCAAGCCCTTTTTGGCGACGATCTTCGCGTCACCGTGACGGACAAAGAACATCGTCACAAAGGCGAGCGCGACACAAATGGCGGCATAGGGGAACAGGGCGGTGAAGCTGATCTTATCCATCAGGAAACCCGATAACACGGGGGTGGCGATCTGCGCCGCCATGGACGCCGTGTAGTAATACCCGGTATATTTACCGATGTCACTGCCCGAGCACATTTCCACCACCATCGGGAAGGAGTTGACGTTGATGGTGGCCCATGCGATACCCGCTAACATAAACATCGCATTCATCAGCATGGTGGGACTGTCGGACCGCAAAAACGCCGCCACGCCGAATGCGGTTGTGAGCATCACAACACCGCCGAGAATGGTCTTTTTACGACCGATCTTAGAGGCGACGATACCTGCGGGGAGATAGGCGACGATCGCCGCCGCTTGTGCGAGCAACATGGTGGTGCTGTAATCCTTCGCCAACACTTTTGGCGCGTAAATCGAGTACTTGGAGGTGACCGCGTTATAGCCGAAGTACCACAGCGCGATGGAAGCGAGAATGAGAATCAGCGAAAGCTTTTCGTCCTTGGTGAGCCCTGGTTTCTTGGATGTGTCGTCGGGAGCTTCCTCGATGCCGAGGCGGATGCTGTCCTCCTGCATTTCTCGTGACCACTTCTTTTCGCGCACGGTGAGCAGGAAAACGACCAACGCCGCCAACATAAGCCCTGCGATAATGACATAATACGTGGTATACGGCATCAACGCATTACGCTTTTTGGAGATGGCAAACACAATACCCAACACGAGAACCAAAATACCGCCGGCGGTGCCCATTAAATTGATGATGGCGTTTGCTTTACTGCGGAGCGGCTTGACGGTAACATCCGGCATCAACGCGACAGCAGGGGAGCGGAATAGGGACATGGAAATGAGCAATAGGAGCAGTAAGCTGATAAAGAATATGAGCGATGAAGGGTTTTGTGCGGTAATCTCGGCAACGCGCGCTTCGCGAGCGGGCTCCACGTAATTTGTGTAGTCTTGATTGGCAACCTTCTTACCGTCTTTTTCTACTTCGCACGTAATTTCGGTAAACTCTTTTAGTGTGAACTTGTCCGATAATACGAACACCTCGCCCTCGGGTGTTTTTAAAGCTTTGTCGCCTTGCGTTTCGTAAATGGCGGTGAGCGCGGCGGGATCGTCGATTGCGGCGACCTCACGGATATGCTTTAACTGGATGTTGTCAACGAATGACAACCCGATGAGCAACACGGCCGCAAGTACGGTACCGAGGGCGATGAACGGTGTGCGTTTGCCGAAACGGGAACGGCTTTTGTCGCTGAGTGCGCCAAACAGTGGCAGCATAAACACCGCAAGCACGTTGTCGAGCGCCATAATCAGACCCGACCACGTTTGTGACATGCCAAACTTGTTGGTTAACAACACAGGAATGGTGGCATCATACGCCTGCCAGAATGCGCTGATGAGGAAGAAGGCAAAGCCGACCAAGACGGTGCGTTTATAATTGAGCTTTTGCATAGGGGGTCCCTCCTTTTGCTTGATACATAGTTCTATTATAACGGATACAAGTAAAAAAATCTACACTTTTCCAATCCAGTATTTTTTTGGAAAACATCTTGTAAGAAGAACCGAAACGGCATATAATGATAGAGAGAAGGAGGATGTGCGATGAAGATCACGTTTTTAGGCGCTACGCATGAGGTGACCGGCAGCTGTACACTGCTGACGGTAGGCGGCAAAAAGATACTGATCGATTGCGGTATGGAGCAGGGACGGGATCTGTTTGAAAATCAGGAGATACCGGTCGCTCCCTCGCTAATTGATGCGGTGTTGCTGACGCACGCGCACATTGACCATTCCGGCAAGATTCCCATGCTGTACGCGAACGGGTTCCGCGGATCGGTGTACGCCACCCGTGCGACGACAGACCTGTGTCAGATCATGCTGCGCGATTCAGCGCACATCCAGGAATTTGAGGCACAGTGGCGTAACCGCAAGGCACAACGCGCGGGGCAACCGCCGTATGTGCCGCTGTATACCATGCAGGATGTAGAGGGCGTGTTGCCGCACTTCGTGCCGTGTGACTACGACACCGCGTACACGCTGTTTGATGAGGTGTCGGTGACCTTTACCGATGCGGGGCATTTGCTGGGTTCATCTTCGATCACGGTGACCGCCAGAGAAAACAGCGAGGAGAAGCACATTGTGTTTTCGGGCGACATCGGAAACAACAACAAACCCATCTTGCGGGATCCGCAGTTGCTGAAAACGGCGGATTACGTGGTGGTGGAATCCACCTACGGTGATCGCAGTCACGACGAGGAGAAGCCGGATTATGTCCGCGACTTAGCCGCGGTGATCCAGCGCACTTTTGATCGTGGAGGCAACGTGGTCATTCCATCGTTCGCGGTGGGACGCACGCAGGAAATGCTGTATTTTATTCGCCAGATCAAGGAGCAGAACTTGGTCAAAGGTCACGGAGAATTCCCAGTGGTGGTGGATAGTCCGCTCGCGGTAGAAGCCACGCGTATTTTCGGGGCGACGGCCATGGAATGCTACGACGAGGAGACCCGCACACTGGTACAAAGCGGCAAGAATCCTATCGGGTTTGCGGGACTTTCCACCTCGGTAACGGCGGATGATTCGCGGGCGATCAACGCAGACAAACGCTCCAAGGTCATCCTATCCGCCAGCGGCATGTGTGAGGCGGGACGTATTCGCCATCATCTGAAGCATAATCTGTGGCGGGCGGAAAGCTCCATTTTGTTTGTCGGTTATCAGTCGGTGAACACCATCGGTCGTTTGTTACTGGACGGAGCAAAGGAAGTCAAGCTGTTTGGCGAGACCATTGGGGTAAACGCCGAGATCACACGGCTTAACAGCATTAGCAGTCATGCCGATGACAACGGGCTGATGCAGTGGGTTGCTTCGTTTGATCCAAAGCCGATCAGGGTATTTGTCAACCACGGTGACGAGGGCGCGTGTGAGACCTTAGCCGCCCGCCTGACGAGCGAGCAGCAACAGCAGGCGACAGCACCGTACAGCGGGGATGCGTGGGAGCTGTTAGAAGACAGACAGGTCGAGCAGGGCAGCCGCCGACGCATTGAGCGGAAAGCGGGTGGTACCCGTCGCGAAAACACGGTGTTCGGTAAGCTTGCCGCCGCCGGACAGCGGTTGCTGCGTGTCATTGAAAACAGCCGTGGGCGCGCGAATAAGGATCTTGCCAAATTTACGGCACAGATCCATGCGTTATGCGACAAATGGGAAAAATAAGAAGGAGTAGGATAACGGATGAAAACGATAGCATTTCCTTATGGGAAAGGAACAATAACCCACTCGTTTGACGAAAGACAACTTGTTGATGTGTTAACGTCGTCAATTGAGGAGTATCAGCCTGAATGTGACGCAGATGAGCTTGTGCGACGGGCGATAGAGTCGCCTGTGGGCAGCAAAAGGCTCTGCGAGCTTGCCAAGAATAAGAAGAAAGTCGTCATTATTGCAAGCGATCACACGCGTCCCGTGCCGAGTAAGATCATCATGCCGCAAATGCTCCGCGAGATCCGAAACGGCAATCCCGACGCCCAGATCACGATTCTTATCGCGACGGGCTGCCATCGGGGCACGACCAAGGAGGAGCTGATAAGCAAGTTCGGGGAAGAGATCGTGCAAAACGAGACCATTTATATTCACGATTGCGATGAGCGGGAAAAGCTTGTTAACATCGGCGTTTTGCCATCAGGCGGGCAGTGTGAGATCAACCGTATTGCGTATGAGGCAGATCTGCTGGTTGCAGAAGGGTTTATTGAACCGCACTTTTTTGCGGGCTTTTCAGGGGGGAGAAAAAGCGTACTTCCCGGTATTGCCGGAAGGACGACCGTGCTTGCCAATCATTGTTCGGAATTTATTGCGGATAAGCAGGCAAGAACAGGAATTTTAGAGGACAACCCCATACACAAGGATATGGTGTGGGCCGCACAAAAAGCAAACCTGCAATTTATTGTGAACGTGGTGTTGAATTCCGAAAAAGAGCCCATCTTTGCGACGGCCGGAGATGCCGTGGAGGCTCATAAAAAGGGCACGGACTTTTTGTCTGCTCTTTGTGGTGCAAAGGCGACGCCTGCTGACATTGTGATCACAACGAACGGCGGATATCCGTTAGACCAAAATATATACCAAGCGGTAAAGGGGATGACGGCGGCTGAGGCCACCGTTAAACAAGACGGTGTGATCATTATGCTTGCCGCATCGGATGACGGTACCGGCGGGGATCATTTTTACCGCCGCATGGCAGAAACGACCGATATCCGTGAAACGATGCAACTGTTTTTAGACCGTGCACGGAATGAGACCGAGCCCGACCAGTGGATGTCACAGATCTTTCTGCGAATTTTGATGCGTGCATCGGTCATCTATGTGTCCAATGCACCGGACGATATTGTGCGGGATATGCACATGATCCCCGCACATTCCATTGAAGAAGCACTTACCAAAGCCAAAGATCTGTTGCAAAAGCAAGATGTGAAAATTGTTGCGATACCGGACGGCATATCCGTGATCGTAAAATAAAGGAGAGAAAACAATGGTTATTTTAAAAAACGAGGCGATGACCGTCACCATCAAAGAAGAGGGTGCGGAAATGACGTCGGTACTGGCGAAAAACGGCGTGGAGTATCTGTGGCACGGTGATCCGAAGCATTGGGCAAAGCACGCACCCGTGCTATTCCCGATCTGCAGCGCGCTGATCAACGATGAGTATCACTACGAAGGCAAAACGTATTCCCTGCCGAAGCACGGGTATGCGTGGACCAAATTATTTGAGGTGGAGAGCGCCACCGATACCCAAGCGACATTCTTGCTCCGCGATGACGAGGAGAGCCGCGCGATCTATCCGTTTGCGTATGAACTGCGCATCACTTACCGATTGAACGGTGATACAATCCAAGTGGACTACGACGTTAAAAACCCCGCGGAGAAGCCGTTGTACATGTCGATCGGTGCGCATGAAGCATATGCGTGCCCTGAAGGTATTGATGCCTACGAAATTGAGTTCCCGCAGGCAGAAACGCTGTATACCTCAACCAATATCAGCACAGGACACGATAGAAAACTGATGCTGGATAACAGCAAGATCTTTGAACTGCATGAGGTGGACTTCGAGGCCAGTTCGCTTAATTTCCGCGATGGTACCAAGTCCAACTCGTTGATTTTGAGAAACAAAGAAACGGGACGTGGTGTGGAGGTCGTGTACGAGGACTTTGACCACCTGTTGTTGTGGCAACCGTATCACGCGCCGTTCCTGTGCGTCGAGCCCTGGTGCGGCTTCCCCGACGTGGTGGGACACGACGGCGACATCACCAAAAAATTCGGTATTCAGTGTGTTGAGGCAGGGGGAACCTTCCATCGCGTACATACCATTACACTTTTGTATTGACAAATCGACAAATTGTGATAGAATAGTAATCACGGAAAAATTGAATAGGTCCTTATCAAGAGTGGCGGAGGGACAGGCCCTGTGAAGCCCGGCAACCTGCAAACGTGCAAGGTGCTAAATCCTGCGGTTTTGACCGACAGATGAGGTGGAGATACGCCCCGCATTCTGTGCGGGGCGTTTTTGTGTGGACATAAGAAAAGGGGTAAACAATATGGCAAGACACTTTTTTACATCCGAATCCGTAACCGAGGGACATCCGGATAAGGTGTGCGATCAGGTCTCCGACGCAGTACTCGATGCGATCATTGGACAGGATCCCACGGCGCATGTCGCGTGCGAGACCGTGACCACCACCGGTATGGTCATGGTGATGGGCGAGATCACGACGGGCGCGTCGGTGGATATTCCCCGTATCGTGCGTGGGGTGGTGAACGATATTGGGTATAACAACGCGGCGATCGGCTTTGACGGCAACACCTGTGCGGTGATGACCGTGCTGGATGAGCAGTCGCCGGATATCGCGATGGGTGTTAACGAGGCGATTGAGGTGCGTGGCACGGATGCCGGCGATGTGTACGACCGCATCGGCGCGGGTGATCAGGGACTGATGTTTGGTTTTGCCTGCAACGAGACTCCTGAGTTGATGCCACTGCCGATCTCGTTGGCGCATCATCTGGCAAAAGAGCTGACAGCGCTGCGCAAAAACGGCACACTGCCTTATCTGCGCCCGGACGGCAAAACGCAGGTGACAGTAGAATACGACGAGCACAAACCGGTGCGTGTGGATACCGTTGTCGTGTCCACTCAGCACGACCCTGACGTCACGTTGGACACGATTCGTGCCGATATCACGGACAAGCTTATCAACGTGGTAGTGCCGGCAGCGCTGATGGATGAGAATACCAAGATTTATGTCAACCCTACCGGACGGTTCGTGGTAGGCGGCCCTCAGGGAGACAGTGGCCTGACCGGGCGCAAGATCATTGTGGACACTTATGGTGGTTATGCCTGCCACGGCGGCGGCGC
Organism: Clostridia bacterium; assembly: GCA_017547465.1. Taxonomy (GTDB): domain Bacteria; phylum Bacillota; class Clostridia; order Oscillospirales; family Acutalibacteraceae; genus RGIG3009. Next base: position 4,867 of record JAFYPN010000079.1, on the reverse strand, counting down.
GTTCTCCGGAAAGGATCCTACCAAGGTAGATCGCTCCGCTTCGTATATGGCGCGTTACGCGGCAAAGAATGTGGTTGCGGCGGGCTTGGCGACTCAGTGTGAGGTGCAGCTGGCCTATGCTATCGGCGTGGCAAATCCGGTATCGGTGCGTGTGGATACCCGCGGTACCGGCGTGATAAAAGACGAAGCGCTTGCTGCCGCGGTGCGTCGCGTGTTTGATTTCCGCCCCGCGGCGATCATTGATACGTTGGAGTTGCGCCGTCCCATCTATCGCGCTCTGGCGGCATACGGTCATATCGGGCGCGAAGATCTCGATGTTGTGTGGGAGCGCACGGACCGTGTCGAGGCGCTTAAAGCAGCAGTTTTGTAAAAAATATTGACATTATCCGCGGATAATGGGATAATAGAGGTTGTATGAGAGTTATTACCGGAACAGCGCGGGGATGCCGGCTGGAAACGCTCGAGGGGTTGGATACCCGTCCTACGTCTGAGCGCGTCAAGGAGGGGCTTTTCTCCGCCATCAGTTTTGAAATCGAGGGACGGCGGGTGCTGGACCTGTTCGCCGGTTCGGGGCAGATGGGTGTTGAAGCGCTCAGCCGCGGTGCACGCTCCTGTGCGTTTGTGGATCGCAGCCGTCAGGCGGTGGAGGTGATCCGCCGCAACCTGAAAGCGACAAAGCTTGAGGCGAGCGCCGAGGTCGTGTGTCGTGATTCGATGGAGTATCTTGCACACACGGCGGGGCCGTTTGATCTGGTGTTTTTGGATCCGCCGTATGCGTCAGAGCTGTTGGTGCCGTGTCTGAAACAGCTCGGCAGTAAGGTGGCGACGGGTGGCACGGTGGTCTGCGAGAGCGATCGCGAAACGCAGTTGCCCGAAACCATTGGGGCGTTTTCTCTGTACCGTTCCTATCGGTACGGGCGGGTGATCGTGCGGCTGTACCGCGAGAAAGAATAGAGGGTGTATATGAAACTGGCGATTTGTCCGGGTAGCTTTGACCCGGTGACCTGCGGTCATCTCGACATTATCTCCCGTGCGGCGGCGATGTTTGATAAGGTGATCGTGGTTGTCATGGTGAACAACAACAAGCATCCGTTATTTACACAGGACGAGCGCGTGGAGTTCCTCAAGCGTGCCACCGCGGCGCTGCCGAATGTGGAGGTGGAAGCCTACAGCGGAATGCTCGCGGAATATGCTCGTGAGAAGCAGGCGACCGTCATCGTCAAAGGTCTACGTGCTATGTCGGATTTTGAATACGAATTCCAAATGGCACTTACCAATCGCAAATTGAACCCGTCAGTCGAAACGGTTTTTCTGACGACCAATGCCGAGTATATGTATCTGTCGTCCAGTTTGGTCAAACAGGTGGCGGCGCTCGGTGGTGATATCCATGAATTTGTGCCAGCGTGCATTATAAGGGATATTTTAGAAAAATACGGAAGGAACGAAGAAGCATGACTATCGAGAATTTATTGGATCAGATCGACGAGATGATCGACAAGGCATGGGGGTTGCCCCTGTCCGGCGGCAAATGTCTGGTGGAGGCGGACAAACTGCGTGATATCATTGATGATATTCGCGGCAACATGCCCAGCGAGATTCGCCAGGCGAAATCTATCGTGGCAGATCGTGCCGATATCATTGAAACCGCGAAAAAGGAAGCGGAGGACATTGTGCGTACTGCCGAGGAGCGCGCACGCGCCATGGTGATGCAGGAAGAGGTCGTCAAGCTGGCCGCTCAAAAAGCGAATGAGATCTCAACACAGACCCAACTTAAATGTCGCGAGATGCGCAAGGGGGCACAGGACTTCGTAGATGAGCTGCTTAAGCGCACCGAGGAGGATCTGGCCAAGCACGCGTCCGAGGTACATCACATGCGTCAGATGCTACGCAAACCTGCTGCTCGTGAGGAGTAAAATCAAATCGATGAGGACCGATGCATACGCATCGGCCTTTTTTGTGAAATAATTAACAAATTCTGGGACAAGCCCCTTGCGTTTCCCGCAAAATCGGGGTATAATACAAGATGCATTAAAATCCGAAAGGAGTACCAATATGAACTATTCCCATGAAGTTGAACAAATGTGTATAGTGAAAAAGGGCCCGCATCACGGTCCTGCGCCTATTCCCGAAGAGGGCAAATGGGTAAAAGCTACACAAATCGCCGACATTTCCGGTCTTACTCACGGTGTGGGTTGGTGTGCGCCGCAGCAGGGTACCTGTAAGCTGACGCTGAACATCAAAGAGGGCGTTGTTGAGGAAGCGTTGGTGGAAACCATCGGCTGCTCGGGCATGACGCACTCGGCGGCCATGGCGGCGGAAATCCTGCCCGGCAAAACGCTGCTCGAATGCCTGAATACCGACCTCGTGTGCGATGCCATCAACGTCGCGATGCGCGAACTGTTCTTGCAGATCGTATACGGTCGCACCCAGTCCGCTTTCTCCGAGGACGGCTTGTCTATCGGTGCCGGTCTGGAAGATCTGGGCAAAGGCCTGCGTTCGCAGGTGGGCACTATGTATTCCACCAAGGCGAAGGGCGTTCGTTTCCTGGAAATGGCGGAGGGCTATGTCACCAAGATTGCGCTGGATGAAGACGGAGAAGTTATCGGTTACCAGTTTGTCCGCCTGGGCAAAATGCTGGAAGACATTCGTCACGGTATGGAGCCGAACGAAGCCTACAACAAGAATATCGGTCAGTACGGTCGCTTTGATTCTGCGGCGAAGTACATTGACCCCCGTGAAGAATAAGAGGAGGTTGCAGAAATGGCGAACGATGTGAAATTCGAAGGTAAGGACAGACGCCTTGCGAAAATCGAAAAATTTTTAGCCGAGAACGATTTAGGTTCGATGGAAGCGTGCCGCGACCTCTGCCTGAGCAAGGGCATTGATGTGGACGCCATCGTCAAGGGTGTACAGCCCATCGCGTTTGAAAACGCGGTATGGGCGTATACGCTGGGTGTGGCACTGGCGCTCAAACGCGGCGTGTCCGAAGCGGCGGAGGCGTCTGCTGTGATCGGCGAAGGTCTGCAGGCGTTCTGTGTGCCCGGCTCGGTTGCCGAGCAGCGGAGTGTCGGTCTTGGTCACGGCAACCTCGGCAAAATGCTTTTGTCGGAAGAAACCGACTGCTTTGCGTTCCTCGCGGGTCACGAATCCTTTGCGGCTGCGGAAGGTGCTATTGGTATCGCACGTACCGCGAACAAGGCTCGTAAAGCGCCCCTGCGCGTGATCCTCAACGGCTTGGGCAAAGATGCGGCGTATATCATCAGCCGTATCAACGGCTTCACCTATGTGGAGACTGAGTATGATTTCTACACCGACGAGCTCAAGATCGTCCGTGAAAAAGCGTTTTCCGACGGTGAGCGTGCAAAGGTTCGTTGCTATGGTGCCAATGACGTTTCGGAAGGCGTTGCCATTATGCGGCACGAGAAGGTTGAAGTTTCCATCACCGGCAACTCTACCAACCCGACTCGCTTCCAACACCCCGTAGCCGGCACCTATAAGAAATGGGCGATGGAAAACGGCAAGAAATACTTCTCTGTGGCGTCCGGCGGCGGTACGGGCCGCACCCTGCATCCCGATAACGTGGCGGCAGGTCCTGCGTCCTACGGTTTGACCGATACCATGGGCCGTATGCACGGCGACGCACAGTTCGCGGGTTCCTCCTCCGTTCCGGCTCATGTGGAAATGATGGGTTTGATCGGTATGGGCAACAACCCGATGGTCGGCGCGACCGTGGCTTGCGCGGTTGCGGTATCCGAAGCGCTGAAATAAGTTTTTCACAAAATTACCGCCGCAGGGGCATCCTGCGGCGGTTCATTTTATGGGGAAATGAATTGACATACCGCTCAAAACGCGGTATGATGTAGTTGTGTATATTTTTGGTAAGGAGCGAAATGGTTATGAAACGAGTTGCCTGTATCGGCAGTGTGACAACGGATATTTTGGTAAAACCCGCAGATGCGATCCCCGCTCCGGGTGTATTGCAATATGTGGATGATGTGCAGATGCACGTAGGTGGCTGTGCAGCCAATGCGGCGATGGATATGGGGAAGATGGGCATTCCTTCCGAATTGATCTGCTTGGTTGGTGACGATAACTTCGGTAATTTCGTCAGAAGCGCAGCGGCGCAGGCCGGAACCGGCACCAAGGGTGTTCGTGTGCGTGAGGGAATCCCGACTACCGGTTCGGTCGTGTGTATCGGTTCTACCGGTGAGCGCAGTTTTATGTATAGCCCTGCCAGCACCTCGGAGTTCGTTCTTGAGGATATCGATGAGGAGGTACTCGCTGCCTGCGATATCATTTTCGTAGCAGGCGCGATGTTGCTGACGAAGTTTGACGGCGAGCCCTGCGCACAGCTGATGAAGCGCATGCAGGAAGCCGGTAAATTTACCGTGATGGATACCGCGTGGGATTCCGAGGGCGTGTGGCTGCCCAAGATCGAAGCCGTGCTGCCGTATCTGGATCTGTTTATGCCCAGCTATGACGAGGCGGTTAAACTGACCGGTGAGACCGATGCCAACCGTATTGCGGACTTTTTCTTTGACAGGGGCGTGAAGACGGTGATCATCAAGATCGGCAGTAAGGGTGCTCTCATCTGTGAGAACCGCGACAAGCGCTATATCCTTCCTACCTATTTGTCCGTCAAGCCCGTTGATACCACCGGAGCGGGTGACTCGTTCTGTGCCGGATTCCTGTCGGGGCTGGCGATGGGGTGGGATTACCGCCGCAGCGGTCAGTTCGCCAACGCTGTTGGTACGCATTGTATCATGGCGATCGGTGCCAACGGCGCGATCGGCAAGGTAGATACCATCCTGCAGTTCATGGAAGACCATAAGGACGAAGTTGCCATTGGTAGATGAATTGTCAAACT
>JAFYPN010000078.1 GCA_017547465.1 Clostridia bacterium | reverse complement strand
TTTTCCGATCTCTGCGGTCATCAAATTCATGGTGCATCTCCTACGTTCTCTATCAACAGTGTTAGTCAAGGCTAACTGAATTGCTCAAAAAAGCGTTAGCCGCCGCTAACCGTATGTATCGTACCACCGCCGCCAATATTTGTCAATACTTTTTTAAAAATTTTTTATAAGTTGCTCTTGTGTACATTTTATGATATACTGGTCTTGATTATGTTCGAAAGGGGAACAACCGAATGAACTCTCGCCTGTCACCGAGCACCTCCAAAGCGTTGCTCGCTGTCACCGCATCCGTCCTGTTTGCGGCATTGATATTTTTAGTACTGTGGGGCGTCGGCAGTTGGAATCCCACGCAGCTGGATGCCTCCACCTCCGCCGGCGCGGCACAAAAGGTCGCCTGTTGCGGCGGCATTGCCGCCTTGCTGGGCGTGTTGCTGTTTATTGTATCTCGAGAATATCTGCGTGACCGCGGGGATGCGCGGTCGGAACGTCCCGTGTGGTTCTATCCGGTGGTATCGGGGATTCTTTCGGTGGCGACCATGTGCGTCGCGTATTCGTTCGTCGGCATGTGGCCGTTCGGTGAAAAAAGTGCCATGATGGTGGATATGCACCATCAGTATGCCCCGCTGCTCGCCGAGCTGCGCTACGACATCCTACACGGCGCCAATCCCCTTTACACCTTTGAGGTCGGTCTGGGTGCCAACTATCTCTCCCTGTTTGGCTATTATTTGGCAAGCCCCCTCAACCTGTTCCTGCTGCTGTTCCCCGAGCGTCTTCTCGCACAAGGGATTTTGTTCATCACCCTGCTGAAAAACGCGTTGTCCGGCGCGCTGTTCGCCCTGTGCGTACAACAGCTCTTCGGCAAACGCGGCCTGCACATTCCGATGGTCTCGGTCATGTACTCGCTGATGATGTATCTCATCGCGTATTCCTGGAACCTGATGTGGTTGGATGTGGTGATGATCCTGCCGCTGGTGGTGCTCGGCTTTGAACGGCTGATGCACACCGGCAAATTCCTGACCTATGTTCTCTCGCTCACGTACGCGCTGTACGCCAACTATTATATTGGGTTTATGCTGTGCGTGTTCTTGGTGCTGTACTACCTTGCCTATTGCGTTCGTTCCCGCCGCACCGGCAAGGAGCTTGGTGTGTCGTTCGCGCGCTTTGCCGGCTTCTCGGCGCTGTCTGCGGGTCTGGTCGCCGCCCTGCTTATTCCGGTGTATTTTGCCCTGCAAAACACCTCGGCAGCGGGCGCCGATCTGCCGGACATCACCAACACATTGGATATCTTCGAGCTGCTCGGCAGGCATCTGGCCGACACCTCGCCCACCGTGCGTGCCGGCAACCTACCCAATCTATATTGCGGCGTACTCACTGCGATGTGTATCCCGCTGTTCGCGGTCAACAAAGGCATCAGGCCGCGTCGCCGCGCGGTGTACATGGCGCTGTGGCTGGTCCTGTTTTTCACCTTTTTGGTCAACTGGACGGACCTTGCCTGGCACGGCTTCCATTCTCCCAACGACCTGCCCTATCGGTTTTCGTTCGTGTACTCCTTCCTGCTGCTTCTCATGGCGTGCGAAACGCTGCTCAACCTCAAGCACATTGAAACCCGCCACGTGTTCCTCACCTTTGCGGGCGCGGTGGCCTATCTGATGCTGGAGGAGCATTTCGGGGGGGACGCTTACGGCTTCTCCACCGTGTATATCAACCTCGCGATCTTCGCGGTATACACCGTCATCCTGGTGCTGACCACCCGCAAGCTGATACGGCGGCGCGTCGCGTATGCGATCTTGCTTCTGGCGGTCACGGCGGAAATGGCACTCGGCGGAGGTAACGCCTTTGTTAAGCTCAACGCCAACGAATATTTCACCCGCCACAGCGATTACGTGGATAATGAGATCACCCGCGCCATCCGCGCCTCGGTACAAAAAACACAGAAGATCGGCGACGAGGCGGCCAACGGCGACTTCTACCGTCTGGAGTTCCTGCCCCGCCGCACCTGCGTGGATACCGCCTTGTTCCACTATCGTGGCTTGACTACGTTCTCCTCCAGCAACTATTACGATACGACCCGCCTGCTCGGCGGTCTGGGATATGCCATCAACGGTGTCAACAGCCACCTGTACAAGTCGTTCCAGCCGTTCACCGACTCGCTGCTCGGTATCCGCTACGTGATCCTGGGCGAAGACCAAACCGCCCCCGCACCGCTTACAGCCATCGAAACCGTCACGGTGGGCGGAACCTCCTACACCATTTATGAAAATCCGGACGCACTCGGCATCGGGTATCTGGTGGGCGAGGACGTTAAGGACTACGGCTACGTGCGCTATGATCCGTTCTATTCGCAAAACCTCCTGTTTTCCGTGCTCACCAACAACTATTCCTCGCTGTTCACGATGTACGATATCCAGTCTGACGATGTCTCCGCCGGCGTTGCCACCGGCACCTCGTCGGGCTTCCGTGCCCACACGGATGAAAACAACCGCACCGCGTTCTTCTCAGCCACCATCGAGGAGACCGCCCCGATCTATCTGTATGCGGACTGCGGCGCCGCCGACACCCTCACCATCGAGCTGGGCGATCAGCGCTGGTCGGTCACCCCGCACGAGCCGTATATCATCAATGCCGGCGTGGTAGAGGCAGGCACCGTCGCCACCCTCACCATCACCTCAGACTCCCCCTGCAGCGGTAACTTCTACGTTGCCCGGCTCAACGAAACGGCCTACACGGACGGCATGGAAACACTTTCCGCCGATCAGTTGGTCATCGATGAGCTCGGGAGCAGTCGTTTGTCCGGCACGATCACCGCTTCCAAGGACGGCGTGCTCATGACCTCGATCCCGTATGACAGCGGCTGGTCGGTGACCGTGAACGGCACCAAAGTGGAGACGTTCTCCGTTGCGGACGGCTTCTTAGGCATCGACCTTGCACCCGGCACGCATACCGTTACCCTCACCTATCGACCGAAGGGCTTGCTCGTCGGTATACTTATCAGCGGCATCAGCGTGATCACGCTGGTCGCCCTGCTCATCGTCCTGCGCACCAAGAAAAAGCCCTCCTACCGCGAAGCGCTGGATTACGAAAACGCACAACCCATCCAGAAAGGGTTCTCGGTGAAGGAGGAGCCGCTCTCGGATCTTCCCCCGCTCCCCGAAACGTTGCAGGAACTCACCGATAACACCCCCGACAACACCACCGAATAATCATAACCACCAGTAAACTGGTGGTTTGCATAACCCCTAGAAGGGGTTGATACCGGCTTAGCCCCTAAAAGGGGCACCGAACAGTATTATCGCATCACACGCACTGCCACCCGTAAACGGGTAAAATGCTCGACTTTTTCTCGGCTCCCTCTGACGAGGGAGCTGGCGAGCA
>JAFYPN010000077.1 GCA_017547465.1 Clostridia bacterium | reverse complement strand
TGCTCGCCAGCTCCCTCGTCAGAGGGAGCCGAGAAAAAGTCGAGCATTTTACCCGTTTACGGGTGGCAGTGCGTGTGATGCGATAATACTGTTCGGTGCCCCTTTTAGGGGCTAAGCCGGTATCAACCCCTTCTAGGGGTTGTGCAAACCACCAGTTTACTGGTGGTTATGATTGTTGCGTGAAAGGGGGGGGCTGAGCGGGATCAATTATCCTCCGGCTCCCAGGTGTTTTCCATATCGGTGCGACCGCTGAAAATGTCGGTATCGTTGTCCGGTAAGGTCGTCTGCACGTTGTTCGACTCCACCGCCTCGGGTTTGCGCAGCACAAACAGATACAACAGTACGCCCGCGCCCGCGATCAGCAGGATACCCGCGATCAGCAGCACGACCAGACGCCAGGACAGACCGCCGGCGGTTTCCTCGCTCTCCTCACCGAAGCCAATGAGCGTGTACGCCTCCAACGAGTTGATCGTAAGCTCAAACATACCGTTCTTGACCTCAACCGCCTGAGGTGTCATCAGACGGTCTCCGTCCATGACGGTGACCGCGAAAGCGGTACACTTCTTCATGGCATGGGGAACGGGCAACTGAATGGTATAGAGGATGTCGTCGGGCAGTGCCGTGATCGGCACCTCCTTACCGGTGCGGGACAGCATCAGCAAGGACAGATCAAAGGTCAGCACCTGTCGCTGATCTTCGGCATATTTCGAGAATTGCGATACGTTTGTCAGCGCTGTCTGTACCATCGTCGGTGTGATCTTCGCTGTGGAGGTACGCACGCTCAGCATCGGAACGTTGCCGGTGCGTCCGACCAAGGACTGATAATCCGCCTCGGCGATCAGCAACCGCGCTTTGGACAAAAAGTCCTGACGCGTTAAGCCAAAGGCTTCCAACAGGGCGGTATCGGTAAGCGAATTCATCGCGATCATACCGTTTTGGAGCGCCGTGGTGCTGTCACCCTTGACCGTTGCGGTGGTGGATACCGTGGTCGCGGTGGTCGCGCCTGCCTGTTGCTCGGTCGTGGTGGTCGTGTCCTCACTCACCGAGGTGGTGGTTTCCTCCGAAACGGTGGTGGTCGTTTCCCCGATTGCCGTTGTTGTGGCGATGGTCGTTGTGGTGGGTGTCTGCCGTGTCAGGCTCTGCTTTGCCGAATCCTCGTAGATTAAGGGCGTGTCACGGTATCCGGTCTCCAGCCCCAGAAAGGTCGCATCCTTGCCCTCGCTGACACGAAAGGTCGAGGTGTACCTTCCCTTGCTGTTGGTGACACCCTCTTCCGGCATGCCCTCCAAGGTCAGCTTCACCTTATATTCGCGCGCGGGCATATCGTTGGCGTCGGTGGCGGTGACCGTCAACGTGCCGTCCGCATTGAACGCCGCTGTCAGCGTGACCTCCAAGCGGCCACCGACCACGATGGGATCCCCCTCAACGGCCGTTGTGTTCGGTGTACTACCCACCGTATAGCCGTAGGTGATCTTCGTGTAAAGACCGGTCGGCACCTCTGCCAACGAAACCATGAACGCATTCTCTGCCTTAGGGGTAACGGCACACGCTGCACCGCCGATAAACGCTTCCACCAGCGTACCGCCCTCCGGCAAGGTACCGGTGATCTCGATGGTGGCGCCGTCGATCTGTGTGCGGCTCGTTTCTTGAAAGGCCATCTCCTCGGCGCCGACACTTACCGCCGCCGTTCCGATCAGGAGCAACACCGCCAACAGCACCGCTAAGCACTTTTTCATGTACAAATCCTCCTTGCACACATCATGTTACGATTAGCATACCATAAAATGCAATGAAAGTAAATGTCCCCGCCAAAAATTCAAAAATATTTTGCCTTTCCCTCTTGCTTTTCTTGATTTCATAGGGTATACTATGCACGAAGTGTCCCATTTGGGACATTTTACGATACAGCAAAGGGGGATTCCGATGGCGAGTACGTTATCCGCGTTCTTTCTGTTTCGTGGGATCGGAGACGAGGAACGGCAACGGATCACCGCGCGTTTGGAGCGGCCGGTCACGTTCCGTCGCGGACAGGTCGTGTACAACACACACACCTTCCGTCGCGCGATCGGGCTGATCCTCAGCGGTTCGGTGATCGTCCGTTCGTCGGGCGAGGCGGCACACAGTGTCGTCATCAACCGGCTGCACACGGGCGAGATCTTTGGTGTCGCGGCGTTGTTTGACAGCGCAAGCGACGATTACGTGACCGAGATCACCGCCGACGAGGAGACCGCGGTACAGTTTATTCCGCAAGAGCTGATGGCGCGGCTGATCGCGGAGTTTCCCACAATCGCGGAGCAATATATCCGCTTTTTGTCCGGCCGTATTCGGTTTTTAAATCGCAAGCTGTCAGCACTCACCAACGGCAATGCGGAGAACCGCCTGTATCACTACTTGCTCGCCCATCAAGACGAGCAAGGAACGATCCGTCTGCCCGGCACAATGACCGAACTGGCGAACACCCTGAATATGGGGCGTTCCAGCCTGTATCGTTCACTGGACACATTGGTGCGTGAAGGCATCCTCGTAAAAGAGGGTAAAACCTATCGTATATCGTAAGAAAGAGGGAATTTTGTATGAAAAAGATCGTATCACTCACACTGGCTCTGTTGTTGATCGTAGCGATGATTGCGGGCTGCCGTGCCGAGCCCGCCGTCAAAACCATCGTCAACGTCGGTGCGATCCAAGGCCCTACCGGTATCGGCATGGCGCATCTGATGGAAGCGGATAAAAACGGTACCGCGGCCAACGAGTATGAATTTACCGTATCCTCCGTACCGTCGGATGTCGGCAATCTGCTGGCATCGGGTAATTTGGACATTGCCGCCGTTCCCACCAATTTAGCGGCGGCGCTGTATCAGAAGACGCAGGGCAAGGTGCAGCTTCTTGCAGTCAACACGCTCGGCGTGCTGTATATGCTGGACAACGGGAACGGTATTGATTCCATTGAGGATCTCAAAGGTAAGACCATCTACTCCACCGGTGAGGGCGCCAACCCCGAATACATCCTGCGGTATGTGCTGAACAAAAACGGCCTTGACCCCGACAAGGACGTGACCATCGAATTTTTGGCAGAAAATACGGAGCTTGTTGCCAAAATGGTAAGCGGGGATATTACGCTCGCGATGGTTCCCGAACCGAACGTGTCGTCTATTACCGCGCAGAACAAAGAGGTAACGGTTGCACTGTCGATGAACACCGAGTGGGAGAAGGTTGCCGAGGCGGGCAGTAAGCTGATGATGGGCTGTGTCGCGGTGCGCAAGGAATTTCTGGAGACCAATAAAACGGCGGTGGACGCGTTCCTTGCCGAGTACAAGTCTTCCATTGAAAAGACTGCCGACGTGGACACGACCGCTACGCTGTGCGAAAGCTACGGCATCATCCCGAAAGCGGCACTCGCCAAAAAAGCCATCCCGAACTGCCAGCTGACCTTCGTATCCGGTGCCGACATGAAAGCGCAGATCGCGGGGTATTATCAGGTGCTGTTCGATTCCAACCCGAAATCCATCGGCGGTAAGCTGCCGGATGATGCGTTCTACTATGTGGGATAAGTTAAAGACAGTCGCACGCGGTGTCGCGGTCGCGGTGTTCTGGATCGGGATATGGTGGTTGCTCGCCGCACTGGTGCAGCAGGAACTGCTCATTCCGACGCCGGCAGCTGTCGTCCAAACACTGCTGTCGTTACTGCCGACGGCAATGTTCTGGCAGTCGATCGCCATGTCACTTGTGCGCATCGTGCTGGGCTTTTTCGCGGCACTCGCGTGCGGTACGCTGCTCGCGGTGCTCACCACCCGTTTTTCCTCCGTCCGTGCGGTGCTTTCCCCGCTGTTGCACATCATCCGTGCGGCACCGGTTGCCTCGTTCATCATCCTCACGTTGGTGTGGATCGACTACGATATCATTCCCGCGTTTATCGCCTTTTTGATGGTATTGCCCATCGTATGGGTGAACGTGGAGGAGGGCATCCGCCGTACCGATAGGGGACTGTTGGAAATGGCGGCGGCATACGCTGTTCCGAAGCGCCGTGTGCTGACGCGGTTGTACATCCCTTCCGTCAAACCGTTTTTCTTGACCGCGTGTGTAAACGGTCTGGGCTTCGCTTGGAAGTCGGGTATCGCGGCGGAGGTCATCTGCCGCCCCGATCTCGCGATCGGCAACCGCTTACAGCTTGCCAAGATCACGTTGGAAACGCCCGAGGTGTTCGCGTGGACCGCGGTGGTGATCGCGCTCAGCATCGTACTGGAAAAGGCGCTGCTGCGCGTTGCTCGAAAGGAGGCGGCTCATGGTAACGCTTGACCGTGTTTCCTTTGCGTATGGGGATACCCCCGTCGTCACCGACTTTTCGCTGACACTGCCCGAGAGCGGGGCTGTGTGCCTGTTCGGTGCGTCGGGCTGTGGAAAAACCACGTTGCTTCGCTTGATCGCCGGCTTGGAAGTCCCCACCGCCGGCCGTATACAGTGTGACGCCCAACGCATGGCGATGGTGTTTCAGGAAGACCGCCTGGCACCGTGGCTGACGGTGCGGCACAATCTGATGCTGGTCACCGATGACCGTACCGCTGTGGAACATGCGCTGCGCGCGGTGTCGTTGGAACGTGCCGCTGAGCAGTTGCCTGATGCGCTCAGCGGCGGGATGAGGCGGCGAGTCGCCCTCGCCCGCGCACTTGCCTTCGGCGGCGATCTGCTGCTCTTAGACGAGCCGTTCAACGGCTTGGACGACGCCCTGAAAGTGCAGATCGCGGCAGCACTGCGGAAACGGTTTGCCGACTGTCCCATCGTGTTGGTCACCCATTCGTCCGACGAAGCGAAGTTGTTTGACGCCACCTTTATCAACCTGTAAAACCTCACCGCCCCACTGTTGACAGTGGGGCGGTGTTTTTGATATACTAAGAAAGATTATAAGTCAAGGAGGCGTGTGTATGCAGAACGATGCCTTTAGCGCCGGCGTAGAGCCGGGCGGGTTGCATTCCCGTCACGAAATCAAACTATTGATCTGTTATATGCTCGTTGCCGCGGGTGAGCCGATGCCCCGAGGCGATGTGTTGGATATTCTCTGCGGCGGGGGTATGGCGAACTTTTTTGATACCAGCGCCGCCATTGATGAGCTGGTTGAACTCGGCAACCTGTGTGAGCATGAGGACGACACCCTGTCTGTCACGGATACCGGTTCTCACGCGGCGGACACGCTTGCCGATATGCTGCCCTACACCATCCGCGAACGGTCGGCGAGTGCGGCTCTGCAGATGCTTGCCCGTCGCCGCAACGAGC
>JAFYPN010000076.1 GCA_017547465.1 Clostridia bacterium | reverse complement strand
GCCGCCCACAATATGGGTGACCATGTTGGCGATCTCCTGCCCGCGTGTGTAATCCGGCAAGCGCCGTTCTTTCAGTGGTGTGCGCATGGTATCCCTCCGTTTATCATCATACCGCCAGTATAGTCTCTGCTGGCTAAAACATGCAACCTACCCTTCGCATTCCCCGCTCTACTCTTGTTTTCATATCGGTAGAGTGCACTCTACCAACAAGTGAACCCCGCCGTGAGTACACGGCGGGGTTCGTTTGTCGTAAGTCGATAAATTATTCTGCAGGAGCCACTTCCGCTTCCACAGGCTGCTCAACGACGGACTCTTCCGGGGCAGGCTTTACATCGTTGTAGAAGTTGACCAAGGTTGCCTGCATGTACGGGCCGACCCAAATGTACGCAATACCAAAGGTAATACCGCACAGCAGTACCCAGCCGATAAAGGACAGATTCAACACAAACAGATCCATTTTGTGGCCTTCCATCATGGCCTTAGAACGATTGAGCGCTTCGCGAGCGCTGATGCCCTTGTTCTCTGCCACAACCATCATGGTCTGCGAATAGGAGAAGCCCTTGATAATACCGGGAATCACAAACAGCAAGCTCCACAGGAAGGTGAATACGGAAACCAGCAGTTGCGCTTTAAACGCTGTCCAGAAGTCGTCAAAGCCGGTAAACGCGTCTCCGACCTGAGGCTTCTGTGCGAGTGCCAGATTCTGATACACACGTAACACACTGATGGTAAATGCCGGCGTAACGATAACCGTTGCCGCCAGTGAACCGACAACCGGAATCAACCCCAGCAACCAGTTAGCCGCTATCGAAATGGCGCCAATGATCAGTGAGATCACAAACAGGATACCGATGTTTCCCTTGATCTGCGCTTCTGCCATTGCTTTGAGTTCTGCTCTTGTTTTCATAAAACCCCTCCTCAATTGTGAACAAAGTATAAACTTTGCTTGGCATTAAGTATGCCACATAAACCGAGTATTGTAAAGACATTTTCACACAAACCACAGGAAAATACCGCTGCAGAAGCGGATGAATTCAACAAGATCGTGGTTGCGTAAAAAGACAGTTTATGGTATCGTAAAGAACGAAGATAAACAAGGAAGGTGTCTGTAATATGTGGCTGGTACCCGTGGCTGCAATTGCGTTGTTAATTGCCGTGTTGCTTATCCGCACACTTCGCTTCACACCGAAGCCGCCAATCGACGTGCTTGCGGGCGAAGAAACTTTTGATAAGGATACCTCGGTTTACAATCTGCAACAGCTTGTTCGTTGCAAAACGGTGTCGTATACCGATCCCGCACTCGAGGACAATGCCGAATTTGAAAAACTGATTGCTTTGCTTCCTGCGCTGTACCCACACATTTTCGAAACCTGTACCTTCCAACGGTTACCGGACCGCGCCTTACTCTTTCATTGGAAAGGAAACACCGCGGGTGATCCCGTGATACTAATGGCGCACTACGATGTCGTACCGGTGGAAGAGGATGGCTGGGACAAGCCCGCGTTTGACGCCATCCTCGAGAATGGTGTTTTGTGGGGACGGGGCACACTGGATACGAAGGTCACCTTTAACGGCATCCTGTTTGCCGCGAATCATCTCATCGCCGCCGGCTTCACGCCCAAACAGGATATCTATTTTGCCTTTTCAGGCGGTGAGGAAGTAAACGGAAAGGGCGCCGCCAACATCGTGAATTGGTTTGAAGAACACGGTATCACGCCGTCTATGGTGTTAGACGAAGGCGGCGGTGTCGTAGACAATGTATTCCCGGGTGTCAGCGCCCCTTGCGGTATGATCGGCATTGCGGAAAAGGGGATGCTCAACGCGTGCTACCGCGTGAGATCCACCGGCGGCCACGCCTCTGCACCCAAGCCAAACGGACCTGTCGATCGATTAGCTGCCGCCTGTTGCAAAGCACTTAAAAACCCCTTTCCCTATCACATTACCCCGCCGGTCGCGGCGATGTTTGATACGCTCGGTCGCCACTCGTCGTTTGTGTATCGGCTGATCTTCGCCAATCTGTGGCTGTTTGCGCCGGTACTGGATATCATCTGCAAAACCTCCGGTGGCGAGCTCAATGCGCTGATGCGCACCACCGTCGCCTTTACCCAAATGAGTGGCTCCAAGGCACCCAACGTCATCCCTGCGAATGCTCAAATGGTATCGAATGTGCGGCTTAATCCGTACGATACGATGGCATCTGTGCTGGATCACCTGCGCAAAGCCGTAAACGACGATACGGTCGAAATCGTTGCCCTCGGCGGTATGGAACCCAGCCCCATTTCGGCTATCGACGGCCCTGCGTGGGATAAAGTGGCTCGTGCGGTCGTCTCCACTTGGAAAGGCTGCTTGGTCTCCCCCTATTTAATGGTACAATGCTCTGACTGCCGCCACTACGGTCGCATTTCGGATAAGGTATATCGGTTCTCGGCAATGGATCTGACCACTGAGGAACGCGCCACCATCCACGGTCACAACGAACGTATCCGTCTGGACACACTCTACCGCTCGGTGGAATTCTTCATCCGTTTGATCAAACAATGCTAAAAACAGCAACTGCTCGGCAGTTGCTGTTTTTTCCTTTTCCTATTACCAAAGCTCCGCGTACAGGCGGGTAACCTCCTCCGGCGTGGGTATGCGAGGATTGGTGGCAGTGCAAACGTCCGCAAGCGCCGCACGTACCATCAAGGGAATCTGCTCAAAATACTCCTCTTTGGTGCACAGTCCGGTTTCCGAGATAGAAAGCGGCATATCCATTTCCTTCATCATAAATTGCGTCCAGTTGGACAACGCACGCACGGTAGTAACGATGTTGAAGTTTTGCAGCCCCAGGGTACGCGCTACCGTCGCGTATTTCCGCACATGCTTGGGGTAATCCGTTTTGGAACGGCTGTACTTATTAATATCGCTGTTATATTCAATGATATGCGGCAACAGCATCGCGTTAGCACGACCGTGCGGGATATGAAAATGCGACCCAAGCTGATGCGCCATACCGTGATTCAAACCCAGCGAAGCAGTATTAAACGCCAAACCGGCGAGGCAGGATGCCACGTGCATTTTTTGGCGAGCGTGGGCATCGTTGTTATCCAAGTACGAACGAAGCAGGAACGAACCGACGATCTCAATTGCCTTTTCCGCCAATGCCGCGGAAAACTCGGTATTTTCCGTGCTGACATACGATTCCAGCGCGTGCGTGAACACGTCCATACCGGTATCAGCCGTGACGTGCGGTGGAACGGATTTAACCAGCTCGGCATCCAGTATTGCCTCATCGGGCAACATAGCATCCGAAACCAACGGGATCTTGCGCTGATTTTCGGTGTCCGACACCACCGAGAACGAGGTGACCTCGGTGCCGGTACCGCTGGTGGTCGGAATGGCTATCAGTGCGGGACGCACGTAGGAAGGCTCTATCTGCAACGCAACCTCGCGAATGGCTTTGGCGGAATCAATAGCCGAACCACCACCAACAGCGATCAATACATCCGGATGTTGCTGCAACACCACCTGCGCGCCAAGACCGATCTTTTCCAGCGGCGGATCGGGTACGACATCATCAAACACCTGCCAGGCAACCCCGCCCTGCTGTAGCCGAACGGTCAACAGATGGATCAGTCCGCTACTCACCACGAATTTATCCGCGATCAACAGGGCGTTACGATAGGGAATATCCGCCAAACGGTCCAGAGAATTTTCGCCAAAATAGATTTGTGTCTTGATATCAAAGTGTTTCACAATTATCGCACCGCCTTTTGTTCCTTACTATACCGACTTTCTAAAGAATTGTCAATCTTTGGCCGTGTTTTTAGCCCCCATCGTTGACTTATACGAGGCGTTGTGATACACTGCTGTTGACAAAATATTCCGTATGAGAGGGTGTTTCCATAATGAAGATTTTAATGATCGGTGCGCACCAGGATGATATTGAATTTCGTGCAGGTGGCCTAACACATAAGTATGTGCAAATGGGGTACGAGGTTCGGTTTTTAAGCCTGTGCAATGGTTGCGGCGGTCATCATATCATGACTCCTGCGGAGACCACCGCACGCCGCGCCAAGGAATCTGCTGCCGTAGCAAAGCTGCTCGGTGTTCGCTACGATGTGTGGGAGGATATGAACGACTGCACGCTCATGCCTACCCTGGAAAACCGTCGTCGCCTTATCCGCTACATCCGTGAGTTTTCTCCGGATCTCATTATTTCCCACCGTTCCAACGACTATCACGCCGATCACCGTGCCGCCGGTATTCTGATTCAGGATGCTTCGTATATGCTGATCGTACCGCACGAATGTCCCGATGTGCCCGCTATGAAGCAAACTCCCGTTATTATGTATTATGAGGATGGCTTTGCCGATCCCGATTTCCGTGCCGACATCGTGCTGGATATGGATGCTGAGAATGACCTCAAACTGCAGATCGCTCATCTGAACGTTTCACAGGTATACGAGTGGTTGCCGTTCACCAAGGGCTATGAAGCAGAGGTGCCGGATAACGAAGAAGAGCGCTTTGAGTGGTTGAAAGGTCCGTACAAAATCACACCCGAATCCACCGACGAGGAAATTCTCAAGGCGAATCGCGGCGGTAGCGGATACGACCTACACAATGCGCAGACCGCTTCGCGTTTCCGCAAAGAGCTCATCGCTCGTTACGGCAAGGAACGCGGTGCCAAGATCCGTTATGCAGAGGCGTTTCAAGTATGCCCATACGGTGGTGCGCTCACCGAAGAACTAAACGAAAAACTCTTTGGTTTCTAACCATAAGCTTGGAGGGAACAAGATGATTTTCAACGATTGGGATCGGATCGTATTTGCCGGTGATTCTGTCACCGACCGCGGCAGCCAATGCCCGGTTGGCGAGAGTTGGGGTGACAACCTCGGACACGGATATGTTCGCATGATTGAAAATCTGCTCACGGCATGTTATCCTGACCTGCATATCCGCATTACCAACTCGGGAGTCAGCGGCAACACTACCCGCGATCTGCTTGCCCGCTTTGACCGCGATGTGGTATCGCTAAATCCGCAGTGGGTATCCATCTGTATCGGTATCAACGATGTGTGGCGTCAGTTTGACTGCCCCTGCAGACCGGACGGGTGGGTACTACCCGATGAATACCGCGAAAACGTGGAGAAGATGATCCTTGCCGTTAAGGATGCGGTCAAAGGCGTTTTCCTACTAACCCCGTATTATATCGAGGATAGCCCGCACGATGCCATGCGCAACCGCATGTTGGAGTATGTCGCCATCTGTAAAGAACTGGCCCAAAAGCACGGGTGCGTCCTGGTCGATTTTCAGGCGATGTATGAGCGGTTCTTAAAGCATCGACACTCCGCTTGCATTGCATGGGACCGCGTGCATCCCAACGAGATGGGAGCCATGATGATGGCAAAAGAATTCCTTAAACACTGTGATTTTGAATATGATCCTCACGGATAAAAGAACCGCTCAACGATTGTTGAGCGGTTCTTTTATCCTCCGTTCCATTGCTTGGTAAATGTCACGGCATTCCTCTGCCGTGCACGAATGAAGCGCGCGCTTTTTCGGTATCCCCCACACGTCAAACAACCACGGACCGATCCATTCGTGGTACCCGCACGGTTCGGCACATCCCTGTAAAATCGACAGAGCCGCCTTGCGTGGGGACATAAAGATCACCTTCATTGGATACTTGATCAGCGCGAAGATCCATTTCGGATAATGCGCCGTGATATTGGTCAGCGTGATCCCGGGGTGGCAAACCGACAGCGTTACCTGTGTTTCTTCACGAAACAGTTCATAAAGAGAAAACATACTATACCGCTTCGCGTTACCATACACCAACGATGCCTTGCGGCAAGTAGAAAAGTCAATGTCAGCAGGATTAGATTTTGAATACCGATGCGCGATACTGCCGACAAAGATCACCCGTCCCCCACGCTGCCGCAACTGTGGCAACAACGCTTTGGTCATATAATACGGTGCGATCGTATTAATCTGGAAGACATTGTCATACCCCTCAGGTGTGGTATAACGAGGGATACTGTACGCACCGGCGTTGTGGATCAGAATATCCACCGGCAGGTGCTTTAAGTATTCACAAGCCGCCTGGACAGACTCCATATCATCCAAGCTCACTCGGATATACCGGAAAATGGCATTCGGAAATTCCGTTTTTAGCGTCTCCCGCAACACAGCCGACCGCTCGGGCGAACGATCCAACATGACCAGCGACGCACCCGCTTTGAGCAGTAAGCGGCACAGTTCCCTGCCGATCCCGCCTGTCGAGCCGGTGATCGCCACGGTTTTCCCACTGAGATCGATCGAATGACGGCTTGACCACTTGTCAACACGCACACTTTTCACCCCCACCCCTTCATCATACCAAGACGCGCATGTTTGGTCAAGAATCAGCCGTTCTGTCGCGCCTGTAAAAAGGCACCAATACGATCAATCGCTTGTTCGAGTTCCGACGCATTCGGCAACATCACTAGACGAAAATGATCTGGCTGATCGCAATAAAACCCGCTACCGGGAACGACTAAAATCCGTTCTTCTTCCAACAACGCGGCAGCGAACTGTTTATCGCTTTCAAATCCGTATTGCTTAAACTCTACACGTGGGAACAGATAAAAGGCTGCTTTGTTAGCAACGTAGGAAGCCGCCTCAATGCGATCAAGCGCCTGACACGTTGCCTCGCGTTGCTGCTGTAAGCGACCGTGTATCATGTTCTCAGTATATGCCGTATCTGCAAGCGCGGTCGGGATCACCAACTGCATTAACGCATTCGAGCACAG
>JAFYPN010000075.1 GCA_017547465.1 Clostridia bacterium | reverse complement strand
TTCGCGTTCGGATACGTCTTGAGCGTCGTCTCCAAGCCGTCGAGCGAAATGCCGTCGGCTTCCAGTTCGACACCCACGGGGCGAGCACCCAGCGAGCGGAACGCGTTGAGCGCACCGATAAAGCTTGGATTTTCACAGACCACGACATCCCCTGCGTTGCAGAAGGTCTTGCAGGCAAGCTCGATCGCCTGCTGACCGCCGCTGGTGATCACCGTCGTGTTGGCGGCGATATCGATACCAAAGCGGCGCTGTAACCGCTCCGCTACCAGTTCGCGCAGCGGCTGATAGCCTTCGGTCGTGCCGTATTGCAGGGCCACCGAGGCGTGTTTATCAAAGAGCTCGGCGGCGATCGCCGCCATTTGCTCCGCCGGAAAGGATTCCGGCGCGGGGTTGCCCGCCGCAAACGAGATAGCACCCGGCTGCCCCAGACTTTTGAAGATCTCACGGATGGCAGACGGTTTCATATCCCGCATGGCAGTTGAAAATGAATAGTTCATAATATCACCGTTTCTTATACTGGTAGTTCGATAAAAAATTCCACACCATCCGCGCGGTTGCACACGCCGTACGGCATCCGATGCGCCTGCATGATCGCCGCGACGACAGACAATCCGATGCCCGTACCGCCGTAGGCGCGGGTGCGCGCCTTGTCGATCTTATAAAAGCTCTCCCAAATATGCGGCACGTCCTCCTCCGGAATGGGCGTGCCTGTGTTAAACACCGTAACACGCACCGCCTTATCAGCGGTCGGTTGTAACCCGATGCGAATCTCGCCGCCCTCGGTAACGTGGTGCAGGGCATTCGTCAGGTAGTTGGTCAGCACCTGCTCAATAAGCAGGGCATCGCCCCATGCAAACACCGGTTCCGCCGACAGGGACGGCAAGCTGACAGCGCGCTCGGCAAACACCGGTGCGTGCCGTTGCAGCAGCCTTGTTAACAACTTAGACAGATCAAAGCGCTCAATGCTCAGCTCACCGCCGCCCGATTCCAACTGCATCAAGGTGGTGAGCTTGGCGATGATCTGTGACAGCTTTGCCGCCTCATCCTCAATGACGGAGCAGTAGAATTCGCGGTCGGCGGCATCCGTTGCAATGTTTTCGTGCAACCCCTCCGCATACGTCTGGATCAGTGAGATGGGTGTTTTCAGTTCGTGTGACACATTGCGGATAAACCGACTGCGTGCCTCGTTCTGGCGGGCGGTCAGCTCCATGTCGTTTTGCAGACGCGTGTTAGCGGTTTTCAGCTCGGACAAGCTCTGTTCCATCGTTTCCGACACGGTATTCAAACTGCGTCCGAGCTCGGCGAGCTCGTCCTGTCCCCCACCGGTATACCGATGGGAGAAATCGAGATCCGCCATCCGCGCGGCCTGCCCGGACAACCGCCGTACGGGGCGGGTGAACAAACGAGCGAGGAAAAACACGGTCACACAGCTGAGCACCAGTGTGCCGAGCGTAGACCACCGCAAAAAGCGGTTGGCGATGGCGGTGCTCGCCTGCAGATCGGACATAGGCAGCTGCAGGGTCACGTTGATCCCCTCTCGGGTCTTGCCGTACAGCACCATCGCATCACCCCCGCCGAAATCACTGCCGGAATCGGCGCGGGTCGTCATAATATACGAGCCGTTGGCGACGGCGGGAGGCGCGGCGGTGATGATCACCGGTCCCGCGTGGCGGTCGGTGGTGTACAGGACCTGATGCTCCGACCAAATCAGAATCGACATGTCGTGGTCAGTATAATAATGCGACAGAACGCTCTGCGGATCGACGCGCCGTGCGATCGCGTCAGCGGCATCGGCATACGCTTCCGTAAGGAGGGTTTCCTTGTCACGTTCATACAGCCGAGCAAACGCAAAGGTGTTGAGAAGCCAGTTGAACATAAGAAGTGCCAGAATACACACCGTGAGCACACAAAACACCTTGCCGGCAATCGACCGAAAAAAGCGTGTAATGGCAGTTTTCATACTTCTCCCTCAAATTTATAGCCGATGCCGCGCACCGTCTTGATCATATCGCCCGATTCACCAAGCTTGCTTCGGAGCTTTTTGATATGCGTATCCACCGTGCGGGCGTCGCCGTCGTAATCGTACTGCCACACGCTGTTTAAAATGCGGTCACGCGACAACGCGACGCCTTTGTTGGTCACCAGATATTCGAGCAATTCAAATTCCGTATACGTAAGCTGCACCAGCGTGTTGTCCACATGCACCTCGCGCGCGAGCGTATCAATGTGCAGGCGGGGCGCATCGGTGGGGGCGGCCTGCCGATCGCCTTTACGGCGCAATACCGCCTCGATGCGAGCGGACAGGATCTTTAGGCTGAACGGCTTTGCCACGTACTCGTCCGCGCCCAGCTCAAAGCCTTGCAGCTCGTCCTCTTCCTCACCGCGGGCGGTGAGCATGATGATGGGTGTGCGGTGCGTTTCGCGGATCTCGCGGCACACCTGCCAGCCGTCCTTTTTCGGCATCATCACATCCAGGATCACCAGATCGGGATGCGTCGCGTAAAAGACCTCCAGCGCCTCCACGCCGTCGCCTGCCTCCACCGTTTGATAGCCCTTGATATGCAGATAATCGGCGATGACACGACGCATACGCGTTTCATCGTCAACGATCAGGATGGTGTGGTTGCTCATACTCTCACATCCTACTTTAAGTCGATCACAATTCGTTCATTCGCTTCAAAGCGGGCACCGCCCGTGAGAACGGCGACGGTGCTTTGATAAAGCAGAAGCGGATCTTGCAAAAACCGCTCGCGGACGAGCTCCGCTTGGCGGTCATCCGCCACCAACAGGGTGAAGGATAACAGCGGTGCCGTGCCGTCCCCCACCGTACAGGTCACGGTGTATCCCGCATCCGTCCTTTGAATATCCACGCGGTTTTCCCGCTCGTTGC
>JAFYPN010000074.1 GCA_017547465.1 Clostridia bacterium | reverse complement strand
TTGGCCGAAACACGCTTGATGTCAACTGCATCATCGGCAACCAGACGGTGACCGCGCTTGATCAGCTCGATGGCGGTCTCACTCTTACCGACACCGCTGTCACCCACCAACAAAATACCTTCGCCGTACACCTCCACCAACACGCCGTGTCGGGTGATACGGGGAGCCAGCTGCACGTTCAGATACGCAATCAGCGCAGCCACAAACGCCGACGTCGTATCGGCGGTACGCAACAACGGCACATCGTATTTACCGCAAGCCGCTTCCAGCTCGGGAAGAATATCCAGATGTCGGGTCACCACCACCGCCGGCGGTTCCAATGCCAACATGTCATCCAACCGTGCGGCACGGATCTCCGGAGCCAGACTGTTCAAAAAAGCAAACTCGCTTTTTCCCAGCACCTGAATACGCTTGCTGTCAAAATACTCCATATACCCCGTCAGCACCAGACCGGGACGGTTAACATCCGCGCAGGTGATCACATGCTTTTCCTCCGAAACCGGCAGGTGGATCACTTCCAGCCCGTGCTCTTCAATAATACTTTGCAAAGAGACCGAATATTCTCGTTCCATCGCGTTCCCTCCGTACAAATAATTATACATAAACATAGTGTATCACACTTTTCACAAAGATGAAAGATAAACTTTACAATTTTTTAATTTTCCTTGGCTATACTTGATTTAAACGGCGAAAAGTGGTACTATGGAGAACGAAAAAAGTAAAAGGAGGTGGGTTTATGAAGGAATTTTCGGTCGGTTTGTTCAACGATTCGTTTCCGCCGAGCATTGACGGCGTCGCACAGACGGTAAAAAACTACGCTGAAAATCTTCACAAGAAGGATTGCCGCGTCACGGTAGTGACACCCAAGTACCGCGATGCTCAGGACAATTACCCGTACGAAGTGTTTCGCTATCCGTCCATTCCCGCCTCGTCTCTTGTCGGATATCGGGTGGGGGTGCCGTTCGACCCCGAAACGCTGTTGCAGCTGCACAAGAAAAAATTCGACATCATGCACATTCATGCACCGTTCGCCTCGTCGGTACTCGTCAGCACCCTCAACCACCGCCATCGCGTCCCCACTGTGCTCACGTATCACACCAAGTTCGACATCGATTTGGAAAAACGCATCACCAATACCGCGTTTCGAAAACTCGCCACCGAGTTTGTCAGCCGCAATGTCAATGCCGTTGACGAGGTGTGGGTGGTGACCGAAAGTTGCGGCGAAGCGTTGCACAACATCGGCTATGACGGTCCTTACCGTGTCATGGAAAACGGCACCGATTTCCCCAAGGGGGTCGCCTCCCCCGAAGCTGTCGTCGCCTTGCGGGAAAACTACGATCTTCGCGAAGACGTTCCCGTCTTTTTGTTCGTAGGACGGCTGATGTGGTACAAAAATCTGAAATTGATACTGGACTCGTTAAAGCTGGTCAAGGACGGCGGGCAACCGTTCCGCGCCTTCATCATCGGTGAAGGGTACGACGCTCCTGCCATTGAGCAGTATTCCGTCGAATTAGGATTGGAAAACGAAGTGACCTTCACCGGCCCCATCCGTGACCGCGAATATCTGCGCACGTTTTACAGCGTCTGCGACTTATTTCTCTTCCCTTCCACCTACGACACCTGCGGGATCGTTGTCAAGGAAGCGGCAGCGTGTGATTGTCCGTCCCTGTTGGTGGAAGGCAGTTGCGCGGCAGAGGGCGTCATTCACCGACAGAACGGCTTTTTAGCCAAAGAAGAAGCCGCTTCCTGCGCGGCTGCGATCACTGACGCCGTGAATGACCGACGGTTGCTTCGGCAGGTCGGTGTTCGTGCCGGAGAGTCGTTATACCTATCTTGGGAGGATGCCGTCGGCCGTGCATATGATCGATATCGGGAAATTCTTGAGAAAAAATAAAAAATTTTATCAAAACTTAAAATTGCATCTTGACAACCGTCACTTTTTGCGCTAAAATAGTTGACGGTTCGTATGGGGGCGTAGCTCAGCTGGGAGAGCGTACGGTTCGCATCCGTAAGGTCGAGAGTTCGATCCTCTTCGTCTCCACCAGAAACGGCAGGTTTTACCTGCCGTTTTTTTATCCTACCGAGAAACGTGGTGCCCAATGAAAAACAACAAAATTGCGTACATGTGTATATCCGGCGTTCTTACCGCTCTGGTTTTCGTCGTTACCGCTTATCTGCATATTCCGACCAACAACGGCTATATCCACGTTGGTGACGGGTTGATCTATCTTTCCGCCTGTTTGCTTCCGTGGCCGTATGCCGTAGTCGTCGGCGCGGGCGGAGCGCTTCTCGCTGACTGCCTTACCGGATACGCCGTATGGGCACCCGGTTCTGTCGTGATCAAAACCCTTACCGTTTTTCTCTTTTCAAGAAAGAGTCAAAAAATCATCAATCTCCGTAACACAATGGTGCTTCTGCCGGCAGCCATCCTGTGCGCCGGTGGCTACTATTTGTACGAATCGTTGCTATACGGCAATTTCATCGCCCCCCTTACGGGCATTCCCGCTTCCGTTACGCAATCGGCGGCAAGCGCCGTTGTCTTTGTTGTTGTCGGTATTGCGATCGACAGGTTGAATATAAAATCAAAAATAATCGGGGGGACCTACCGATGATGACCATTACCTACCCCGCCAGAACGGGACTATATGTAAACATTACCAACCGCTGCCCTTGCGCGTGCACCTTTTGCCTGCGCCACAACAAGGATCACGTCTTCGACTCCGATTCGCTGTGGTTGGACAGAGAGCCGACCGTTCAGGAGATCTGTGACAGCATTG
>JAFYPN010000073.1 GCA_017547465.1 Clostridia bacterium | reverse complement strand
GGCGGCGGCACCTTCGACGTGTCCATCATCGAGATGGGTGACGGCGTACAAGAGGTGCTGGCGACTGCCGGTAACAACCGACTCGGCGGTGACGACTTCGACCAGAAGATCGTGAACTGGCTGATCGACGGGTTCCGCAAGGAGACCGGTGTGGACTTGTCCACGGATAAGATGGCGGTGCAGCGATTGCGTGAGGCGGCTGAGAAGACCAAGATCGAGCTGTCCGGTGGTATGACCAGTAACATCAACTTGCCGTTTATCACCGCAGATGCGACAGGTCCCAAGCATTTGGATATGACGCTCAGCCGCGCAGATTTCAACCGTTTGACCTCCGATTTGGTTGATGCGACCATGCAGCCGGTCAGACAGGCACTGTCCGACAGTGGACTGTCCGCTTCCCAGATCGACAAGGTGCTGCTCGTCGGTGGTTCCACCCGTATTCCCGCGGTGCAGGAAGCGGTGCAGAAGTTCATGGGGAAGGAGCCCTTCAAGGGCATCAATCCCGACGAGTGTGTCGCTATGGGTGCGGCACTGCAGGCGGGCGTTCTCGGCGGCGAGGTCAAGGGCTTGTTGCTGCTTGACGTTACCCCGCTGTCGCTTGGTGTGGAAACCATGGGTGGCGTCATGACCCGGGTGATCGAGCGCAACACCACCATTCCGACCAAAAAATCGCAGATCTTCTCCACGGCACAGGATAATCAGCCGTCGGTTGAGGTGCACGTGTTGCAGGGCGAACGCGAATTTGCCCGCGATAATAAGACGCTCGGTATGTTCCATCTCGACGGCATTGCTCCCGCACGCCGCGGCGTGCCGCAGATCGAGGTCACCTTTGATATTGACGCCAACGGCATCGTAAACGTCAGTGCCAAGGATCTGGGTACCGGCAAGGAGCAGGCGATCACCATTACCTCTAACACCAACATGTCTAAGGAGGATGTGGAGAAGGCGGTGCGTGAAGCCGAACAGTATGCCGAGGAGGACAAGAAAAAACGCGAATCGGTGGAGCTGCACAACGGCGCGGATCAAGCGGTGTACCAGTGCGAGAAAGCCATCGAGGAGTTGGGCGATAAATTGGAGGAAGCTGACAAGAACGAGCTGCAGACAAAGATCGACGCGCTGAAAGAAACCCTCAAGGGTGAGAACAACGACGATGCGATCAAGGCGGCACAGGAAGATCTCATGAAGAAGTTTTACGAGGTTTCCGAAAAGGTGTATAAGGCAGCGGCTCCCGCAGAGGGCGCCGCACCCGCTGACGACGGCACGGTGCCGCCGGATGCCGGGGAAGGCTACTACAACGGCGAGGTTCACTAATTGACGGTCAGTCGGGCTGTAATATGCCCGACTGATTTCAACATGGGCGAGGCCAGCCAATTTTTGGAGTGTAATAACATATGGCAGGGGAAAAACGCGATTATTACGAAGTGCTCGGCGTGCAAAAGGGTGCGTCTGAGGACGAGATCAAAAAAGCCTATCGCAAGATGGCCAAGCAATACCATCCCGATCTGCATCCGGGTGACAAGCAGGCGGAGGCGTCCTTTAAAGAGGTCAACGAGGCATACGAGGTGTTGTCGGATTCGGATAAAAAAGCGCGCTACGACCAGTTTGGTCATGCCGGCGTCGACCCGAATTTCGGTGCCGGCGGCGGAGGCGGTTACGGCGGTTGGGGCGGCGCTGTGGATTTCGATTTCGGCGATCTGTTCTCCTCCTTCTTCGGCGGAGGCGGAGGGCAACGGGTCAATCCGAATGCGCCCCGACGTGGCGGTGATGCGGCGGCTTCGGTCATCTTGTCATTTGAAGAAGCGGCGTTTGGCTGTAAAAAACAAGTGGACGTTCGCGTGATCGAGACTTGCCGCACTTGCGGCGGTTCGGGTGCGGCAAAGGGGACATCCGCCGCCACTTGTCCGGTGTGTCGCGGAACCGGTCACGAGGTCAGGCAGCAGCGCACGCCGTTTGGCGTTATGCAGTCGCAGACGGTGTGTTCACGGTGCCAGGGGAAGGGCAAGATCATCGAAACACCGTGTCCGGATTGCCGCGGAGGCGGTCAGGTGCGTGTGAGCACAAAGGTGGGCGTGAACATTCCCGCCGGTATTGACGATGGTCAGATCTTAACCGTACGCGGCAAAGGAAACAGTGGGGTAAACGGCGGACCTGCCGGCAATCTGGAGGTTCAGGTGTCTGTTCGGCCGCATCCCATCTTTGAACGGGAGGAATACAACCTACTGTGTGAATTGCCGCTTACCTTTTCCCAGCTGGCACTTGGTGCGGAGATCGAGATCCCCACGCTGGAGGGAAAAGTGCCGTATACGATCAAAGAGGGCACACAGCCGGGCGAGCTTATTCGGTTGCGCGGCAAGGGAATCCCCTATGTTAACGGTCGCGGCAAGGGCGATCTGATCGCTCGGATTACAGTAGAGGTGCCGAGAAGTCTCTCGTCCAAACAAAAGGAGTTGCTGGGAGCCTTTGAGGAGTCGCTCGGTGACAAAAACTATCAAAAACGCAAAAGCTTTTTTGACAAGGTGAAGGACATCTTCAACTAATCGTTGCGTTTCGGTGTGTTTGTTGGTATACTGGAGAATGACAGGGAGGTGCCGACAGCTTGAAAAATAACAAAAACATCGCCCAGTGGGTGACGCTGTTCTTATTGGGACTCGCGTTGATTGTGGTATATAAGGCGTTTGACAGCCTGGGGTGGATCTGGGCCGTTTTCCTGCGGCTATTTTCCATTCTGACACCGTTTGTGATTGGATTTGTGATCGCGTTTTTGTTGTTTGCACCGGTCAATCGGCTCGACGGCTTTTTCCGAAAACGCAAGTCGAAATTTTTTCAAAAGACGGCACGGCCGCTGTCGGTGCTGATCGTGTATATTTTAGCACTCGGCGTCGTTGCCGGGTTGGTCTATATTGTGATGCCGGCTCTGGTTTCCGCGCTCAAAGATTTTGTTGCCAATGTCCCCACCTATTATGCGAACGTGATGTCGTTCCTACAGCAATACACGCAACCGGGAGGCTTGCTGGAGAATTTTGACATTCAAGGCAAGATTAACGAGACATATGCGTTGATACAACAATACCTGACGGTGGAGCGTATTCTCAGCTATATGAGCAGTATCAGTCAGGTGACTTCCTCGGTTGTGGACGGCCTTATGGCGATCATTGTGTCGGTGTATATGTTACTGGGCAGAGAGTCGTTGGTGTCCGCGAGCAAATCGGTACTCGGTCTGATATGTAAGCCGCGCACCATGCAGTCCTTGTCGTTGTACGGTCATAAAACCGCACGCATCTTCTACAACTATATTTATAGTCAATTGTTGGATGCGTTGGTTGTGGGGGTACTGGCGACCATCGGCTTCCTGCTCGCGCGGATGCCGAACGCACCGGTATTCGGTATGCTGCTGGGCATTATGAACATGGTGCCGTATTTCGGCGCCTTGATCGGCGGTGTGCTCAGCGTGCTCATTATGCTGTTGTCCGGTAATTTATACGGCGCACTGTTCATTGCGATCTATATCCTGGTGATGCAGCAGATCGACGCGAACATCATTCAGCCGCGCATCATCGGGGATAACGTGGGCATCCGACCGATCTACGTGCTGCTCGGCATTACGGTATTTGGCGGACTGTTCGGGTTCTGGGGTATTTTCCTCGGGGCACCGTGCATGGCGGTTATTCAGCTGTTGTTGACAGACTATATTCGATATCGCAATGCGGTGACGGTCACGGGGCACGGTCCATCTGATAAATAGACGAAGAGCGGGGAATCGTCATACGATTCCCCGCTCTTTTTATATGTTCTTCAGCAGTTCGGTGGCGAGTTGCTCATAGCGTTGCCAGTCCATGGCGGCAACGCTGTATTGTTCCAGTTGATCGTGTATTTCTTTTGCTTGTGCGGACAGTGAGGCGGCCTCTTGTAGAAGCTCCATGGCGGCGCGGCGGCGAAAGGACAGGACCTGCCGATGATGGCGCAGCTGTTCCGTATCCAGAAAGCGCGAGGCGTGGATACGGCGAAAAATCGGAAAATCCACCTTGTGAAAGCTGTTGGAGGTCGTGAAAGCGAGGCCAAGTTCGGGAAGCAGCAGGTGTTCCGGTCCTTCATCCGGAAACAGCGGACAAGGGCACGCGATACAGTGCTTGCCATCAGCCACGGCTGCCTGTTGCAGCTCCGATAACAGCAGCGAGGCGGCTGCACCCTGTTCGTCTTCAACCGCGTAAATGCGCGGGCAGAGTGCTTGCAGGGTATCGTAAAAGGTGATCCAGCCCTCGGGTGTAAACGCGCTTAAAAAGCGGCGTTCACATGCGGCCAATTGTACACAGACCGTATCGCTTTGCCATTCCGAGGCGGCCAGGTGGTGGGCATAGCGGCAAAGCTTGTCGCGGTTGAGGCTTTCGCGTTGTATTCGGCGGCTTTCACGGAGCAGCGAAGCCGCGGCACGCAGATAACCGCGGCAGCGGCGGTGCAGTGAGCGGTTTTCGTCTGTTAGGGCCATGATGGCGGGCGCGTTTTCACGCAGGCTGTTGCTCATGCACTGTGACAGCGGCACGAGCTGCTCTACGGTACCCCAATATAGTGGCTCCACGCTGTGGGGGGCGGTTGCGTCGATCAAGCAGAGTTGTCGGGCGGGGAAGCGAACGGCGTCCAGTGAGTCGGGATCGGAGGAGCAGCAAAACGCTTCCGCTTCCTCGCCCTCTGCCGTAAGCTGCTCGTATACGCGACGCAGTAGGGTGGACTTTCCCGTTCCCGCGCCACTTTTGAGAAGATACACGCGCCAGCCGTCGGGCTTATACAGCGTCTTGGCCGTGTCGACAAAGCCCGTTGGGGTATTACTGCCTAAAAAGAACCGTACCGGTGCCCGAAAGGATGACATACGACCACTCCTTCGCATAGTGTCACGCTTACTACTCACAATACGCAGGTGTGGTCGTTTTGGTTACGGTTTTCGATACAGATCGGCACTCCCTTCGCGGATGCCCTCGCGTCGCAACACATAGCGGAGGGTGGAAACGAAAATATAACAATCCAGCAACCATGTGCAGTTGGCGGCATATTCCGCGTCGTACTGTGCTTTGATGCGCGGTGCGAGTTCATCGCGACCACGGATTTGGGCAAGTCCCGTGATGCCGGGGCGTACCGCATCCGCACCGTAGCGGCGGCGCAGGCGAAGCAGGTATTGCTCGGTTGGAATCACCGGCCGCGGACCGACAAAGCTCATATCGCCTTTTAATACATTAAACAGCTGGGGCAGCTCGTCGAGACTGGTTTGGCGCAAAAAGCGGCCAACCGGCGTAATATACCGATGGGGAAGCTGTAGCTGTGCCGTTGCGATGTTTGCCGGTGCGGCCGTCAGCATCGTGCGAAATTTATAGATGACAAACAAACGACCGTTGCGTCCCGAGCGTACCTGCCGAAAGATAACCGGACCGTCAGAGTCTATATGAATTATCAGTGCCACGATTGCCAAAACGGGAGCGAGTACGACGAGCAGGAGCAACGACAGCACGATATCCAATACGCGTTTAAAACCGATATACACGTGATGCTCTCCTCTTTAAAATCGTATCACAGTTAGTATATCCGAAACACCGGAAATGACGGCGGAATCACATGGGTAAACATGAAAAATTTACCGATAAACAATAAAAATGAGTTTCACACAGCAAAAAAAGCTCCGTTTTTTAGTGCAATTTGGACAAAAATAATCCGCGCAGTTTGGTCAAAATCGGGCGGCTATACAGACTTTTTTACGTTCACGGAAAAAGACTTGATTTTTCAAATCGGGGATAGTATAATTCATTCGACAACGGAGCGGTTGCGTATACACATCGTTTTCAGTCAGAAAGAAAAGGAGGAAACCATTATGCGTGAAGTCGTTGCTCTGCAATCTCATACAAACAACGCCCGAAACGCGGGTGGCTATTCTTCGTTTAAGCGTTGTCTGGATGTCTTGTTTGCTCTCATGTTTATCATCGCATTGTCTCCGGTGATGCTGATCGTTACGATCGTTGCCGCGATCGACACGAAGGGCTCTCCGATTTTTGTACAGGACCGCATGGGACGCTTTGATACCCCGTTTAAAATTTACAAATTCCGCACCATGAGTGTACTGGCACCCGCAAATGTGGCAACACACAAGCTGGAGAACCCCGAAAAGTACATTTCGCGTGTGGGTCAGTTGCTTCGCCGTATGAGTTTGGACGAGCTTCCGCAACTGTTTAATGTATTAAAAGGCGATATGAGCTTTGTCGGTCCTCGTCCGGTCGTGCTGTCGGAGCGTGATTTGCTACGTCTGCGTCATCGCAACGGTGCCAGCCGTGTTCGTCCGGGTATTACCGGTTTGGCGCAGGTCAGCGGCCGTGATACGGTGACGATTGCTGAAAAAGCGCGTCTGGACAGCGAGTATGCGAAGACCTATTCGCTCAAAGAGGACGTTTCCATTTTGGTCAAGACCGCGATGCAGGTGATCCACTCTGAGGGAATCGTGGAGGGTGCTAACGCTGAGATTAGTGAGACATCGGTGGGTACCAGACATTCCGCTTAAAACCACATTGCCGAAGCGGACACAAGATAACGATTACGGGGTTCGCGTACAGCGAACCCCGTTATTAGCATTTGTCAGGAGGATGAAATATGAGTGATTGTACACACGATTGCAGCTCTTGTTCACAGAACTGCGGCGAGCGTCAAACAAACGATTTGCACGCGAAGCTCAACGAGTTCAGCAGCATTAAAAAGGTTGTAGCGGTTAGCAGCGGTAAAGGTGGTGTCGGCAAGTCGTCCGTCACCTGTCTGCTCGCTTTGATGATGGCACGCCGCGGTTACAAGGTCGGCGTGTTGGATGCGGATATTACCGGTCCGTCCATTCCCCGCGCCTTTGGCATTACGCAAAAAGCACAGGGGGCGGATATCGGAATCCTGCCGGCGGAAACGCACATGAACATTAAAGTGATGTCCATTAACCTGTTGTTGGAGGATGAAACGCAGCCGGTCGTATGGCGTGGTCCGGTGCTTGCCGGTGCGGTCACACAGTTCTGGACGGACGTGGTATGGGGTGATCTGGACGTGCTGTTCATTGATATGCCGCCCGGCACCGGTGACGTACCGCTGACGGTGTATCAGTCCCTGCCGGTGGATGCGACGGTGGTGGTGTCCACACCGCAGTCACTTGTGCAGATGGTAGTTGGTAAAGCGAAAACGATGGCGGATCTTTTGCATATTCCGGTGATCGGTATGGTGGAAAACATGAGTTATCTGCGCTGCCCGGATTGCGGCAAGCAGATCACCTTGTTTGGCGAGGAAAACGGTCTGGATAAGGCGGCGCAGGAGATGAATATCCCCTTGCTCGCGAAACTTCCCATGGATGCGCAGGTAGCGCGTTTGTGCGATGAGGGTGAGATCGAGCGCGTGGTGTGCGACGAGATTGCACCTGCCGTAGATGCGGTGGAAGCATTGTTAAAATAAGGTACAAAAAAACGAGCGTTCTGCTATGCAGAGCGCTCGTTTCGTTTCTTCATCAGCCTTGATAGGTGGTGATCTCAATGCTCGTGATGGTGACCGTCTCGGTGGGCTTGTCATTATCGTCCGTTTTGACGGCGGCGATGGCATCTACCACATCCATGCCGGCAAATACGTGACCAAATACAGTGTGACCGCCGCTTTTGCGCCAGGCGCCGTCCAGTGTGATGTTGCCGCCGTTTTTCTCGTAAAGCTCCCATACGGCGTCGGGTACCAATTCATACGTGAGCGGCATATAGGTTGCCAGTACTTCATCCCAGGTGCCGTAGTAGGCTTCTACCGTGTCTTTGCCATACGAATCGATCAGACCGTCGTATTGCTCTTTAAGCGACTGCACGTCTTCATCCGAATACTTGTAACGGGTGCGCTCACCAAACGCGTCGGCATTGCCTTGGTTGATAAAAAACTGGCTGCCGTTGGTATTGGCACCGGAGTTCGCCATGGAAAGTGAGCCACGCAGGTTAAGGAGCTTTTGATCAAATTCATCCTCAAAATCGCTGCCCCAGTAGCTTTCGCCGCCGGTCCCGTCGCCCTTTGGATCACCGCCCTGGATCATAAAATCCTCGATCACGCGGTGGAAGGTCAGCCCGTCGTAGTAACCGTTTTGCGAGAGCTTGATAAAGTTATCGACCGCTTTGGGAGCCGCTTCGGGGAAGAAATGGATGGAGATATCGCCCATAGAGGTGTGCATAACGGCGATCTGCTCGCCGACCGACGGCAGTTCCAACTGGAAACCGACGGGTTTATCCGCATACGCGGTGGAGACGTTGTTTGTGCTCTTATCCGACTGGTTGCAGGCTGTCATGCCGAGGCAAAGCACTACTGCAACCGCCAGAAAAGCGATACATCTGGTCGTTTTCATCGTATCCATCCTTTATCGTAAGTTTCGCCGCGCAATCGGCGGACGTTCTTTTTCAAGAAACGGCAGCAGCCGCGAAATGTCGTCAATCTCACGGCTCTGTTCGCGCAAAAACGCGGCACAGGCGGGATCTCTCATCAACCGTGTTCCCGCCATACGCACCGCGCGCACAAAATCGCGTCGGAGCCGTACGTGGGCACAATTGCGCGTGAGCGGACAGAGCCTAAAACTCCGTGGGTCGTATACCGCGCGCACAATGCCATCCTCCCCGACATAGGGAAAGAGCGGAAAGACGCGGCAGGCGAACGGGCGCCTCTCACGACGGCAGCTGCCGTTGCAGATGAGCAGATGTCCGCCGTCTGCAGGGGTGATGGAAAACCCCGCATCGCTGAGCAACGTTTCTTCGCCGGGTAACAACAGCATCCCCGTGCTGTCTGCCGACGGGCGGCAACACCGTCCGCCGCACACGTTTCCGCAATCGGTGTCAAGCGGGGTAACGTCTTCCAGCAGCGCGAGTGCCTGCTGCAAGACGTTAGCCATTGGTCACGTCAATGCCGAGGATGATGACGTCCTCCAGCGGTTTGTCGCTGTGATTGGTCGGCACGGAGGCAATAGCGTCTACGACATCCATTCCCTCAAATACCTGCCCAAACACGGTGTGGTGATAGTCGAGGTGGGGCGTACCGCCAGCCTGTGCATACGCCTCCACCGCCTCGGCGGGGAAATACGCGGGCAACTCTTTCATCTGAGAAATAAAATTCGGGTGCACGCTGTTTGCCTGCACGATGAAGAACTGGCTACCGTTGGTGCCGGGCCCCGCGTTTGCCATGGATAAAGCGCCGCGGAGGTTGTGCAGTGAGGGATCAAACTCATCGCCAAAGGGATGACCCCAGATGCTTTCGCCACCGCAGCCGGTGCCGGTCGGGTCACCGCCTTGAATCATAAAGTCTTTAATAACACGGTGGAAGATCAGCCCATCATAATAGCCGTTCTTGGCATGGGTGACGAAGTTCTCCACCGTTTTGGGGGCTTTGTCCGGAAACAGACGAAGCGAAATATCACCGTGATTGGTGTGCATAACCGCGATCTGCTCGCCGACCTGCGGTTTCTCTAATTGATTCATAGTCGTTCTCCTTTACCGCTTAATACGCTTTGCCCCAGACGACCATCGTCTTGGCAGGTTTGCCGCAGCAGACACAGGTGTCGGCAATATGCTCTTGTTCAAACGGCATGCAGCGGCTGGTAACGCCGGCGATCTCTTTAAGTTTCAGCTCACATTCCTCATCGCCGCACCACATTGCCTTGATGAGTCCGGGCTGTTCATCGGCGGTTTTCTTCATTTCGTCCATCGTGGTGACGGTGAAGGTCATGCTCTCCCGACGGTCAAGCGCTTTCTGATACAAGCCGTCGTGCACCGCTTTCAGCAATTCGGGGATCTTGGTTTCCAATTCGTCGAGCGATACCACTGTCTTTTCGCGGTTGTCGCGGCGAACGAGTACACACTGGTTGTTTTCAATATCGCGGGGGCCGATCTCCAGACGGAGCGGTACGCCTTTCATTTCGTATTCGGCAAATTTCCAACCGGCGGAGTTATCCGAATCGTCCACCTTCACACGCGCGACAGCGGACAGGCGGTCGGCAAGTTCGCGCGCTTTATCCAACACGCCGGGCTTATGCTGTGCGATGGGGAGGATCACCAGCTGGATGGGTGCGACGGCGGGCGGCAGGACCAAGCCGTTATCATCGCCGTGCGTCATGATGATCGCGCCGATGATGCGGGTGGACATGCCCCACGAGGTCTGGTGGGGATATTGCAACTGATTGGCACGGTCGGTAAACTGGATATCGAACGCACGGGCGAAGCCGTCACCAAAATAGTGGCTGGTGCCGCTTTGCAGTGCTTTACCGTCGTGCATCATCGCCTCAATAGTATAGGTTGCTTCCGCACCGGCAAATTTTTCCTTATCGGTCTTGCGGCCTTTGACGACCGGGATTGCCAACGATTGCTCACAGAAATCGGCGTATACGTTCAGCATACGCTCGGTTTCTTCCAACGCCTCCTCGGCCGTCTCGTGCATCGTGTGGCCCTCCTGCCAATAGAATTCCATGGTGCGCAGGAAGGGGCGGGTGGTTTTTTCCCAACGGACGACCGAACACCACTGGTTGTACAGCTTGGGAAGATCACGATAGGAATGGATGATATCGGCGTAATGCTCGCAAAATACGGTTTCGGAGGTGGGACGCACGCACAGGCGTTCTTGCAGCTTTTCGTCGCCACCGTGGGTGACCCACGCGACTTCCGGCGCGAAGCCTTCCACGTGATCCTTTTCCCGTTGCAGCAGGCTTTCGGGAATGAACATGGGCATCATGATGTTTTCATGGCCGAGCGCCTTGAAGCGGGAATCCAGGTCGTTGCGGATGTTTTCCCATAGCGCTGTGCCGTACGGGCGAACGATCATGCAGCCACGCACGCCGGAATAGCTAGCGAGTTCCGCTTTCTTGACAACGTCGGTATACCATTGGGCAAAGTTTTCTTCCATCGAGGTGATGGCGTCTACCATTTTTTTATTATCAGCCATAATACGTGATCCTTTCGGGATTATTTCTTGTTATCGTTATCTTTGGCGAATTTGTTGAGCAGGTTAACGGCGACCATGATGAGGAGCATGACGGCGAAAATGCCGACCATACCGAGCAGCATGAGCAATAACGCGTTTTGAAGAGCAGTCATGATAATAAACCTCCTTATGTTATGCGCCGAGCAGTTTCGGAACGACTGTTAAAATAATACCGCCGGCAACGACCGAACCGATTTGACCGGCTACGTTGGCACCGACTGCGTGCATGAGCAGGTGGTTCTGGTTGTCTTCCTTGAGCGCCATTTTTTGAATGACGCGGGCGGACATGGGGAATGCCGAAATACCGGCACCACCGACCATCGGATTGATTTTTTTGCCTTCCGGTAAAAAAATGTTGAGCAGCTTCGCAAACATAACGCCGGCAATGGTGTCGAACACGAAAGCAACCAGGCCAAGGGCCATAACGATGATGGTGTCGAGCTTGACAAAGTTTTCCGCTTTCATACTGGCAGCGATCGACAGACCCAGCACGATAGTAATGAGATTGGCAAGCGACGTTTGCGCCGTCTGGGAGAGATTGTCCAATTTTAAGCATTCGCGCAAAAGGTTTCCGAACATCAGCATACCGACCAGCGACACGGATTTCGGTGCGATCAGGCCGGCGATCACGGTTACCACGATGGGAAACAGGATGCGCGTTTTGCGGGAAACGGACGACGGGTTATAGGACATACGAATCATCCGCTCTTTTTTGGTCGTGACCGCTTTTATGGCGAGGGGTTGAATGATCGGGACAAGTGCCATATACGAGTACGCAGCGACCATAATGGCGGGCAACAACGGTGTATCAAACACGTTCGCTACCAAAATGGCGGTGGGGCCGTCTGCCGCACCGATGATACCGATGGAGGCAGCATCTTTGAAATCGTAGCCGAGCAACGTTGCCACCGCGACCGTCAGGAAGATACCGAACTGAGCAGCACCACCGAACAGGAACATTTTGGGATTGGAGAGCAAGGGGCCGAAATCGATCATGGCGCCGATGCCGATAAAGAGGATCAGCGGCAGGGCCTCGGAGGCTTCAATGCCGACTTTAAACAACCAATCGATGATGCCCTGTGAACCGTCCGCAGCATTGCCGATCGCACCCGAGAAGGGCAGGTTGACCAAAATGGCGCCGAGCCCCATTGGCATCAGAAGTGACGGTTCGAAATCCTTGGCGATCGCCAAATAGATCAGCAGACCGCCGACGGCGAGCATAACGAGCAGCTTCCAACCGGTAATGTCCGGCGAGACGGTGCCGTCTGCGAGCAATGCGCCGGGGTTGACGATGCCGTCTTGATTGACGTCAACGCCCTTGAGAAACGCCACAATGCTTTCCCACAAAAAACTGAAGTGTTGGAGGACCTCCACGATATATACTTCCTTTCCGTATTGCATACTTATTTCCTATTATATAGAATGTCAGTGCGTTTTTCAACACTGAAAAGGCAGTTTTTTTAAAAAAGAGGACGGGATTGCCGATAGAAAATAATGGGACTTGACGAAGCAAGTGGGATGTCTTATAATTACTATAGGTTTTTGTGCGGTAAAAACCGTAAAAACATGCGTAATGGCAAGAAGGGATGTTATCCTATATGCAGGAAATGGACATCAGACTTATTTTTGGCGTGCTGCTGGCGCGGATCAAGTGGATCGTTGCCAGTATGGCGGTGGGCGTACTGTTGTTTGCGTTGTACGCTTATTTTTTCATTCCGGAGCAGTATACATCTTCGTCGTTGCTGTATGTTCGCAATATGGCATCGGATACGCAGGCGAACAGTGCAACGGCAGGTAACCTCTCGGCAGCCGAATATTTGGCGAATACCTATGCGGTCGTGATGAAAACAGAGCCGGTCTTGAATAAAGCACTGGCAGAGCTCGATGGCGCGGTTTCGATGAAAGAACTCAAAAGCATGGTGTCTTCGTCACTGATGGAGGATACGACCTTGTTACAGGTGTCTGCCCGACACGGCGATCCGCAGACCGCCCGTTTGGTTTGCAATGCCATGGCGTATGCGATCGCGAGCACCTTCCCGGCCGTGACCGGCGAGGTTTCTTCTGCGAAGGTCGTTGAGGATGCAACCGAGGCTGTTCAAACGTCGCCGAATGTTATGCGCAACGCGCTGATCGGTGCGTTGACCGGGTTGGTGGCGTGTGTGGCATTCGTCCTGTTGCGTGAGTTTTTGGATAACACGATTCGCGACAAAGAGAGCTTACAGACGCAGATAGACGTTCCGGTGTTGGGGGAGATCCCCAGCTTTACACAAAGCGAAAGGGGGAGCAAGCATCATGCGTAATGGTAAGGAAACGAGCGCTGCGAATGCTCGTCCCATCGCCACCACGTTCCAGATCGTCGAGGCATATAAGACCGTTCGTACAAACTTGTTGTTTGCACTGGCTCCGCACAAGCGGAAGATCGTATTGTTTTCCAGCGCTGAGCCCAACGCCGGTAAGACGACCGCTTCGTCTAATTTGGCGATCACTATGGCTCAGACGGGGGCGCGTGTGTTGCTCATCGACGCGGATCTGCGCAAGCCCTCTCAACACAAAACCTTCCGTGTTAAGAAGCACAACGGTCTTTCTCGGATTTTGTCGGGGGAGCTCACCTTTGAGGATTGTGTATGCCGTGAAGTGGCGCGGGGGATGGATCTGCTTCCCAGCGGGTCTCTGCCTCCCAATCCGTCGGAGCTTCTCGGTTCCGAAAACATGGACAAGTTGCTGGATGAGGTGGTTGACAAGTACGACTATGTCTTTATCGACACACCGCCGTTGTGCGTTGTATCGGATTCGCTGGTGCTGTGTGAAAAGGCCGCCGGCACCGTGCTGATCACGCGGCAAGGGCAGACGACCTACGAGGAGCTGCGCCGTTCCGTGGAACATATTCGGGATGTACAGGGGAATCTGTTGGGCGTTGTGATCTCCGACATGAAGGAAGCCAACCGTCCCTACAGTCATTATGTGCGGTACAAGTATTACAAAGCGCACGACTATTCCTATATGTAAGGTTCTAAGATACACGGTGAACACGCGATGCGGTTCGTTTTGTCACGCCCATTTCTCTCCCATTCGCGGGAGACTTGAGGTGATTGTAAAGTGAAAACAGAGAGTCAGGTGACTGTGCACAGCCGCTTTTCTCAGGTGCGGGAGCTGTGCATTGTCCTAATAGACACGGTAATCCTTTCCATCAGTTTGTTTGCGCTTTATCTAGTCTCGATGCAAAGCGATGGCGGGTATTTCGTGCAGTTTTCCGGCGATCGTGAGGGATTCGCGGAGCTACAGTTCTTGTTGCTGGGGCTGTGCA
Source organism: Clostridia bacterium (assembly GCA_017547465.1). Taxonomy (GTDB): domain Bacteria; phylum Bacillota; class Clostridia; order Oscillospirales; family Acutalibacteraceae; genus RGIG3009. Next base: position 2,518 of record JAFYPN010000073.1, on the reverse strand, counting down.
TCCTGCTCAGTATGATTTTATTTAAAGCCTATGCCAGCTTGTGGCGGTACGCGATGAGTCGGGAGTACCTCGCGCTGTTTAAAGCAGGGGCCGTAGGGTATATCTTGTATTTGCTGGTTGCCGGCATTGTCTTCCGACAGGTACCGCCGGTAATTCCCATGCTGTTTTCAACCATGGTGCCCGTTTTGCTGATGTTGCTGATGCGGTTGTGTTATCGGCGATATCGGGATTGGATGGTTTTCAGCCGTGTCTCACACAACAAGACAGCGGCGATCATTGTGGGTGCCGGTGATGCGGGTGTTTTGCTGTTGGGTGAAATGCACCGCAATGCGAACAATACCTATCGTCCCGCGTGTTTGGTGGACGATGATCCGCAGAAGATCGGCAAGCAGATACAGGGGGTACCGGTCGAAGGACCGATCCATAATATGGCGGCGATCGTGGAACGGTATAATGCCCGTACCATCTACGTGGCGATTCCGTCTGCCAGTGAAAAGAAGCAGCAAGAGATTTTGCGGATCTGTATGCCGCTGGGGTGCAAGGTTCGGTTGTTGCCGGACATGTTGGCGTTTTCCGCCAAATCTGAGCAACCGCTGATCAAGCAGGCGCGCGAGGTGCGCATTGAAGATCTTCTCGGTCGTCCGCAGGTGGTGTTTGACCGCACGGAAAGCGAAGGATTTTTGCAGGATAAGGTCGTGATGGTGACCGGTGGTGGTGGCTCAATCGGTTCCGAGCTGTGCCGTCAGATCGCCAAGCAGAAACCGAGGATGCTGGTCGTGGTGGACATCTACGAGAACAACGCATACGATATTCAGCAGGAGCTGCGGTCTGTACATGGACAAGGATTGGATCTGCGCATTGAGGTTGCTTCGGTGCGGGATGAGCATAAAATCAATCGGTTGTTTGAACGGTATCATCCGCACATCGTGTTCCATGCGGCGGCGCATAAGCACGTACCGTTGATGGAACACTGTCCGGAGGAGGCTATCCGCAACAATGTGTTCGGTACCTATCACGTTGCTAAGGCGGCGGACAGGTATCAGGCGGAAAAGTTTATCATGATCTCGACCGATAAGGCGGTCAACCCGACGAATGTGATGGGTGCCTCCAAGCGATTGTGTGAGATGGTCGTGCAGGGTATGGGCAGTTGCAGTAAAACCTGCTTTGCCGCCGTTCGGTTCGGTAACGTGTTAGGCTCCAACGGTTCGGTTATTCCGCTGTTCCAGCGGCAGATCCAAAACGGTGGGCCGATCACCGTGACCGACAAGCGTATCATTCGGTATTTCATGACGATCCCTGAAGCGGTACAGTTGGTGCTGCAATGCGGTGCGATGGCGGAGCAGTCCGAGATCTTTGTGCTGGATATGGGATCACCTGTCAGCATTTTAGAGCTGGCAGAAAATATGGTGCGCCTATCCGGCTATACCCCGTATGTGGATATGCAGATCGTAGAAACCGGTTTGCGGCCGGGCGAAAAGCTCTACGAGGAGTTGCTGATGCGCAGTGAGGATCTGACGGTGACGAGCAATCATAAGATTTTCATCGAGCATCAAAAGGAGCCCTTTACGTTGGCAGATATCCGCGAAAAACTGCGGGAGTTGGATGCCGCGCTTGCGACCGATTCCAAGGACAAGATCATTACGACTATGAAAAAGCTTGTGCCCACTTACAAGAGTCCGGAGGAAGTCAATACCAAAGCCGTTGCCGACCTGGATTATGCGGCTGCCGTACACTAATACAAAACTTACCACTGAGGACAGGCAAAAAAAACGTTCTTTCTTCATACAGTGTGGAGAAAGGACGGTTTTTTTATGGTGTTGGAAATTTTCGCGCAGCTGTCTCGCATCTTCTTTATGGCTCTCCAGGTTGTCAATACGGGATCGTTCCCGCATCCGTTGTCGGCCGAGGAGGAGCAGGCTTGTTTGGTAGCCTTTCGCGAACACGATGATCTGGCAGCGCGTAACCGATTGGTCGAGCACAATCTGCGTTTGGTGGCGCACATCATCAAGAAATATTACAGCTCTGTTCGGGATCAGGATGATTTGATCTCGATTGGTACCATCGGCCTGATAAAAGCCATCAACACCTTTAATTATACCAAGGGTGTCCGCTTAGCGACCTACGCTTCGCGCTGTGTGGAAAATGAGATTTTAATGTATTTTCGTGCCAATCGTAAAACGGCGCAGGACGTGTCCATTATGGAACCGATCGAAACGGATAAAGAGGGACATTCCCTGACGCTGATGGATGTGATTGCACAGGAAGATACCATTTTGGAAGATCTCGATCTGAAGATCAATTCCACCAAGCTGTATCGGTATATGGAAGAAGCGCTCAATGAGCGGGAAAAGGAGATCCTTCGATGGCGGTACGGACTGATTCGTGATCCGCTGACGCAGCGTGAGGTGGCGAAAAAGCTCGGCATTTCACGCTCGTATGTGTCGCGCATTGAGAAAAAGGCACTCGAAAAGCTGCGCAAGCGGTTTGAACGGGGTGACGTGCGGCCTCCGATAGCGCG
>JAFYPN010000006.1 GCA_017547465.1 Clostridia bacterium | reverse complement strand
GCTTTCCACATGGCGGTAGCCCCGCATGGCAGTACCAGACCGCTGTGCGTAACCGGTAAACCGATCTCATCTGCAGAAGTGTGGCCACCGAAACGCGGCGTAATCAGCGACCCCAGCACATATTGCATAACCGAAGGCGATAATCCCGTCGTATACGAATTGATGAGGAAAAAGAGTGGTTTATCCGACAAAATGGATGTACATTCGCGCACCAGAGCATAAATCTGCTCCTCCAGCTTCCAAACCTCACCGTTCGGTCCGCGCCCATAGGACGGCGGATCCATTAAAATCGCATCATAGGTGTTACCGCGGCGCTGCTCGCGCTGAACAAACTTGCCGCAATCATCCACCAACCAACGCATCGGGCGTTCCGACAAGCCTGAGGATATTGCGTTTTCACGCCCCCACGCGACCATGCCCTTCGAGGCATCCACATGTGTTACATACGCACCCGCGGCAATGCACGCCAAGGTTGCGCCGCCGGTATAACCAAACAGATTTAACACCCGAACGGGACGCCCCGCCGTGCGGATCATCGTTGCCATCGCATCCCAGTTGACTGCTTGTTCCGGGAACAGACCGGTATGCTTAAAGCCCATCGGCTTTAAGCGGAATCGCAGACCAACAAGGCCGGCTGCAGGCGACTCATACCCGATCTCCCATACATCCGGCAACGGCTTATAGGTTTCCCAATGTCCACCGCCGGTTTTTGATCGGTGATATCGCGCCTGTGCCGCTTTCCACAACGGATGCTGACGACCGGTGTTCCACAGGATCTGTGGATCGGGACGAATCAAAAGACAACTGCCCCACCGTTCCAGACGCTCACCATCGGTCGCATCTAACAATTCATAGTCTTTCCAGTTTTCCGCTATTCTCATAGGAAAAATCCTTTACACATCAAAGGTAGTTTGATGGGCGATGCCCAAATGCGCATACGCCGCCGGCAGTACCACACGACCGCGCGGCGTGCGATTGATAAAGCCAAGCTGCAGCAGATATGGTTCGTACACATCTTCAATGGTGACCGCCTCTTCACCGATAACCGCCGCCAGAGTATCCAAGCCTACCGGACCGCCGTTGTAATGCTGGATCATCGCCATCAGCATGCGCCGATCAACCATATCCAGGCCTAATTCATCCACTTCCAATTTATCAAGCGCCGTTCGTGCCACATCCGAATCAATACCGCCACCTGTCATAACCTGCGCAAAATCGCGTACCCGCTTAAGCAATCGGTTGGCAATACGCGGGGTACCACGCGAACGAGAAGCAATTTCCAACGCACCGTCGGCATCACAGGTGATGCCTAAAATACCCGCACTGCGTGTGACGATCTTGGCAAGCTCCTCAGGGGTATACATTTCCAAACGGCATATAACACCGAAACGATCACGAAGCGGCGCAGACAGTTGACCGGCGCGTGTTGTGGCACCGATTAAGGTGAATTTCGGCAACGGCAAATGGATGGATGACGCCCCCTGTCCTTTGCCGTTGATAATATCAATTGAAAAATCCTCCATGGCGGGATACAAGATCTCTTCAACCGTACGCGGGAGACGGTGGATCTCATCAATAAAGAGCACATCGCCCTCATCGAGATTCGTCAGCAATGCCGCAAGATCGCCCGCGCGCTCCAGCGCAGGGCCTGAGGTGATACGGAAATTCACGCCAAGCTCATGAGAAATGATCGCCGACAAGGTGGTTTTGCCGAGCCCAGGAGGACCATACAACAACACATGATCCAATGTATCTCCCCGCAACTTTGCGGCGTTGATGAACACAGATAGATTGTCCTTAACCTTTTCTTGGCCGACATACTCCGATAAAGTGCGCGGACGAAGTGGATTATCCCCCTCATCCTCCGGTAGATATTCTGTGGACATCATGCGGTTTTCGTAATCCATTTCCTGCATCGCCTAATCACCTCCTACCAAGCGCGCGAAGCGCCTGCCGTACCATTTCTTGCACCGACAAATCGCTATCCAACTTTGCCACAACCGCCGACGCCTCGCCGGCACTAAAGCCAAGCATGGTCAACGCATCAACTGCTTGGGCAGCATTTCCGGAAGCGTTGACACCACTGACTGGCATGCTGTTATCCGGTACCACTACGCCTGTCGACGACGGTAAGCCGACCTTGTCCTTTAATTCCAAAACAATACGTTGTGCAAGCTTCGGACCAACGCCCTGCGCGCGTGTGAGCGCTTTATAATCCCCGTTGGCAATTGCCAGTACGACGCGCTCCGGAGATAACTCCGACAGGATGGCAAGCCCCGCTTTCGGGCCGACACCGTTGACGGAGGTCAGCAACTTAAAGCAAGAAAGCTCACTGTTATCGGCAAAGCCGAACAGTTCCACTGCATCTTCACGCACATTCAGGATAGTATACAGCATCGCCTCCGAGCCGACCTGCGGAAGTTGCCGCGCCGTATTGAGTGTGATAAAGCACTGATACCCGACACCGCCGCATTCCACGACAGCAAGATTCAACTCACGATGGATGAGCGTTCCTCTCAAGCTGTAAAGCATGCTGCTATCGTCCTTTCATAATACGAAGTTTGAGGGCTGTTCCGCCTGTTTGTGCGTGGCAAATGGCAATCGCCAGAGCATCCGCCGTATCGTCCGGCTTGGGAACAGCCTGCAAGCGGAGAAGGCGACGCGTCATTTCCATGACCTGCTGTTTCTGCGCCTGACCAAATCCGGTCACCGCGCTTTTCACCTGTAGGGGGGTATATTCAAATACCGGAACCGAGCATCGCTCAGCAGCAAGCAAAATCACACCGCGAGCTTCCGCAACCTCAATGGCCGTTTTTTGATTATTTTGGAAATACAGCTTTTCAATCGCCAACGCGTCCGGCTTGAACTGTGTCAATATAGCGGTGAGCTGTTCATATATCTGATTTAAGCGTTGTAGGAAGGGCGTACCTGCCTCGGTGGTAACCGCTCCGAAATCCTGTGCTTGAAATCGTCCGCCCTCATACTGTATCACACCCCAGCCGACAATCGCATAGCCGGGGTCTATACCTAAGATTCGCAAGCGCCCACCACCTTTTGAACATTCATATCAGTATATCACATTTCTAAGAAAGTATCAATGCTTTCAGCGCATTTATTGCAGTTTTTGCCGCAGATTCCGTGCTTTCGGATGTTAAGTTGCAAAGTCCGGCTTTTTCACGCTCTTGGTTCCACACCACATGCAGTACACATCCGGCACGAAGGCCCAGTGATGCGGCAACCGTATACAGTGTTGCCGATTCCATTTCCGACGCCAGACAGCCACCGCGCAGCCACGATTGCCACTTGTTTTGCAGATCATACGATACCGGTGAGGCTTCGGGAGAATGTTGTCCATAGAAAGAATCCTTACAATGTACGACACCGGCATGAACCGTGTATCCGGCATTTTTCGCTGCGTTCACCAACGCGTTACAAACCTCCAGGTCGGCCACCGCCGGAAATTCGACCGGCAGGTATTCGCGCGAGGTTCCCTCTGCACGGATCGCACCGGTCGCGATGACCACATCCCCGCCGCATACCTGTAGTGCCATACCGCCGCAGGTACCGACACGGATCAGCGTCTTTACACCACAACGTGACAGTTCCTCCACGCAGATCGCGGTGGATGGGCCGCCGATGCCGTGCGATGTGACCAAAACACGTTGTCCCGAAAGCTTGCCCGCCCAAGTGGTATATTCGCGATTGCTTTGGACAAACATAGGATCATCGAGTAACCGGGCAATGGATTCCACACGTCCGGAATCTCCGGTAATAACGGCATATTCCGCACCATGGGATGGTTTAAGTCCGATATGATACATCCGATCCTCGTTAAAGTTCATTTTACGGGTTCCCCCTTTTGAAAATCTATTTTTAAGTATACCAGAAATTGTCTTGTCACACAAGCAAATTCCTGCTATAATATGTAACAAATTTGTTAAAAGGACCGTTTTTATGAGCGCTCTTTCTGCCCATCGTGTAAGTAAGTATTTCGGTGACCGTTGTTTGTTTGACAAGCTATCCTTCGATGTGGGCGAGCACGACCGCATAGGTTTGGTCGGCTCCAACGGTTCCGGAAAAACCACGCTGTTTCGTTTGCTGATCGGTCAAGAATCGGCAGACAGCGGCGATATTTTGCTGTCCAAAAACACCCGCATCGGATATTTGGAACAACACACACTGCAAAACGAAACCATTACGGTGTGGGAGGCGGTTGAACGCGTATTCGAACCCATTTGCCGCATGGAAAGCGAGCTTGCAGAGCTGGGTGAGAAGCTAACCGCAGTTACCGATGTGCCGACTGAATGGCTGGACCGCCAGCAACGGTTGCAGGAGGCTTTTGAAGCAGGCGGTGGTCTCTATTATAAAAGTCGGATCGCTTCTACCCTATCCGGTCTCGGCTTTACAAAAGAACAATTCGCGCAACCGGTATCCACGCTCAGCGGCGGACAGCGCTCCAAAATCGCAATGGGATGTCTGTTATTATCGGATGCTAATTTATTACTGTTGGATGAGCCGACCAACCATCTGGATATCGCCTCGGTGGAATGGTTGGAAGGTTTTTTACGTTCTTATAGTGGTGCCGCAATCATCATTTCACATGACCGATATTTTTTGGACAAAGTCACCACCCGCACGTTGGAAATTACGCAAGGCTCGGTATATGCTACCGATGGCAATTACACCGCCCATAAAGAGAAACGGATACGGGACAACGAGATCGCGCAGCATCACCACAAAACGGTGGAACGACAGATCAAAAAACTGGAAGATAACATCGCCCTGCTCAAACGATGGAATCGGGAAAAATCCATTCGTGCTGCCGAAAGCCGAGAAAAACGACTGGAACGGCTTAAAGAGCATCAGGTGCAGATTGAACAAACAGAACATGCCATCCGATTCGGTTTTAGTGCCGACACCGTCAGCGGAAACGAGGTGTTGGAGGCGGACGAACTTTCGATGGGCTTTTCCGTACCCTTGTTTTCGGATGTTGCGTTTCAATTGCGCCGCGGAGAACGTGTTTTCCTCATTGGCCCAAACGGTTGCGGTAAGACTACACTCTTAAAGCTCATCACACAGGAATTACAGCCACGATCCGGCTATATCCGCTTAGGGTCCAAGGTGTGCATCGGCTATTACGACCAAATACAATCCCAGCTATCATACGACAAAACTGCCATCGATCAACTATGGGACGATTATCCAAACCTTACTCAAACAGAGATCCGCAACGCGCTCGCAGCGTTTTTGTTTTACGGTGACGAGGTATTTAAACCCGTATCGTCACTCAGTGGCGGCGAGCGTGCTCGTTTGTTATTGCTTCGGTTGATGTTGGCACACGATAACTTGCTTTTGTTGGATGAGCCGACCAATCATCTGGATATTGCCTCTCGCGAAGCGTTGGAGGCCGCCCTTGAAGGCTACGATGGTACACTGCTGATCGTATCTCACGACCGATATT
>JAFYPN010000072.1 GCA_017547465.1 Clostridia bacterium | reverse complement strand
CTGTTGGAGAAGCAAAAGGAAGGCAAGAAGCGTATGCGTCAGTTGGGCAGTGTCGAGGTGCCGCAGGAAGCGTTTATGGCGGTGCTTAAGCTCAGTGACGACGAGTAACGGATAAACAACAAAGGAGAGAGAATTATGGTAAATCTGAATGCCGGCGAAAAGTTTTTAAAGGAAGGTCTGACCTTTGACGATGTGCTGCTCATCCCTGCAGAGTCGGACGTGCTGCCCGCAGACGTCAAGCTGACAACCAAGCTGACCAAAACGATCACGCTCAACACCCCGTTGATGACCGCGGCAATGGATACGGTCACCGAGGCGCGCATGGCGATCGCGATCGCGCGTGAGGGCGGTATCGGTGTGATTCATAAGAACATGGATATCGAGTCACAGGCCGATCAAGTGGATCGCGTCAAGCGTTCTGAAAACGGTGTTATCGTCAACCCCTTCTTTCTTTCTCCCGATCATCTGGTGGCGGATGCCAATGAGTTGATGGGCAAATACCGCATTTCCGGTGTGCCGATCTGCCGCGACGGCAAGCTCGTGGGCATTCTGACAAACCGCGATATGCGGTTTTTGACCGATTTCAATCAGCGCATTGAGGAGGTCATGACCAAGGACAATCTGGTGACGGCTCCGGTCGGTACGACGATGGAGCAGGCGCAGGAGATCCTGCGTCAGCATCGTATTGAAAAGCTGCCCATCGTGGACGACAAGGGCATGCTCAAAGGTCTTGTCACCATTAAGGATATTGAAAAGGCTGTCAAATATCCGAATTCCGCCCGCGACGCGGCAGGTCGTCTGCTGTGTGCGGCAGCGATCGGAACCACTGCCAACGTATTGGAGCGTGCGGCAGAGCTGGTCAAGGCGCAGGTCGACGTGCTGGTGCTGGACTCCGCACACGGTCACAGCCACAACATTTTAAACTGCATTAAAAAGGTCAAGGCGGCGTTTCCGCAGGTATCTCTCATCGCGGGTAACATTGCCACGGCAGCGGCGGCGGAAGCCATGATCGATGCCGGTGCGGACGCGGTTAAGGTAGGTATCGGCCCCGGTTCCATCTGCACCACCCGTGTGGTGGCGGGCATCGGTGTGCCGCAGATCACGGCGGTGTACGATGTGGCGTGTGCCGCGGCAAAATACGGCGTTCCGGTCATCGCGGACGGTGGCCTGAAATATTCCGGTGATCTTGTTAAGGCGATTGCCGCGGGTGCGAACGTTATGATGGTCGGCTCGTTGGTGGCCGGTTGCGAGGAGTCGCCCGGTGAGACCGAGCTGTACCAGGGCCGTCAGTTTAAGGTGTATCGTGGCATGGGTAGTCTGGGCGCGATGGCGAAGGGAAGCAGTGACCGGTATTTCCAGGAAAACAACAAAAAACTGGTTCCCGAAGGTGTCGAGGGTCGCGTGCCGTACAAGGGACCGCTGTCGGATACGGTGTATCAGTTGATGGGCGGACTCCGTGCCGGTATGGGCTATTGCGGCTGTCACGATATTTTTGAACTGCAGGAAAAAGGTCAGTTTATTCGCATTACCGGTGCGGGGCTGCGTGAGAGCCATCCGCACGATATTTCCATCACCAAAGAAGCGCCTAACTACTCGACGGGTTCCTAATTTGCACACAGTAAAGAGGGTGTTTTGAATGGCACAGCATAGCTTTGTCCCGGTGTTGCTCGGCAGTGACGTCAACGTATACGGTATGGCGCGCTCGTTTCACGAGGCGTACGGGGTTTGCTCCGTCGCGATCGGCAAAGGCCGCCTCGGTGCGACCTCCAACAGCCGCATCGTGACGGTGGAGGTCGTCGAGTCGCGTATCGAGGAGGATGAGGTGTTTTGTAAGACACTGATCGATTTCTCCGCGCGGTATCCGAAGGATGTCGCGCTGTTGCTCGTGCCATGTGGTGACAATTATATCAAGCTGCTTTCGCGCAATCAGGACGCTCTGCGCGAATATTATCGATTTACCTGTATCGATGAGCCGTTGCTCATGCAACTGAGCATGAAGGAAACCTTCTACGCCTTGTGTGAACAGCACGGTTTTGCGTTCCCGAAGACCACTACGGTGACGGTCAATAACTACCGAAATGTGGAGCTCCCCTTTGCGTTTCCGGTGGTGATTAAGCCGTCCAACAGTGTGGCATATTGGAACTGTCATTTCCCACATAAGAAAAAGGTGTTCGTCGCAGAAAATCGCGACGAGTTTGATGCCATTTTGACGGCGATCTACGGTTCCACCTATCAGGATCATCTCATTATCCAAGAATATATTCCGGGTGATGACAGTCATATGCGGGTGATGAACTGCTATTGCGGCAAGGATGGCAAGGTGCGGCTTATCGCACTGGGGCAAGCCCTGCTGGAGGAGCATTCACCGGAGGGAATCGGCAGCTATGCTGCCATCATTCCGACCGAGGATCGGCAGCTTGCACGGCAGATGAAAACGTTTTTGGAGACGATTGGCTATAAGGGCTTTGCCAATTTTGATTTTAAGCTGGACAGCCGCGATGGACAGTACAAGCTGTTTGAAATGAATCCCCGACAGGGACGCAGCAGCTTTTTCGTGACGGCGGCGGGGTACAATCTGGCACGGTATCTGGTGGAGGATGTGCTGCTGGACAAGCCGGCGGGCTGTACCGTTGCAAGCGGCGAAACGCTGTGGACCATCATCCCGAAGGCGCTGATCTTTGAATATGTCAGCGATCCCGAGCTTAAACAGAAAGCCAAAGAGTTGATCCGTCGCGGAAAGTTGTGCCAATCGCTGTATTACAAAAAGGACCGCAATTTGAAGAGATGGATCTATTTCCAAAAAAACCAGGCGAGTTATTTCAAAAAATACACCCGCTATTTCGGTAACAAGGGATTACGAGATTAACGGAAAGGGGCTAATTTTGTATGTGCGGTTTCGCCGGATATTTTGTCAACGGTTACGGTGGCGACCGCCGCGCGGTCATTCAGGCGATGGCGGATCGTATCGTTCATCGCGGTCCCGATCAGGCGGATTATTACATCGACGACAACATGGCACTCGGTTTTCGGCGGCTGTCGATCATCGACTTGGAGGGCGGCAGTCAGCCGATCAAGAACGAGGACGGCACCAAGGTGTTGGTGTTCAACGGTGAGATCTACAACTATCGTGAGCTGCGTGAGCAACTGATTGCCGCGGGGCACGTATTCAAGACGCACACGGATTCCGAGGTGCTGTTGCACGGGTACGAAGAATGGGATGCCGCGTTGCTGGATCGCTTGCGCGGTATGTTTGCGTTCGTGGTGTGGGACAGTGTAAAAAAGAAGCTGTTCGGCGCGAGAGATATTTTCGGTATTAAGCCCTTTTACTATTATCAGCGCGGTACGGATTTCTTTTTCGGTTCCGAGATCAAATCGTTTTTATCACATCCGGATTTCGTAAAAGAGTTGGATGAGAGTAAACTGCCGGATTGGCTGTGCTACGAGTATTTGCCGATGCGCGAGACGTTTTTTAAAAACGTGTATAAGCTGCTCAACGGCGAATATTTCGAGTGGCAGGACGGAGAACTGTCGATTCACAAATATTACGACGTGGCGGATCGTTTTAAGGCGGACAATACCGTATCTGCCGAGGAATGGGAGCAGCGTATTACCGATGCGTTTGTGGAATCGGTCGCGGTGCACCAGATCAGCGACGTGGAGGTTGGCTGCTTCTTATCCAGCGGTGTGGACTCCAGTTACGTCGTGCGCGAGGTGTCCAAGGTAGCCGCGGCTGTCAAGACGTTTTCGGTAGGATACGAGGAGGAGTCATACAGCGAGTTGCCGTATGCCCAAGCGTTTTCCAAAGAGATCAACGTGGAGAATATTGCCAACAAGGTGTCGGCCGAGCAATATTTTGATATGGCGGGCAAGATCCAGTATTTTATGGACGAGCCGTTGCCGAACCCTTCCGAGGTACCGCTGTATTTTCTGGCGGAAAATGCAGCGAAATACGTAAAAGTCGTGTTATCGGGTGAGGGTGCTGACGAGTTGTTTGGCGGGTATCCGATGTATTTGGAGGGTGGCCATTTTCACAAGTACAGCCGTCTCCCACGCGTGTTGCGCAAGGGTGTGGCGGCGATCGCCCGACGACTACCGGAACGTGTGAAAGGTAAGCGGTTTGCCATCCGCGGTGCGATGCTGCCCTATGAGCGGTTTATGCGCGCCAACTATGTGTTCACGCGCGATGAGCGGGCGAAATTTTTAAAGAATCCCGGTACTCCGTGTGATCCGGTACAGTGGTCGAAACCGCATTTTGACAAGGTTTCCCATCTTGATGAGCCGACGCAATTGCAGTACGTGGATATGCAGACGTGGATGCTGTATGACATTTTGCAAAAAGCGGATCGTATGAGCATGGCCAATTCGCTGGAGCTGCGGGTGCCGTTTTTAGACAAACAGATGTTGGAGCTGGCGGTGACGTTGCCCACGAGGTATCGTATCGACGGCAACACCACGAAGGTGGCTCTGCGTTCGGCGGCACTGCGCCAGTTGCCGGAGCGTACGGCGCACAAGAAAAAATTAGGGTTCCCGGTGCCGCTGGGCGACTGGCTCAGACAGGACGTCTATTACGAGCGGGTCAAAACAGCCTTCTCAAGTGAGATCGCGGAAAAGTTCTTTAACACCGAGGCGATTTTGCAGTTGCTGGAGGATCATAAGCAGGGCAAATCGCACAACATGAAAAAGATCTGGACCGTTTACACCTTTATTCTTTGGTACGAACAATTTTTCGTACTCAATTAATCGATATCCACTATACAGAGTAGACCGATAAGCGTTAAGTGTCGCACGGACGGGGAGTTGCCGCGCGGACGAAAAGAGGTTTCTTGCGGTTTGTCGGTCGCATCCCGCTGTTGAACATAAGGACGAGACATCCCTCCTTATTCAACAACAGGAGAATAAGGAGGGACTTTTTATGTCAAAAAACAAACTGTTACGGTTGGTCGTTTGCGGCATGATGATTGCCGTGGACGTAGTGTTGGCGCGGCTGGCTTCGCTGAATACCACCACCGAGCGATTGGGACTTGCGTTGTTTGCCGTGGCCATCGTGGCGTATTTGTATGGTCCGTTTGCTGCTATGATCGTGCATGGACTCAGCGATCTGATCGGTGCCGCCGTTTTCCCAAACGGGCCGATCTTTCTGGGGTTTACGCTGACGGCAGCGTTAATCGGATTGATCTATGGGCTGTGCTTTCATCACAAGAAAAGCGTTTGGTGGATCGTGTTGGCGGTGGCGAGCACGCAGGTTGTGTGTACGCTGTGTCTGAACACCTTATGGTTGAGCATCCTGTACGACAAGGTTTTTTTGGTGTTCTTGCCGGGGCGGTTAATTCAGGCGGCAATCGTGACCCCCGTTCAGTTGGTGGGGCTGCCGTTTTTGTTTAAAGCGCTCGACCGTGCGGTGAAACCGCTTTTGAAGCATTGACAAGCCAAAACGGCTTTGTTACAATAGGGTTGACGGTTTCACGAAAAGGAGTGGAAAAGCATGTCAGTTTATCCGATTTTCCCCGGCGGCAAACGCAAAGCGTTTACCGCCAGTTATGATGACGGTTGGCCGCAGGATGAAAAGCTCATTGCGCTCATGAACAAGTACGGCATCAAAGGGACATTTAACCTGGTCAGCGGTGACGTGATGTTTGACCGGATCGACAATCCCGTGGAGCGTTATCGAGGTCACGAGGTGGCGGCACACGGTCACACGCACGCCTATCTCGGCAGAATTGCGCCGGCGCAAGCGACGTATGACGTTCTCAAAAACCGCGAGGCGCTCGAAAAGGTGTTTGGCGGTACGGTGCGCGGATTTGCGTATGGGCACGGCTCTTATAACGAGGAAACCAAGCAGATCCTCAAAAATTGCGGTATCCAATACGCGAGGACGATTACCAACGATCCTACGTTTGCGATGCCACGTGATTGGTATTTCTTCCATCCGACGTGTGAGGATAGGGATCCTAAATTGCTTGAGTTTGCGGATCGTTTTGCTAAAATGAACCCCATCTTTACCCAAACGAATTTGTTCTATATCTGGGGACATTCGCACTTTACCGATCGTGACAATCTCTGGGACAAGTTGGAAGACGTGTTCCAAAAAATGGGGAATAACGACGAGATCTGGTGTGCCACGAACATCGAGATTTGCGATTACATGACGGCGTTTGATCAACTGATCATGTCGGCGGACGGCACCTACCTTTACAACCCCACCAACACGACACTGTGGCTCTTGCACAACAACGGCGATTTTATGAAAAAACGCGAAGTCATTGTACTGAAACCCGGTGAAGACGTGTGTTTGAAATGACAACCATAACCACCAGTAAACTGGTGGTTTGCATAACCCCTAGAAGGG
>JAFYPN010000071.1 GCA_017547465.1 Clostridia bacterium | reverse complement strand
GCCTCAACGGTTGGGCTGATAAGCACCTCCAACAATCCTGCGCCGATCGAGTAAACGATCACCGCCAAGATCATACCGACATAAGCATCCGGTAAGATACGCGGTAACAAGCCAAACAGAAGAAAGCCGCCTGCGGTGAACACATGGGAAAGAATCATACAGGTACGGTATCCCAAGCAGTCTACAAAATGTATTGCGGCAAAATCAACAATCAGCTGTATCATAAAGGTGATAAGAACCAAACGACCGAGCTTTTCGAAAGAGATGGCGTATGCATTCTGCAAAACGACAAAAAACAACGGCGCAATATTGAGAGCAATTGCTTGTATGATTGCACCCCATGAGCAACAGCGTCGCGTCAAACGATACGTATCGTTCACATTACCACCTCCAAAACAGTTGCATTATAGTGATTTACCCTAATTTTGTCAAACATTTTTGCGGGTTTCCTTATCTTTTAAAAAAAGTTTGTCAAAAATGTGACAAAGTACGCATATTCCCATTGCAAAATTAAAAGTTATCATGTATACTTGTGACAGGTATGAATACTGTCAAGGAGGAAAAGGCAAATGCAAAAGAAAATCAGCAAACTTCCTTTTAAGGGTACTCCGGAACAAGCTGCTGCTCTGCAAAAGGTCATCGATGCAAACAAGCACGATCCCAGCCGCCTGATGGGCGTTATGCAGGAAGCACAGGGCATCTACGGGTACCTTCCGGTGGAGGTTCAGGACATGATCGCCGAGGGTATGAACGTACCGCTGGAAAAGGTGTACGGTGTGGCGACGTTCTACGCACAGTTCGCGTTGTCTCCCAAAGGTGAGTATGACATTTCCGTATGTCTCGGAACCGCTTGCTACGTTAAGGGCGCGGGCGACGTGTTCGATAAGCTCAAGGAACTGCTCGGAATCGACGCCGACGAATGTACGGCTGACGGTAAATATTCACTGTCTGCCTGCCGTTGCATCGGTGCTTGCGGTCTGGCTCCCGTTCTCACTGTCAACAGCGACGTGTACGGTAACTTAACGGCGGATGACGTTCCCGGTATTCTGGAAAAGTACGGCAAATAACGTATGCGTGAGCTATCGCTGAATGTTCTGGATATCGCTCAGAACTCCATTGTCGCCGGTGCCACGCTGGTCGAGCTTGTGGTGAGTGAAGATACGGTGAATGACCGTTTAACGCTGGTCATCGCGGATAACGGCCGCGGCATGACACCCGAACAGTTAGAACGGGTACGCGATCCGTTTTATACCACTCGCACGACCCGTAAGGTCGGTATGGGGGTCCCCCTGTTCCGTATGGCGGCGGAAATGGCAGGCGGAGAGCTTATCATCCGTTCCACTGTCGGCGAGGGGACAACCGTCACGGCGACCTTTGGCCTTAAGCACATTGACCGCATGCCCCTCGGAGATATGGCAGGCACGGTGTCCACCTTAATTCGGTTAAATCCGCATCTGGATTTTGTATACCGGCATGAGGTTGACGGACAGTCGTTTGAACTGGACACCCGCATACTGCGCGAGGTGTTGGACGGTGTTCCGTTGTCGGAACCCGATGTTATGGAGTGGATCGACGGTAACATGGCGGAGGGATTGCTTCCGCTGAACCGTCAAGCGTAAAACTATTTTGAGTAGTATATAGGAGGTTTTGTTATGTAATCCATTGCTGAATTGCAAGCTATCCGGGATAAAGCCCGTGAAAAGATCGCAATGCGTGAGGGTTCTCATGAGGGGACTCGTATCGTCGTCGGAATGGCGACTTGCGGTATTGCCGCCGGTGCCCGTCCGGTGCTGAATGCGTTCGTGGAAGAGATCGCCAAACGCAACCTACAGAATGTGACGGTCGTACAGACCGGTTGCATCGGCATGTGCCAGTTTGAGCCGATCGTGGAAGTGATCGCGCCCGGCAAAGAGAAAGTTACCTACGGTATGATGAGCCCCGAAAAGGCGGTTCGCGTTGTAACCGATCACATTGTTAACGGCAATCCGGTTGCGGAATTCACCGTTGCCAAATTGATGAAGTAAGGCAGGAGGGAAAAGAATGTATCGTTCTCATGTATTGGTTTGCGGCGGTACCGGTTGTACCTCCTCTCACAGCCAGGAAATCATTGACACCCTGGAAAAGGAGATTGCCGCAAACGATTTAACGGAAGAAATTAAGGTCGTCCGCACCGGCTGCTTTGGTCTGTGCGCGCTCGGTCCGATCATGATCGTGTATCCGGAAGGTTGCTTCTACTCCCGTGTGAAGGTCGAGGATATCCCGGAGATCGTATCCGAGCATCTTCTCAAGGGTCGTATCGTAACTCGCTTGCTGTATGATGAGACCGTTGAAGAAGACGGCGACATCAAGGCGCTGAATGAAACGGACTTCTACAAGAAACAGGTTCGTGTCGCACTGCGCAACTGCGGTGTTATCAACCCCGAGTCGCTGGATGAGTACATCGCTAATGACGGTTACCAGGCACTCGGCAAATGCTTGACTGAGTACACACCGGATCAAGTCATTCAGATCGTGACCGATTCCGGTCTGCGTGGCCGTGGCGGCGGTGGCTTCCCCACCGGTCGCAAATGGGCGCTGACCGCTCCCAACCAGGCACCTCAGAAATATGTTGTTTGTAATGCCGACGAGGGTGACCCGGGCGCATTTATGGACCGTTCGGTTCTGGAAGGTGACCCGCACTGCCTAATCGAGGCTATGGCGATCGCCGGTTACGCCATCGGCGCAACTATGGGTTATGTGTATGTCCGTGCCGAGTACCCGATCGCTGTTCGTCGTCTGCAAATCGCCATCGACGATGCGCGTGAAGCCGGTCTGTTGGGCAAGGACATCTTCGGTTCCGGCTTTGACTTCGATATGGAGATCCGTCTGGGTGCCGGCGCGTTCGTATGCGGCGAGGAAACCGCTTTGATGACCTCTATCGAGGGTAACCGCGGCGAACCCCGTCCGCGTCCGCCGTATCCGGCTGTCAAGGGCTTGTACGGCTGCCCCACCGTTGAAAACAACGTGGAGACCTTTGCAAACATTCCGCAGATCATCTTAAAAGGTGCTGAGTGGTTTGCTTCGATGGGTACCGAGAAGTCCAAGGGTACCAAGGTATTCGCGCTCGGCGGTAAGATCAAACACACGGGTCTGGTCGAGATCCCGATGGGTACCACCTTGCGTGAGATCGTTGAGGAGATCGGCGGTGGTATCCCGAACGGCAAAACCTTTAAAGCGGCTCAGACCGGCGGTCCATCCGGCGGTTGTATCCCCGCTTCGCTGATCGACACGCCCGTTGACTACGACAACCTGATCGCGATCGGTTGTATGATGGGTTCCGGCGGTCTGATCGTTATGGACGAGGACACCTGCATGGTGGATATGGCGAAATTCTTCTTGGAATTCACCGTTGACGAATCCTGCGGTAAGTGCACCCCCTGCCGTGTGGGTACAAAGCGTCTGCTCGAGAAGTTGGATAAGATCACCAGCGGCAAGGGCACGCTCGAGGATATCGACGATCTTGAGGCGCTGTGCTACTACATCAAAGAAAACTCGCTGTGCGGCTTAGGTCAGACTGCTCCCAATCCGGTTCTGTCCACGCTCCGCTTCTTCCGTGACGAGTATGTTGCCCACGTTGTGGACAAGAAATGTCCCGCCGGTGTATGTAAGGATCTCTTGTCCTTCGTCATTGATCAGGACAAGTGTATCGGTTGCGGTCTGTGCGCACGCAACTGTCCGGTCAGCGCGATCACCAAGACGGATTACGTTGCGCCCGGTCACAAGCTGCCCTCTTACACCATCGACACTGAGAAGTGTGTCAAGTGCGGTGTCTGCCTCGGCAACTGTAAGTTTAAGGCTATCAGCAAAAATTAAGGAAGGAGTGTGCCTGTCATGGAAATGGTAAATGTAAAAGTAAACGGCATTGCCGTTAGCGTTCCCAAGGGTTCCACCATTCTGGAGGCCGCCCGTCAAGCCGGAGTGGAAATCCCCACCCTGTGCTATCTAAAAGACATTAACGAGATCGGCGCTTGCCGTATCTGCGTTGTGGAAGCTACCGGTGCTCGCGGTCTGGTTACCGCTTGCGTGTATCCGGTCGCGGAAGGCATGGAGATCCAGACCAACACTGCTCGCGTGCAGAAGGCTCGCAAGACCACGTTGGAGCTGATCCTCTCCACCCACGAAAAGAAGTGCTTGTCCTGCGAGCGCTCCACCAACTGCGAACTGCAGAAGATGTGTAAGGATTATGGTGTCGAGGACAGCGGTAAATATGACGGTGATCGTCCGGTCTACGAGCTGGATAAGTCCACCGCTCACTTGGTTCGCGATAACAACAAATGTATCCTGTGCCGTCGCTGCGTAGCGGTTTGTCGCCAGCAGTATGTATCCGTCATCGGTGCGAACGATCGCGGTATCGACACCCACATTGCTTGTGCCTTTGATAAGCCGCTCGGCGATGTCCCCTGCGTATCCTGCGGTCAGTGCGTAGCGGTCTGCCCCACCGGTGCTTTGGTCGATACCGACAGCACGACGCCGGTTTGGGAAGCGTTAGCGGATCCGACCAAGCATGTGGTTGTGTCCACCGCTCCTTCGATCCGTGCAACACTCGGTGAAGCGTTCGGTATGCCGATCGGCACAAACGTCGAAGGCAAGATGGTTGCAGCACTGCGCCGTCTGGGCTTTGCCAAGGTGTTTGACACCGACTTCGCCGCTGACTTGACCATCGTTGAGGAAGCAAACGAATTTGTGCAACGCGTACAGAACAAGGGTGTTCTCCCGATGATCACCTCCTGCTCGCCGGGTTGGGTTAAGTTTGCGGAGTATTATTATCCGGATCAGCTGGATCACTTATCCTCCTGTAAATCACCCCAACAGATGTGCGGTGCGGTTATCAAAACCTATTATGCTCAGAAAATGGGCATTGATCCCAAGGATATCGTCAATGTTTCGGTTATGCCCTGCACAGCAAAGAAATTTGAGTGTGGCCGCGACGATCAGAACGCTGCCGGTGTAGCGGACATCGACCATGTTATCACCACTCGCGAGCTTGCTCGTATGATTGACCGTGCGGGTATCAAGTTCGATCTTCTCCCTGACGAAGAGTTCGACGCACCTCTGGGTGACGATACCGGCGCTGCTGTTATCTTCGGTGCGACCGGTGGTGTTATGGAAGCAGCTCTGCGCACTGCGAACGACTGGTTGACCGAAAAGGACAACAAGGATGTCGAGTTCCACGAGGTGCGTGGTACCGACGGCCTGAAAGAAGCTACCTACAACATTGCCGGCATGGAAGTGAAGGTTGCTGTCGCGAGCGGCATTGCTAACGCAAACTACATTATGGATCAGATCAAGAGCGGCACGGCTCCCTGGCACTTCGTTGAGATCATGTGCTGCCCCGGCGGCTGTGTTAACGGCGGCGGTCAGCCCATCCAGCCAGCTTCTGTCCGTAACTTCACCGACCTGAAGGCCCTGCGTGCGAAAGCCCTGTACGATCAGGACGAGGCGATGACGCTACGCAAGTCCCATGAATCTCCGGTTATCAAAAAGCTCTACGAGGAGTTCTTCGATGACGGAATCGGCGGTCACAAAGCACACCACTGCCTGCACACCACCTATGTGGCTCGCAAAAAGTTCAAATAAGAACGCATAGAAAAGCGTCGGTACGAATTTTCGTACCGACGCTTCTTTTTTAGTTGCTAATTACGCGTTCAATAGCTTACGCATCATAGCAGAGCCTTCATGAACTACATTACCGGTTGCAGCCGCTGTTTCCTCCGTAAAGCAGGATACACCGCTTTCTTGTTTTGCATTGCTACGATACAGTAAGTAGGGTACCGACTCAGAAGAATGCGTGCGGATGCAAAGCGGCGTGGGGTGATCCGGCAGAATCATAATGGATACGTCACCAAGCTCCTTCACTCCTTCAAGAAGCGGCCCTAAGATCTGACGGTCGATTTCCTCAATGGCTTTGACCTTGTTCTGCGGCTCACCGCGGTGTCCACACTCGTCCGGTGCTTCCACATGGACATATACCAGATCGTTGGTTTTTAACGCCTTAAGCGCGGCTTCCATCTTGCCACTGAAGTTGGTATCCAGATAACCGGTTGCACCATCCACCTCATACACCTGCATATCTGACAAGCGGGCAATGCCCTTAAGCAAATCGACAGCGGATACCATTGCCCCCTTAATACCAAAGCGATCCTCAAACCGTTCGAGTTTCGGGCGTTTACCGTATCCCCATAACCAAATTGCATTTGCCGGATTAAGCCCTTTTTCGCGACGACGCACATTCACAGGGTGATCCTTCAGCAATTCGGTACTACGGCGCATCATATCATAAAGCGGTGCCGCCTCGGCTTCCGACGGCAAATACTCACCTATCACCCTGCCGGAAATATCGTGTGGGGGAGTCAACGTGCCCAACTTTGTTTTTCCACCGTGCCAAACCAGACAATGTCGATACGCTGTTCCGGTATAGAAATCAAATTCACCGCCGCCAAATGCTTCCTGTACGGTACGGATAATCTCGTCCGCTTCTACGGTGTGGATATCACCGGCACAGTAGTCGTCCATCGTCTTGTTCTCATATTCTGCAGCATCTGACAAGGTTACCAGATTACAGCGAAAAGCGATATCATCATCGCTGAGTTCAATGCCAATGTTGGCGGCTTCTAACGGAGAACGGCCTGTATAGCATTCCTTTGGACAATAACCAAGCACCGACAGATTGGCAACATCGCTACCGGGAGACATGCCATCCGGTACGGTCTTGACCATACCAACCTCGGACACGGCCGCCAAAGTATCCATATGCGGCTTGTGCGCAAGTTGCATTGGTGTTTTCCCCTGCAACATTTCAAACGGACGGTCAGCCATACCATCACACAATAAAACAACATATTTCACAGAGACCACCTCTTTTACGTCAGTATACCGCACTTTCATGGTAAGTTCAAGTTTATTGATGTATTTTTCTTTGATTTTTACGGCAAAATCATTGCAATTTACGGGTATTTACGGTATACTAAGGGTAACTTTTATCATGGGTAAGTTTGTGGCTTGATTTCGTCTTGTTCCTAAAAGAAATGGGGTAATCGTATGAACTGTGTTTTGACCGCCGCTGTAAATACCAGTGCGCTTCTTTCTGAAGCCGGAATGACGGTACTGATCGGCTTAGCAGTAGTGTTCG
>JAFYPN010000070.1 GCA_017547465.1 Clostridia bacterium | reverse complement strand
TACGTATGATACATCCTTTGTCTGTCGATATAGTTGCACTGAATTCATTTTTGTTGTTATTTCGTGTGGACAATAACGTTTGTTTGTGGTATAACGTTTCATGAAGTGATTGAGTCCTTTCTGTTAGGCTTGAGTTGTGGTGACTTTATTTTAACAGAACTCAATCACTTTTTCTATTCTTTTTTACTTTTGGTCTCACATCTATTGTAACACTACATCAACATCCTATGAAAAAATTTTCTTCATCTTGCCATTTATGAGAATATTTGGTATACTGAATATTAGATATTTTAGGTAAAGGAGTCTTCGACGATGACAACCTATTATTTGGCTGTGGATATCGGCGCATCAAGCGGCCGTCATATCCTGGCACACACCGAAAACGGTAAGATTGTATTAGAGGAAATGCATCGCTTTGAAAATAAGCTGGTGGAGAAAAACGGCCATCTCTGCTGGGATACCGAACATCTTTTCGGCGGTATTCTGGAGGGTATGAAAAAATGTGCTGCCGCGGGCAAGATCCCACTGACTATGGGTATCGATACCTGGGGTGTGGACTTTGTGTTGCTGGATGAGCAGGGCAAGCTGATCGGTGACGCCGTCGCGTACCGTGACAGCCGCACCGACGGTATGGATGCACTCGTTTCGGAATGCATTTCCGAGCAGGATCTGTACGCCATCGCGGGCACGCAAAAGCAGCTGTTTAACACCATCTATCAACTGATGAGCGTCAAGCAGACCGATCCGTCGGCGTTTGACCGTGCGGCATACTTCCTGATGCCCCCTGAATACTACAACTACCTGCTGACCGGCAAAGCCGTCAACGAATACACGATGGCGACCACCTCCAACCTCGTCAACGCCGAGACCAAGCAGTGGGACGGCGAGCTGCTGGATAAGCTGGGCTTCCCACGCCGTTTGTTCCGCGAGCTCAAGACACCCGGCGAAATTGTTGGCGATCTAACCGATGAGATCGCCGCCAAGGTGGGCTTCAACTGCAAGGTCGTGCTGCCCGCCACGCACGATACCGGCTCGGCTGTCGCCGCTGTTCCGGCAAATGATGACGATTTCCTGTACATCAGCTCCGGCACCTGGTCGCTGCTCGGCGTGGAATCGATGACCCCCAACTGCACCGAAGCAAGCCGTCAGCTTAACTTCACCAACGAGGGCGGTATCAACTATCGGTTCCGTTACCTCAAAAACATTATGGGCCTGTGGATGCTGCAGTCGATCAAGCGCGAGCTAAACAATCAGTATGGTTTCGGCGAGATCATCGATATGGCGCGTGCCGCTGAGATCACTTCGGTCGTGGACGTGGACGATATGCGTTTCTTGGCTCCCAAGAGTATGATCGAAATGGTTAAGACAATTTGTGCCGAAACCCACCAGACCGTCCCGCAAACAGTCGGCGAGGTCGCCAAGGTCATTTATCTGAGCCTTTCGGAATGCTATGGTAAAGTCATTCGCGAAACGGAACAGATCACCGGCCGCACGTATTCCCGTCTGCACATCGTCGGCGGCGGTTGCCAGGACAACTATTTAAACGAGCTGACCGCCAAAACCACCGGCAAAGCCGTGTACGCCGGCCCCATTGAAGCGACCGCGCTCGGCAACCTGCTGGTGCAGATGCTCGCGAACGGTGAATTTGCCTCCCTTGAGGAAGGCCGCACCGCCATTGCTAATTCCTTTGACGTAAAGCCTGTGTAAAAACTCACCAAAAATCCCCCGTTTGATTGTCAAACGGGGGATTTTTCTTTTACATACTTTCGGGTGCGTCGATCTTGAGCAGTGTCAGCACGTTGTGCAGCGCGATACGTGTTGCCTCACACAGTGAAAGCCGCGCCTGTTGCAGCTCCGCTTCCACGCCTCGCACACGGCAAGCGTTGTAGAACTTGTGGAACAAGGTCGCGAGCTCCTGTCCATACCGCGTCATACCGGCAGGGTCTTGCTCTTTAGCACAGTTGACCACCTGTGCCGCGTAACCCGCCAAATGCCGAATGAGCTCCCGCTCCTCCGGCTCGGTCAGCAGGCACAACGTATTCTGTTGTGATGTTTGCAGTGTCACGCCGTCCTCCGCAACCGTGCGGAAGATGGAGCACAACCGTGCGTGCGCGTATTGCACGTAATAGACCGGATTGGACGACGACTGCTCGATCGCCAACCCTAAATCAAAATCCATCTGTGTGGACGCTTCACGCAGGTTGAAGAAAAACCGCGCCGCGTCCACCGGTACCTCATCCAGCAAATCCGCAAGCTGGATCGCCTTGCCGGAACGCTTGGACATGCGCACGACCTCACCGTTGCGCATCAGACGAACAAGCTGCATAAGCACGACCTGCAGGTTGTCCCCTTGAAGCCCGATCGCATCCATGGCACCCTTCATACGCGCTACGTGACCGTGGTGATCCGCGCCCCACACGTCGATACAGGTATCAAATCCACGCATAAACTTGTTGCGGTGATATGCAATATCCGCCGCAAAATAGGTCGGATTGCCGTTGGCACGCACCAGCACCTCGTCCTTGATGCCTTCCTCAACACCGTCGCGGTTCGTGTGCTTTTTCCCTTGATATTTTTCGCCAAACTCACCTGCCTTGTACCACAACGCGCCGTCTTTCTCATAAGTCAATCCGCGCTCGGTCAGCAGGTCGATAACCTCTTTGACCTCTCCATCCTCGTGCAAGGTAGATTCCGTAAACCAACGGTCATACGCGATGCGGTATTTTGCCATATCCGCCTTCATTCTTTCGATATTCAGCGGCAATGCATATGCTACCAACGCCGCCCGACGCTCTTTTTCGCCCACGTTCACAAAGGCATCCCGGTGGATCGCCGCGAAAGCCTTGGCATGTTCACGGATATCGTCTCCGTGGTACGCATCCTCCGGCATCGGAACGGCTTCCTCACCGCGGTACAGTTGCAGATATCGTACCTCCAGCGACAAACCGAATTTATCGATCTGATTCCCGGCGTCGTTAATATAAAACTCGCGCCACACCTCGTAGCCGGCAGCCTCCAACACCGCCGCCAGACAATCCCCCAGCGCGCCGCCACGTGCGTTACCCATGTGCATCGGACCGGTTGGGTTTGCGGACACGAATTCCACCATCACCTTTTTACCGGCACCGTAGTCACTGCGACCATATGCGGCTCCCTGTTCAATTACCTGTGCCACGATATCTGCGTAATAGCGTGGCGACAAAAAGAAGTTCATAAAACCGGGGCCGGCGACCTCCGCACGCTCCAAATACGTGTCACCGAGTTCCAAATGCGCCACAATGCTTTCGGCAATCTGACGCGGTGCCTTGTGAAAAGCGCGTGCGGACACCATCGCCGCATTTGCCGCAAAGTCGCCATGTATGCGGTCAGCGGGGATCTCCACCACGAAATCCGGCAGCTCGGCTGCGGGCAACTCCCCCGCCTCGATCGCCGAACGTACCGCGTTCTGCACCGCCGCACGTAATTGTTGTTGTGCTTGTTCCATAATTGTCAGCATGGTGACACTTCCTTGATTCGAATTTCAATTTCCTGCTCGGTATATCCACCGTTCATGTCCAGCGTGTATGCCGCCTGCAGAGTACCGGCGTTTTTCTCAAATCGGAACGCCAGCCGTTTTGCCTGCGTATGCAGAACCATTCGCCCATACGGCGTTTCAAAGCGGCACACGTGTCGCTTTCCCTCTTCCAATAATAACTGAGACGATATCTCACCACGGCGCTCGATCACAACCTGCGCGCCACGCACCGTTATCGTAACAACGGCACCGCCGTCTTGTGCGGCTTCGGTATAATAAAGCTTAACCCGATCAGAGAGCAACTCCAGCGTGCCAAGCGCCGCAAGCTCGGTGACCTCCTCTTCGAGGTCCATCCTTTGCACAGAACGCAGGGATACGCTTACCTCCATTTATCCCACGCCCTCCATGTTGATCTGCCGAACGTCCTCGCTCACCGCGCGACCTAAAAACATTTCGGCAACACCGGCGAAATTGTGCGGCTGGTCGCTAACAAAGAATCGACAACCGCCTGTGCGATCAGACGCAGCAAGCATATCGCGCTGTGTTAGCAACGAGGTACATTTCGCAGCGGTTGTCGCGCCGGAGTTGATCAGCGTAACATCCTCTCCCAAAATGCGGGAAATGATCATGGACAACAGCGGAAAATGGGTACAACCCAAAATCAACGTGTCGATCCGTTGCTCCATAAACGGTTCCAAGTACTGTCTCGCAACCGCCTCGGTCGCGGTGTTATCCTCTTCCACCCAGCCGCTTTCCACCAAGGTAACCAACACCGGGCACGCCTGTGAAAACACCTGTGCATCTGGTCGAGTGCGTTTGATTGCCCGTTCAAAAGAGCTCGAACGCACCGTAACAGAGGTGCCGATGACACCAATCCTGCCGGTTTTAGAAACGGCGAGTGCGGCCTCTGCCGTGGGTTCCACAACGCCCATCGCCGGAACCGGAAGTGCCTGCAACACATCTGCGGCAACCGAACTGACCGTGCCGCAGGCAGCAATAATGTACTTGACATCCTGTTCTAAGAGAAACCCGCAATCCTGTGCGGCATAACGCTTGACAATTTCAGGACTGCGCGATCCGTAGGGAACGCGTCCGGTATCCCCGAAATAAACAAGCCGCTCATTCGGCAGCTGTCGCATGAGCTCACGCACGACCGTGAGTCCGCCAAGACCGGAATCAAATATGCCAATCGGTCGGTTATCCATGGCACATTCCCCTTTCCCACTATATCTATTTTATTTTACCACAATTTATGCGGAAATACAACACCCAAACACAAAACGAAGCACTGCCTCGGTCGAAGCAGTGCCTGTATGTATTCCACACATCAACAGTAACGCGCCGTGATCGCCCGCAGCTCTGTCCACTTGGCTTCAATATCACGAACCAACCGGATCTGAGTGCGCGCGCGCACCAGGTTATGATCATCACTGCGGGTTTTGAAATACACATCACCGTCAAGATAATCCGTCAAAAACCGCGAGGCCAATTCCAACGCCATGATCTTGACACTGTGCGGCAAAAGCGCGATCTCCGCCGCCGTTAAGGAATCGCCCATGGACTCCAAAAATCCTTTGGTAAACTGCTCATACAAGTGGAGATCGATCGAAACCTTAGACAGATCCCGCTCGTCCTCCAACGCCGTTGATGCACCGTACCGTACGGCATCACCGAAATCGTACAGCGCCGTGCCCGGCATAACCGTGTCGAGATCGATCACACACATCGCTTTATCGGTGTGATTGTCAAACAGAATGTTATTGATCTTGGTATCGTTGTGCGTCACGCGATACGGGATCTCACCAGACGCCAGCTTCTCGGTCAGTACACCGCACTCCGCTTCGCGATCCAACAAAAAGCGGATCTCATCTTCCACCTGTATGCGTCGTCCGACAGTATCCGCTTCCACGGATCGACGGAAAGCTTCAAAACGCGCGGGTGTATTGTGAAAGTTCGGAATGATCTCCGCGAGCGTTTGCGCAGGGAAATCTGACAGCCATCCCTGAAACTCACCAAAGGACCGTCCTGCCTCGTAAAATAGCTCGGGCTTCACGACTTGATCGTATGCCACCGCACGGTCGATATACTCATACACACGCCAAAAATGGCGGTTGCCGGCGGCATAATAATACGGCTTTCCGTCAACACCCACCAAGAACGATAACACACGTCGATCATAACAACCATGTGTCGCAAGTAGCTTTTTCTTAATGTGCTCGGTCACCTTGAGGATGTTGTCCATAACCTCCTCCGGCTTTTTGAACACAAACGTATTGATACGCTGAAACACATACTCCTTTTGAGTGTTTGCTTCCTGTACAGCCACTAAGTAGGTGCGATTGATATTGCCTGAATGGATCTCCTCTGCATGCGCAATCACACCGGTAATACCAAAATGATCCGCAATCGGTTGGAAGTCCATGCCATCCCTCTTTTCGCTTATTGTCGAATATAATCAGTATAACAGGTTCGACGAAAATGTCAACTGTGTGGTCTTTTTGTACTATATCCGCTATTCTTTGTACCCCAGTGTGCCGTTGGCAGATGCCGTCAAATACGCGTTAATAAACCCATCCAACTCGCCGTCCATTACGGCATTGATGTTCCCCATTTCGTAGCCGGTACGATGATCCTTTGCGAGCGTATACGGCATGAACACATACGAGCGAATCTGGTTTCCCCATGCAATCTGCGCTTGAACGCCCTTAATGTCCTCAATACGATCCAGGTGCTCCTGTTCCTTAATCTTCATCAACTTAGCTTTCAGCATATTCATCGCCGTATCGCGGTTTTGAAACTGGCTACGCTCCGTCTGACACGCAACGACGATACCGGTCGGAATGTGGGTAAGACGCACCGCCGAGGAGGTCTTATTAATATGCTGACCGCCCGCGCCGCTGGAGCGAAACACGTCCATTTTGATATCCTCGGGACGGATCTCGATATCCACATCGTTATCCAGCTCGGGAACGACCTCTAACGCCGAAAAGGAGGTGTGTCGGCGGCCGGCAGCATCAAAGGGCGATACGCGAACCAAACGATGCACGCCCGCTTCACCCTTAAGGTATCCGTACGCGTTTTCTCCGTTCACCTGAATACTGGCGCTCTTAAGGCCGGCTTCGTCGCCGTCCTGATAATCCAAGATCTTATAGGTAAAGCCGCGCTTTTCCGCCCAGTGTGTATACATACGGTACAGCATTTCCGCCCAGTCCTGTGCCTCGGTTCCGCCGGAACCCGCGTGAAAGGTCAGAATGGCGTTACTTGCATCGTATTCACCGGTCAAAAGCGTGCCCAGTCGCTGGGCCTCACTTTCAGTTTCCACGTGCTCCACGCCGGCGACGCACTCCTCCAGCAGCGACAGGTCTTCTGCCTCGTCCGCCAGTTCAATGAGGGTGAGCGTATCGTGGTACTCGGTCACCAACCGCTCATACCGCTCGATCGCATCCTTAAGTTTGGCGGCGCGTTGCGTCACCGCCTGCGCTTTCTCCATGTTATCCCAAAACCCGGGCTCTACAGCCCGCATATCCAACTCAGCAAGTTCCTTTTTCATGGCCGCAAGGCCGATCGCCTCGGACAACTTTTCGATCTCCGGAAGATTTCCTTCAAGCCGGAGCCGCAGTTCTTCAAATTGCAGCATATCCTAAATCCTTTCTGCAGGTCAGTGCTTCTATTATATGCTACCATGTTCCGAAAGTAAAGAATTTTTTAAAAAAGGGTTGACGGCGAAACTTTTGGTTGCTATAATTATACAGCGTTTTTATGCCTTAGGGTACATAAAACACATATCCTTGCCCCTTCCGGCGTGAGGGGGCCATAGACCAAGAGGAGGTGCAACTATGCCCACAGTAAAAGGTTCCTATGAAGCCGTCTTCATTTTCTCCTTAACGTTAGGAGAAGAAGGCGTCCCCGCCATGATCGAAAAATTCAAGACCTTGATCGAGGAGAATTCGGAGATCGGCGAGATCGATGAATGGGGTAAGCGCCGTCTGGCGTACCCGATCGAAGACGAGACCGAGGGTCACTACGTGCTGTACAATTTCGTCAGCGGCCCCGAGTTCCCGGCAGAGCTGGAGCGCAAGGCTCAGATCACCGAAGGTGTTCTGCGCTCCATGGTCGTCCGTAAGGACAAGTAAGGAGGCTAACACATGAATGCTGTATGCCTGTTAGGTCGCCTCACCGCGACCCCTGAACAAAAGACCACCACAAACGGCGTGTCCGTAACCAGCTTCACCGTTGCTGTTGACCGCACCTATCAGCCGAAAGGTGCGGAGCGCCAGACCGACTTCATCAATTGTGTCGCGTGGCGCAACACAGCGGAATTTATCTGCCGCTACTTCCAGAAAGGCCAGCGCATTGCCCTGCAGGGTTCTCTGCAAAGCCGCTCTTATACCGATAAGAACGGCAACAATCGCACCGTGTTTGAAGTAGTCGTCGATAACGCGTTCTTTGCCGAATCCAAGAACGGCGGTGCCGCCGCACCCCGCACGGATTCTCAGGTCCCCACTTATAACGAAGCAGCACCGGCGTTTTCAACCGCCGCAAGCGGTGACTTCGAAGAGATCGTCACAGACGAGGATCTGCCGTTCTGAGGACCGCCCGATAGTCTGAATTAAAGGAGGAACAACCCATGGCTGATAAAGTGGAAAAGACGGAAAAGTTTGACCGTCCCCGCGGAGGCATGCGCAAGGGCCGCCGTAAGGTGTGTGCATTCTGCGTAGACCGTGTGGAGAGCATCGACTATAAGGATGTCGCCCGCCTGCGCCGTTACGTGTCCGAGCGCGCGAAGATCTTGCCCCGTCGCGTGACCGGCACCTGCGCCCGTCACCAGAGAGAACTGACCATCGCAATCAAACGCGCTCGTCAGATCGCCCTCATGCCCTTCGTAAGCGATTAATCTCATCAACACGTAAAAGAAGCCGATGGCACTTGCCATCGGCTTCTTTTCATTTCCCCAATTCCTTCGTCCGGCGGAACGCCGCTTGTACGGCATCCATCACGATGCCGCGAAACGCACCATCCTCTAATGCGTGCACGCCCTCAATGGTGCTGCCGCCGGGACTGCACACCGCATCTTTGAGTGCTGCGGGATGTCTGCCGTCGATCACCGCCATGCGACCGGCACCACATACCGTCTGTGCGGCATACTGTAATGCTTTATCCCGCGGTAAACCGCACTGCACGCCGGCATCCGCGAGCGCCTCAATAAACAGATACACAAACGCCGGTCCGCAACCGGATACCGCGCTTCCCGCGTCAATGAGAGACTCGGGCATCTCATCCAACCGTCCTGCGGCGGACAGCAACTGCACAAACGCCGCCTTATCCGCCTCCGATACCGCAGCATTTGCGGTATACAGGATCATCCCCTCGCCGATCGCCGCCGGCGTATTCGGCATGATACGAATGATGGGCAACTCGCCCAACTCGCTCGCCAAACGCTCGGTGGTCACGCCCGCCAGCATACTGACGAGCACGACTTGCTCGCCAAACAATGGCTTCAGTTCTTTCGCAACCGTTCCCAACATCTGCGGCTTGACTCCCAAAAACACAAACCGGCTGTTTTTCACGACCGCCGCGTTATCGCCAACCGCACATCCATATTGTGCGACAAACGCGCGTGCTTTTTCCGCATCGCGATCTGCAACGATCACCTGTGCAGGATCCACACTTTTACAAGCCGCAGCCGCCAAGGCGCCACCCATGTTGCCGGCACCGATAAATCCTGCCGTATACTTTGTCATGTTCCTCACATCCTTATCGGATCTGTCCGTTACCGCGGACAATGTATTTATATGTTGTCAACTCACGCAAGCCCATCGGCCCGCGTGCGTGCAGCTTCTGTGTGGAAATGCCGATCTCACAGCCGAGCCCGAACTCGCCGCCATCGGTAAACCGCGTCGACGCATTCACATATACCGCCGCACTGTCCACCGCCGCGGTGAATTTTGTCGCCGCTTCCGCGCTTTCCGTGATGATCGCATCGCTGTGTCCGGTGGAATGCTCGGCGATATGCGCAATCGCCGCGTCCACGTCGTCCACCACACCGACGGCAAGAATATAGTCCAAGAACTCGGTATCAAAATCGCGCACACCCGCGGGTGTGCCGTCAATGATCGTCGCCGCACGGCTGTCCACACGCAACTCCACGCGGTCAGCTATGCGCTCTTTTAACTTCAGTAAAAACGTGGGCGCAATATCGCGGTGTACCAAACACACCTCCGCGGCGTTACACACCGACGGACGGCTGGTCTTGGCGTTTTCAATAATATTCAACGCCTTGTCCGTATCCGCATCCTTGTCCACGTATACGTGGCAGATACCGGTACCGGTCTCAATACACGGCACCAGCGCGTTCTCCACACAGGCGCGGATCAATCCGGCACCGCCGCGCGGAATGAGGAGATCCACCAGTCCCACCGCCGTCATCAGCTCGGTAGCACTCGCGCGGGTGGTATCCTGCACCAGCTGGATCATGGTTTCATCCAGCCCGACACGGCGTAAACCGTCGTGCAGTGCCTCAACAATCGCCTGTGACGAGCGGAAAGCCTCCTTACCACCGCGCAGCACGCACACATTACCGCTTTTAAACGCCAGCACCGCCGCGTCTGAGGTGACGTTTGGACGGCTCTCATAAATCATCGCCGTGACGCCCATCGGCACGCTGACCTTTTCGATCACCAGCCCGTTTTCACGGTCGATGCGCTCGATCACACGACCGACGGGATCGGGCAGTGCCGCCACCTGACGGATACCGTCTGCCATCCCCACAATACGCTCGGCGGTCAGCGCCAGGCGATCCACCATCACGGCGGACAGTGAACCTTTCGCAAGCTCAATATCCATAGCATTTGCCGCCAAAATGGATGGGGTATGTTCAATCAGCGCATCCGCCATCGCGTACAGCGCCGCATTCTTCTGTTCCGTGGTCAGCACCGCCGCTTTCACACAAGCGCGCTTTGCCGCCTTGAGAATCTCCTGTGTTGTCATACTTTCTGCTTCCTTCCGCAAAAGCGCGTGCCGATTGCCTTGCCGGCGATGATGTCGTATAACCGCTCCGGTTGCTCACCGTTGGTGATCACCATATCGATACCCGCCTCGGTCACTATCTGTGCTGCATGCAGCTTGGTCGCCATGCCACCGGTGCCGAGCTTGGATCCCGCACCGCCGGCAAGGGCTATTACATCCTCGCTTAAGTGTTCCACCAACGGAATGAGCTGCGCGTGCGGATGGGTATGCGGATCAGCATCGTACAGACCGTCAATATCCGACAACAACACGAGCAAGTCCGCACCCGCATTTACCGCCACAATCGCACCGAGCGTATCGTTGTCACCGATACCGATCTCCTCGGTCGCCACCGTGTCGTTTTCGTTGACGATTGGAAGCGCCTCCAGTTCCAACAGACGGAACAACGTTTGATGAAAATTGGTGCGCCGCTTCTCGTCGTTGAGGTCGTCACCCGTCAGCAAAATCTGCGCAACGGTATGGTTGTATTCCGCAAACAGCTTATCATATGTATACATCAGCTCGCACTGGCCGACCGCCGCCGCGGCCTGCTTGGTCGCCATGTCGGTCGGGCGCTCTTTAAGCGAGAGCTTACCGACACCCATGCCGATAGCACCGGACGATACCAATACGATCTCATGCCCGGCATTTTTTAGATCACTCATGACCTTGCACAGCTGCTCTACGCGGCGGATATTGATATGCCCTGTCGCGTGCGCCAGTGTGGAGGTTCCTACTTTAATAACAATACGCATCGTCAATTACCTCAAGCGTGCAACTGTGTTTGAATCGCATCAATCAACGCCGCCACGTTGGAAAACACCTTGTCCGACGCATCCGCATACGGCTCCAACGTGGACAGGATCGTCAACACATACGGCTGCGGCGCGTACACGATCGCCGCATCATGGTACGCCTGACTACCCTGCTCTCCGTATTTGTGCGCGACCTCGTAGGTCGCGCCGAGCGCATCCGCCAGCATCCCGTCAACCGTTGTGGTGGTCAACCAGCTTTTGAGCATTTTGGCATTTTCGCTTCCCTGCTCGATATACTTGGCAATATCTTCAAAATACAAACCGGCATCGCGTGCCGACAGATAGCCGAAACGCGGCTTCGGGAACACCAAGGTTAACTTGTTCGCGTTGTTGGAGCGAATTCCCAACATATCAGCATAAGCGTTAAATCCGGAAAACCCGAACTCCTCGTTAAGCATATAGTACGCGGTGTTGTCGCTGTAACGGATCGCATACTCCATCAGCTCCTTCACCGTAAACTCCGTACCAATGGGCTGTGCGTCGATATGGCTCGAGCCCCCCTGCTTTTTGGTCATTTTCAATTTCTTGTTAAGGTCTACGTTTGCTACTTCCAACAGATACTTCACATACGGTGCTTTGATCACACTTGCCGTCTGGTAGATCTCATCCGCACGGAATTCAATGCTGTAGCCGCTCACCAGATCCTTATAATAGAACGACAACTCATGCTTGTGCGGACTGCAAATACTCTTCAACCTTGACAGCAGCTCGGCATCCACCGGCTTGCCGTCCGGACTGTTGACCAAAAGCTGTCCTGCCGCCTGAGCTTTTTGTGTTGTAGTCGGCGTCAAGGTCGTGGTGGTCGTCGGGACGGTAGTTGTCGTGGTGCCGGTTGTGGAGTCGTCCGTATTCCCGGTACCACCGCAGCCGGTACACAACAACGCCGCGCACAACAGTAAACTGCCGATCTGTACTCCGTATTTCTTCATAGAAAACGCCGCCTTTCTTCACAAACAAACAACCCAACCAAGTGTTTCCGCCTCTATTTTTCGGTCAGATTGCCGACACCTGACCGAATATGTTCTCTCTTTTTTGAAAAATCTTGAAAAAAATATAAAAAAAGCTGCCAATTCTCAAAAACGCATTGACAACGGCAGTTTTTTCCTGTATTATAGTATACTGCACTATCGTAGGGAAGTATGCGAATACCGTGTATAGTGTACCACAATCGGTCGAAAAATGCAAGGTTTTTTTCATCGATTTTGACCTTCCCGAACGATACCAGAATATGGCGGTTCGTCACCCGTTTTGGGGTGACAAGGCAAACTATAAAACAGGAGTGATGGAAGCCGATGGTTAATATCAAACCGGTCCAGCTGGGCAAGACAACCCGTATGAGCTTTTCCAAGATCAACGAAGTGTTGGACATGCCGAACCTCATCGAGATCCAAAAGAACTCGTATCAGTGGTTTTTGGAAGAAGGTCTCAAAGACGTCTTCAACGACACCACAACCATCACGGATTACACCGGTAATCTGTCGCTGGAGTTCTTGGACTACCGGCTGAGCGATACGCCCAAATACACAGTTGAGGAATGTAAGGAGCGTGATGTCACGTACGCGGCTCCTTTGTACGTGCGCGCGCGTCTCATCAATAAAGAAACCGGTGAGATCAAGGAATCCGAAGTGTTCATGGGGGATTTCCCGCTCATGACCGAAAGCGGTACCTTCGTGATCAACGGCGCGGAACGCGTGATCGTATCACAGCTGGTGCGCTCGCCCGGTGTGTACTATGGCATGAGCTATGACAGCACCGGCAAAAAGCTGTTCACCTCTACCGTCATTCCGAACCGCGGCGCGTGGCTGGAGTACGAGACTGACTCCTCCGACGTGTTCTCTGTTCGCATCGATAAGAATCGCAAGTTGCCCATCACGGTGTTCGTGCGTGCGCTGGGACTCGGTTCGGATGCCGAACTGCTCGATTTCTTCGGCGAGGACGAGCGCATTCTCGCTACCATGGAGAAGGACATCACTAAAAACACCGAGGAAGCCCTGTTAGAGGTCTATCGCAAGCTGCGCCCGGGTGAACCGCTCACGCTGGAAAACTCTCAGCAGCACTTAGAAAACCTGTTCTTTGACCCCCGTCGGTACGATCTGTCCCGCGTAGGTCGCTATAAATACAATAAAAAGCTCGGCATCGCCAACCGTCTGGCAGGCTGCCGCTTGAGTCGCCCGATCGTCAACCCCGTCACAGGTGAGATCCTGGCGGAAGCGGGCGAAGTGATCCGTCGCGACCGTGCGATGGAGATCGAAAACGCCGGTGTCTGCGTCGCGTATGTCGACAGCGATGAACACGGTGAGCATCATGAGGTCAAGATCATTTCCAACGGCATGGTGGATCTTTCGCTGTTCGTCAGCGAGAGCGTGTACGAAGCTGTGAAAAAGGTTGTTAACGAGCGTGTCCGCTTCACCGTTTTGCAGGAGATCCTGGAAAGCACCGAGGGTGACGAAGCGCTGATCGAGGCTTTGCTCGCGCGCGCCGCCGATCTGATCCCGAACCACATCATCGTGGATGATATTCTCGCATCCATCAACTATGTCAACTGCCTGGGTCATGACATCGGCACCACCGACGATATTGACCACCTGGGCAACCGCCGTATCCGTTCGGTGGGTGAGCTGTTGCAGAACCAATTCCGCATCGGCTTCTCCCGTATGGAACGCGTGATCCGTGAGCGTATGACCCTGCAAGCACAGGATATGGATACGGTCACCCCGCAAGCGCTCATCAACATTCGTCCCGTCGTGGCTGCGATCAAGGAGTTCTTCGGCTCCTCCCCGCTGTCTCAGTTCATGGATCAAAACAACCCGTTGGCAGAGCTTACCCACAAGCGCCGTTTGTCCGCACTGGGC
>JAFYPN010000069.1 GCA_017547465.1 Clostridia bacterium | reverse complement strand
GTGAGTTCCTTACGGGTCGCGTTGTGCTCTAACTTCGTGGACAAGCGATTCGTCAACCAGATCAGCATACCAAACACGAAGAATCCACCCGCCGGCAACACAAAAATCGTAATTGGCGGAATCAAGCCACCCTCCGGCCAACCAAACAGCGTGCCGTTTCCAAGAAATTCGCGAATACCGCCCATAATGACCAACGCCGCCGTAAAGCCCGCACCCATACCGAGGCCGTCCAAAGCGGAAAGTCCCACCGAGTTTTTACCGGCAAACGCCTCCGCACGGCCGAGTATGATGCAATTGACCACGATGAGCGGCAAATAGATACCCAGTGACTTATCGATCGCGGGCAGATACGCCTTCACGAGCATTTGCACAATGGTAGTAAAACCCGCAATAATGACGATATACGCAGGCAAGCGCACCTTTCCGGGAATCAGCTTGCGCAACAGCGAGATCACAATGTTGGAACAGACCAGTACGAACGAAGCTGCCGCTCCCATCCCCAAACCGTTTACTGCGGCGGTGGTAACCGCCAGCGTGGGGCAGGTGCCGAGCACCAAACGAAGGACGGGGTTCTCTTTGATAAGGCCCTTTGAAAACGCCTGCCAGTATTTATTTGCCACCGACTCCGCCCTCCTTTATTGCTTGATAGCCGGCAATCGCTTTGTTGACCGCCTTGCAGATGCCGCTCGATGTCTTGGTTGCCTGTGAAACGGCATCCACATCCGCATCGAGCTTCATTTCCTGCGCTGATTTACCCGTAAACGCGTCTAAAAAGCCTGCTTTAGCGACCTTGTCCACATAACCGGCGGTTTCGTTGTCGTTGGTGACTTTCACACCGGTAATGGTGCCCGCCTTCGAAATACCGGTCATAACGGTAAGTCCGGCACTTTTACCGTTGGCGGTTGTGGTAAACACATAACCTACGGTGATATCATTCTTATATGCCGTATAATACCTGACCATTTCACCGTCGAACAAAACTTCGGATTGCCTAAACACGTCAGCCTCAATGACCTCTTTGCGAGCGGCGTTTTCGGTTGCTTCGGTCAGCTTGGCGATCGTGTCCTTAGTCAGAACGTTGGTTCCCGCCAACGCCGCGGTAACCACGCCGGCAATCAGCATCAGCGCAAGCGCGGAAATGAGGATCTCTTTCAGATGTTTCATGAGCGCACCGCCTTTCCGCCTTCACCAAAGGGCCGCGGGCGCGTCAGGCGCTCGATGAGCGGAGTGAGAATATTCATAATGACAATGGCGAAGGATACACCCTCGGGCAACGAGCCGTACAGACGAATCAGCACCGTCAGTGCGCCGCAACCCACGGCATACACGACCTTGCCCCACTTGTTGATCGGGCAAGTCGCGTAATCGGTCGCCATAAAAACGGCACCGATCATAAGGCCACCCGACAGGATATGTACCGGCGGATTTGCACCGAGAATCCACGTTAACGCGAATACCGTACCAATATAGGTGAACGGAATGAGCGGGCTGATCACATGACGAATCATCAGATAGATACCACCAATGAGTAACGCCGCCACACAGGTTTCGCCCAAGCATCCACTGCGTAAACCAAAAAACAACGAGATCGGATCGATCTCCGCCGCCGCATCGGTCGCCAGCATAGCGAGCGGTGTTGCACCCGATACCGCATCGATCTGACCAGTCCACGCAAGCGGGGCCACCCAGCTGTTCATCGCATCCGGGAAACTGCCCATCAATACAATACGACCGACAAGAGCGGGATTAACAAAATTCTGACCCAATCCGCCGAACATCTGCTTCGCGACCACGATTGCGACAACACTGCCAAACGCCGCCTGCCATAGCGGAATGGTGACCGGCAGATTAAGCGAAAGCAACAACCCAGTCACTACACAGGACAGATCCCCAACCGTCTGCGGACGCTTCATCACCTTGCGACTGAGATATTCCGACGCAAGAGCGGCGGCCACACATACCACCTCAATCGCAAGCGCGCGGAAGCCGAACAGCCAAACCGAGGCGATCAAGGCCGGAATCAAGGCGATCACCACATCGCGCATGATATCACGCGTATTCATGCCGCAATGCAGATGCGGTGACGACGATACCATTAAGGTGTTTTCCATTCGACTCCCTCCTTACTTCGAAGAACGCAGCACATCTTTCGCCATACGGATCGTTTGCACGATGGGGCGATGTGCCGGACAAGAGAACGTACAACAGCCACACTCCATACAGGTCATGGTACACAGACGCTTGAGCTCATCCGTGTTTCCCGCTTTATACGCTTTGGTAATTGCCGTCGGCAGTAGATTCATGGGACACGCGTCCACGCATCTGCCACAGCGAATACAGGTGGTTGCCGCGCTATCCGGCGCATCCTCCTCGGCAAATGCGAGCAACGCGTTGTTTTGCTTTAAGACAGGCAGATCATCGTCCATCAGTGCCTGGCCCATCATCGGACCACCGAACAACAACTTGCGTACCGGTTTTTTCAGGCCGACAAAGTTCAACACCTCGCGGATCGGTGTACCGATCACCACACGCACATTCATCGGCTTTTCGACCGCCGATCCGTCCACTGTCAATCGCTTTTCAACGAGCGGCATTCCGGTTTTCAGATACCGTGACAGCACCGCCACCGAGGTAACGTTCATCACAATGCAGTTAACATCCGCCGGCAATCCGCCGGTCGGTACACGCCGACCGGTACAAGCGGCAATGAGCACCTTTTCCGCACCCTGGGGATACCGCGCTGGCAAGGGCTTTACCACAACACGGTGCGCAGCGGTGCTGACACTCGACGCAATACGCGACAACTCTGCAATCGCCGCTGGTTTGTTGCGTTCCACCGCGATGATGACCTGCTTAACGTCCAAAAACTCCATCACGGTCTTAACACCCGACACAATATCCCACGAGTTTTCCATACATTCGCGATAGTCGGTGGTGATATACGGCTCGCATTCCGCCGCGTTAATAATGATCGTATCGATCTCATCCAAATTTTTCGGATTCAGTTTCACATGCATGGGAAATCCCGCGCCGCCGAGACCTACCAAACCGCAAGCGCGCACCGCCGCAATAAACTCATCAAAGGTGTTGACGACGGGCGGCTTGACACTGCTGTGTACTCGCCCCTCACCATCCGATTCAATAACAAGTGCCATCGTGGTGCGACCGCCCTGCAACAGGATCTCTTTGGTGCCGGTAACCGTACCGGACACACCGCAATGGATGGGGGCGGAGATCGCCGCCTCGCTGTCGGCGACAACTTGTCCGACCTCAACGGTGTCCCCGACCTTAACCGTGGGGATACACGGCGCTCCCAGATGTTGCAACAGGGGGATCACCACCGTTTTCGGCGCAGGCATCTGCACGGTTTCGCACTCGGCAGTATGCTTACGATGCGGTGGATGCACGCCGCCACGGGTTTTGTGAATCAACGTGGAAATTAACACGCCTATCTCATCCTTTCCGAAAAAGTGAATTGTTTTGCAAATAGGGATATAGTACATTCAGAACCGACCCTGTAATAACACCGGCGGGAATTGCGAGCAAGAGCAGCAAGGGAGCATAGTAGGTCATCGCAAAACCAAGCAACAGATACGAAATCACCCATTGCCCCATATTGTGTGCCACCGCCCCCACAACGCCCAGCCCAACAAAGCTGAGCTTGTCCCAAAAAAAACGTTTGGTCAGCGCCATCAGGAACAGCGACAGTAGGCTGCCAACAGTGCTCATTAAGCAGGCGATTGGCCCGCGAAGCAGCGCAAATGTTGCTTTTACTATTACCATCCCTGCTGCACAGGGAACCGAAACTCCGCACAGCGCGTACATGACGGTGATGTTGGCGAGTCCCAACTTGGCACCGGGGATCGGTAGCGGCGGCAGCAATTCCTCCAAGAACGACAAGGCCACCGTTAAAGTGGATAACACGGCGGCGAGCATCAGTCGCTCCGTGTGCTTCCGACTCATGATGTCACCCCGTCTACTTTCGGTGAGCCGCCGATCACGCGTACACTCACACCGGCGGGTACACACGCGGCGGTCTGTCCGCTTTGTGACAACCAACCACTGTGCACACACACCTGATCGGGGCAACCGCTGTGAGCTACCCGCACACGGCCGTCGTCGATCTCGATCGACAGTACGATACCGTTCTTACCGTCTACTGTAAAAGCTGTTTCCTGCGATAACGAGTAACGCTGCTCTCCCGTAGGAGCGACGACTACCGCTGTTTCACCGGCGACACGCGGCCACCATATCTGTAGGCAACAGCTCACGGCCGCCACTGCGGCAAGCAGGAGAACCACATAATCACCGCGACGAAGTTTCATCCTGACCACACGCTCTCCCCCTGACTCATCACAATTATTTTAAGTATACTATTTTTCTAAAAGAAAGACAAGAATTGTTATTATATTAACAAGGAAATAACCAACAATTCCCTTGCTTTTTGGTAAACATCCTCAAATTCGGTAATAGGCAGGGGGTTCGTGCCCTTTCCCAATTCAACGGTAAACCCCGGCTTGCCGTGTGCTTCAATAAACCAATCCTTAAATCCACCGTGCGAGGCAAGTCCACTCGGTGTCGCAACCGTATACCCCGAAACCGATGCCATCACCGATGCCATCAGTCGCGACTCGGGCGGCGTATGCTCACCGTAATGCCAATAGATTTCCTCGCCCTGGCTATGTAGGGCCATCACATGACGAAACGATATCCTATCGCACAGATTGACAAGCACCTGCGTTTCCGGTTCACTCATGGGTCGAGTGCCTCCCCATTGCCGCGCACAGGGTCCTATAATGCCATTTTCACGTTCTGCCTGTTGCAATTCGTGCCAACCTGCGTTAAAATTATGATTGATATCCACGCCGCGCGCGTTCGCCTGCCAACATCCGTAAACGTCCCCGCCGGCGTCGCGCACAAGATCTGCGTATTCACCGGCACTTGCCGATCCGTGCACCGCGATTTCTACCCCGTCGGGGTTAACAAGCGGGACCCACACGATGCGGCGATCCCGCAACGCGCGCCGTATATCCCAGCCCGCGAGCCGCTCACCGGTAAGAAGTGCTTCGCCGATCTCCTCGCACAACCGCAGGCAAATAAGAGCGGTCAGCCATTCCTGACCGTGAAACGCCGCAGCCATTAGCACACACTGTGGCCCACTACCAAATGTCAAGCAACGGATCGGCCGTCCCAGTACGCTGTTTCCGATCGGCGCGCTACCAAAAAAACGATACCGCACACACAAACTGCCAAGCAACTGGCCTACCGTGCCGTGATCTACTGTTTGTGGCTGTGTCAATCGATCCATCCCCATCACCCTTTCCCAATTTATGAAAAAGGAGCAACCGATATGAACCTGAATGAAAAAACCGTATCGCAAGACATCCGTTTCCACGGCCATATCATCAACCTACGGGTGGATGATGCGCTCTTGCCCAACGGCAACCATGCCACGCGCGAAGTGGTCGAGCATCCCGGTGGTGTATGTGTCGCCGCGCTGACCGATCAAAATGAATTGCTATTTGTGCGACAGTTC
Organism: Clostridia bacterium; assembly: GCA_017547465.1. Taxonomy (GTDB): domain Bacteria; phylum Bacillota; class Clostridia; order Oscillospirales; family Acutalibacteraceae; genus RGIG3009. The sequence goes on along the minus strand of JAFYPN010000069.1, from coordinate 17,453 downwards.
CGTTATCCATACGGTGAGGTACTGTTAGAGCTTCCCGCAGGCAAACTTGACCACGGTGGAGAAAATCCCCTTGAAGCGGGAAAACGAGAACTGCGCGAGGAAACCGGCGCAACCGCTGCCGAATACCACTCGCTCGGCACACTGTACCCCTCCCCCGGCTATTGCGACGAGATCATCCACTTGTATTTGGCAAAAGGCTTGACCTTTGGCGACAGTGAACCCGATGAGGACGAATTTTTGGAATGTGAGCGCATCCCACTTGATCGCGCTTTGGACATGGTTCTGAAAAATGAGATCACGGATGCCAAAACGCAGGTGGCGATCCTCAAGGTTGATCACCTTTGCCGTAAGATATAAGATAAAACCGTTTGCGTAGAATCCGCAAACGGTTTTTCTTCTACCTCAGCTACCCTTCTCATAGATTGGATAGTAGGGGGTGTTATTATGCTGGATATCGCAATTGTGATACTGTATCTTATCTCATTGGTCGGTATTGGATTGCGTGGTGGCCGCGACGTCAAAAACGCCGCTGACTTCACCGCCTCAGGCAAACAGTACGGTACGTTTGTCATATTCGCGACCTTGTCGGCCTCCTTTATCGGCGGCGGCTATTCCTCTGGCAACGCCGCGGCCGCATTTGAGAACGGTATCGGAACAGCGTTTACCTTGTTCGGCTTTGGAATCGGTATGATCTTGATCGGCAGGTATTTAGCACCGGGGGTGCGGTATTTTCCGGATGCCAAAACCGTTGGTGGTGTCATCGGCGAAGCCTACGGTGAATCCGCACGACACCTCGCCGGTATCTTTTCTTTCCTCTGCTGTGCCGGCGTGGTCGGTGCACAGATGGAATCTATCGGCCTTGTGTTCCATTCTCTGCTGGGTGTATCCACGAAAGCCGGCACCTTGATAGGCTGTTTCGTAGTGCTTGTTTACACCACGTTTGGAGGACTTGGCTCGGTCATTTTCGCCGATATGTTGCAATTCATACTGCTGGCGGTAGGTATGCCGTTACTGCTTATCCTGAGCATCATCAAAGGAGGCGGTGTAGAGACGCTTACTACGCAGCTTCCCCCAGAGCTTTTTTCCCCTGTAAACGCACTGACATTCCCCGCGTTTCTCTCGTTATTCTTTTCGATGATGTGCGGTGAGGCGCTCGCTCCCCCGTATATGCAGCGACTGCTCATCGGCAAAAGCCCCCGTTCGACCGCACGCGGCACGATGCTCAGCGGCCTGTTTTCACTTCCCTTCTTTCTGGTGACTGCAGGTGTGGGGCTCACCGCTCGCGCACTGAACGTCACGGACACCGCCGCTTCCGCCATGCCGGATCTGATCCTGGCAATCTTACCGGTAGGTTTGCGCGGTATTTTGATGGCCGCTATGGTCTCCATCATTCTCTCAGCCGCAGACGGCTTTCTGAACGGGGCGACCGTCAGCTTGGTATGCGATACCATCCTGTCACGCCTCCCTCACCTATCCGACCGCGCTCAACTCCGCCTTTTGCGCGGTGTGAACCTCTTCACCGGCATTGCGGCGGTCATCGTCTCCTTCTGTGTGCCGGATGTCTTTTCGATCTTATTACTCGCGTACTCGTTCTGGAGTCCGGTCATCTTGGTCCCGCTCGCCGCCGCGCTGCTCGGTATACGGTCTGACAACCTCACTTTTCTGTGCTGTGCGTTCACAGGCTTTATCGTGTGTTTTATCTGGAACATCTTGTTATCACAACCGTTTGGGATCGACGGTAGCATCGTCGGCACACTTGCCAATCTCGCGGCCTTTATCCTTTGCAAGGCGCGATACCCGCACTTCGTCGTATGGATTCGCCGATAAAAAAGAACCGGAAATTTCCGGTTCTTTTTTGTTACCACGTAAGCGGTCTGCCGCCCCAAATCCCCCCGGAATAATCCCGAATGGAACGGTCGGATGAAAATTTGCCGCTGCACGCGGTGTTGAGCAATGCCATACGGCCCCACGCTTCGCGGTCGCGGTAGACCTCGCCCGAACGCCGTTGCGCCTCACAATACGCATCAAAATCCGCAAGCACCATATACGGATCGCGGTCGGTCAGTGACCGTGCCACCTCACCGTAGGTATACCCGCCAAAGCCCTTGTACATGCATGCAATGGCACGCTGGATACGCGGATCGGCATTGTAGTAATCCTGAGGGCGGTAGCCGCGCCACTGCAGCGCTTTGACCTCCTCCTCGTTCATACCGAAGACAAACATGTTCTCCACGCCGACCTGCTCACAGATCTCCACGTTCGCACCGTCCATCGTACCAAGCGTGATCGCGCCGTTCATCATCAGCTTCATATTGCCCGTGCCGCTCGCCTCAGTTCCGGCGAGCGAGATCTGCTCGCTGATATCTGCCGCCGGCATCAACAGTTCGGCGAGTGTTACGCGATAATCTTCGAGATACACGACCTTGAGCTTTTCACGCACCACGAAATCCTTTTCGATTTCCTCCGAAAGCTTGCAAATAAACCGAACGATCTCTTTTGCAAGGAAATACCCCGGTGCGGATTTGGCACCGAAAATATAGGTGCGTGGCTGAATATCCAGCGACGGATTTTCCTTAAGTTCCAGATAGGTGTTCAGAATATGCAGCGCATTGAGATGCTGACGCTTGTATTCGTGCAAACGCTTGACCTGCACATCAAACAACGAATCCGGATCCACCGTCACGCCGTTGTGCCGCTTGATATAGTCCGCGAGCCGTGCTTTGTTGTCGCGCTTGATTCTCAAAAACTCCTCACGCGCCGCCGCATCATCGGCAAGCGGTTTCAACTTCTCAAGCTCGGCGGCATCTAACACAAAACCGTCGCCGATCTTATCCTTGATAAACGCCGTCAGTTTCGGATTTGCCTGACAGAGCCAACGGCGGTGCGCAATGCCGTTGGTCACGTTGGTAAACTTCTCCGGCATCACGGTATACGCGTCATGAAACACGGTTTCTTTCAGAATCTCACTGTGGATCTTCGCCACGCCGTTGACCGCATGGGATGCCGCAACACACAGGTTCGCCATCTTTACCACGCCGTAGCTGATGATCGCCATACGACTGACTTTTTCAACATCCCCGCCGGTCGCCTCCATCATCGCGGCGCCGAATCGATTGTTAATCTCACACACGATCTGATGAATACGCGGCAAACGCTGACGGAACAAATCCTCCGGCCAGCATTCCAGCGCTTCTTTCATAACGGTGTGATTGGTGTACGCCACCGTGCGGCACACGATATCCCAAGCGTGTTCCCAGGTGTAACCGCATTCATCCAACATGATACGCATGAGCTCGGGGATGGCGAGCGTTGGGTGCGTGTCGTTGATATGGATCGCCGCCATATCCGGCAGGTTATCCAGCGTGCCGAATTGTTCCAGATGCCGCTGGACGATATCCTGCACCGAGGCCGACGCGAGAAAATACTGCTGTGATAACCGCAGAGATTTGCCCTCACGGTGATTGTCCGCGGGATACAATACCTGCGTAATGACCTCCGCCATTGCTTTCTGCTCCATAGCACGCATATACTCGCCCTGATTAAACAACGACATATCCATGCCGGGTGCTGTCGCTTTCCACAGTCGCAATGTCGAAATTGCCTTGCCGTCCTTACCGGCAACCATCATATCATACGGCTGTGCCATCACAACAGTAGCATTGTCGTGCTCAACGTGATGGTAATCACCATCCCACCATTCGCGAACAAAGCCGTCAAATTTAACTTCTTTGGCAAGCTCGGGACGCGGCAGCAACCAGCATTCCCCACCCGGCAGCCAAAAATCCGGCAACTCGGTCTGCCAGCCGTCGATCAGCTTCTGACGGAAAATGCCGCACTCATAGAGAAGCGAATACCCAATCGCCGGAATTGAGGCGGTTGCCAAGCCATCCAAAAAGCACGCCGCCAGACGACCAAGACCACCGTTACCAAGGCCTGCGTCAGGCTCCAACTTGTACAGTGACTCCAGCTTAACACCATACTCGCTGAGGAGTGCCTCGGTATCGTCGGTCAAATTCAGATTGAACAAGGTGTTCTTAAGCGAGCGACCCATTAAAAACTCCATACACAGGTAGTAGACTTGCTTTGCCTGCTCCTTGTGAGCTTTGGAAATATATTGCACGCGCGATGCTCGCATCCGATCGCGCAACACCAGCGCCAATGCATGGTAAAAATGCTCATTGGTAGCTTGCTCAGGTGTCACCGAAAATGCGGTCATCAGCTTCGCCGTTAAATCATTGCGAAGGGTTTCTTTAGCGGCAGAAACCACTTTGTTCGTTTTCTTTGCTGCAGCCATGACAAAAACTCCTTTTTTCTCATAGTGGCAGTTGCCTGCTATCAGTATATACGATGATCGGTTTTTTTGCAAGTATTATTCATCATAACCAATAAAATCCATATACTGTCGGTTTTTCGACAACCTGATTGGTTATTTTGCACAAAAATCGGCTTGTTTTTAATAGCAAATAAGAGCCTTACTTGACACGTTCGACCAAAATGCGGTAAAATAGAGGCTAACCGCAACAGAAAAACGGAGGAGTTTTCTATGCCTCAGCTCAATATTGTACTGGTCGAGCCCGAGATCCCGCAGAATACCGGCAACATCAGCCGCACCTGTGCCGCCACCGGCAGCCGTCTGCACATCGTAAAACCGATGGGTTTTGCGATTGACGATAAAAAACTCAAGCGCGCCGGACTGGATTACTGGCATCTGCTGGACATCACATACTACGAGAATCTAGCGGAGTTTTTTGAAAAAAACAGCGGCCCTTTCTTCTATTTCACCACAAAGGGCACACACATTTATTCGGATGTAGAATACCCCGACGGTGCCTATCTGATCTTTGGCAAGGAAACCGCCGGTCTGCCGGAAGAGCTGTTGCACGAGCATCCGGAATCCTGTGTCCGTCTGCCGATGCTGGACGATGACGCGGCGCGCTCACTAAACCTATCCAATACCGTGGCAGTCGGCGTATACGAGGTCCTGCGCCAGTGGGGCTTCCCCACCTTACGCACCGCCGGTCATTTGACAAAGTTTTGATTTTCTTCAAAAAATAAGATTCCGCCGTTGACAAACACGGCGGAATCTTTTATAATGGGAACGTTGCACGGAGAGTTGTCCGAGTGGTCGAAGGTGCAGCACTCGAAATGCTGTGTACGAAAGTACCTAGGGTTCGAATCCCTAACTCTCCGCCAAAGAAAAGGTATTGGTCTAAATGACCGATGCCTTTTCTTTTTTTGTAAAAGAGAGTTAGGGATTCGAAAAGCCGTTAAGAAAACAGTCCGGTGGACTGTTTTTAGACCGTAGCGTTGTACCGCCCTGTCGCGCTGTACCGAAACTCGCAGACGAGATTAAACTGCCACACTGTACAAACGCCCTAACTTTCCGCCAAAAAGCAGAAAAGATCACCATCGGGTGGCCTTTTTTCGTTTATAAGGGCGCTGCTTTTTACCCCAGCAACACATCCGTTGCCAGCATCACGCAAAAGCCGACGAGCAGGGCATAGGTAGCGCCCCGCTCACTGCCGTGGGCGTGGGTTTCGGGGATCATCTCATCGCTGATTACATACAGCATTGTGCCGCCGGCAAACGCGAGCGCAAACGGCAGGATCGCGGACGCAATACTCACCGCAAAATATCCGAGCAGTGCACCGATCACCTCGACCAAGCCGGTAATCATCGCGCATACGAACACCTTGCGCGGTGCAATGCCCGCAGACAGCATTGGACCGATGATAACCATCCCTTCCGGGATATTCTGCAAGGCAATACCGCCGGCAATAATGAGCGCCTGTGAGGTATCACCGGAACCGAAGCCGACACCCGCCGCGATACCCTCCGGCAGGTTGTGAATGGCGATCGCGGTCACGAATAACAGCACCTTACTTAAATTCGCATTGTTGTGCATTTCAATGTCCGGACCGATCAGCTTATGTAGGTGCGGAACCAGCTTGTCGATTAAATTCAGACAGAACGCACCGGTAAACACACCCGCCACCGCGATCAGCAAGCCATAGTTGCCACCATATTCCAACGAAGGAAGAATCAGCCCCAGCACCGCCGCGGCAAGCATCACACCCGCCGCAAAGGACAGTACGATATCCGAAAACTTATGGGAAAGTTTCTTGAACGCAAAACCGATCAACGATCCGACCACCGTCGCACCGCCGACACCCAGCGCGGTTAATAACACAAGTTCCATATTGCTCCACCTCTAAAAAAACGCGCGAAGAGTCACCGAAAGGACTCCCGCGCGTTTTGCTTTATACTTCGCTGAAATTATCCTTGCCGACACCGCACAGCGGGCAGACAAAGTCATCGGGAAGCTCCTCAAATTTCGTGCCGGGCGCAATACCATTGTCCGGGTCGCCAACGGCCTCATCGTACTCCCAACCACATACGTCACATACATACTTTTTCATAACAAATGCCTCCTATTTTTATTATTGTATCGGTTCAAAATCCGCAGCGCCGTGCTTGCACAAGGGACAGATGAAATCATCGGGTAATGTTTCGCCCTCGTACACATAGCCGCAAATCTTGCACACAAACCCTTTTTTGCCGTCTGTTTCCGGCTTTGGCTTAACATTGGCGTGATAATACGCGTAGGTCATGGTTTCGCGATCGGACAGTACACGTGCCTCGGTCACCGAGCAGATGAACATGCCGTGCGTATCGAGATCGACATATTGCTCCACCTTCAGCGACATAAACGAATTGATATAGCGCGGCAAGAACACCAGTCCGTTATCCGAACGCAACGGTTCGCAGTTGGCAAACTTATCCACGTTACGGCCGCTGACAAAGCCGAACGCCTCAAACACCTTGAACGGCGCGTCCACCGTCAAGCAGTTGATGTTCATTTTCCCTGTCTGCTTGATGATATGGTGCGAATAGTTTTCCTTATTGATAGTCACCGCGAGGCGGTTGGGCGTGTTGGTCACCTGTGTGACGGTGTTGACGATCAGACCGTTGTCCTTTTTGCCGTCATTCGAGGTCACCACATACAAACCGTATCCAATGTTGAACAACGCTGTCAAGTCATTTTTGTTGGCGGTTTCATCCTGCTGTGCCAGATACTCGCGGCACAGCTCTTCAACCAACGCATCCAACTGTGCGGCGCTTTCCTCGTTAAGCGCCGAGAGGATCTTGACTGTCGTATCGGTAAAGGTAATGTTTTTGCTCTTTTCCAGCATGCCCAGCATCACCTTGGCGGCGAGCGGCGCCCAGCTTCCGTTTTCGATCAATGCGACCATGCGGTTGCTATAATTTCGCTCAACGAGGTGATTGATAAACTCCCGCATAAACGGGAAAATCTCGGCGTTATAGGTTGTCGTAGCAAGCACCAGCTTGCTGTAACGGAACGCATCCTCCACCGCCTCCGCCATATCGCAGCGGGCAAGATCGTTAACGACCACCTTCGGGCAGCCATTCGCTCTGAGCTTTTCCGCCAACTGCAGCACGGCCTTTTTGGTGTTGCCGTATACCGAGGTGTAGGCGATCACGATGCCCTCTTCTTCGGGCTGATAGCTCGACCAGGTGTGATATAACCCCAGATAATATTCCAGATTTTTGCTGAGCGCCGGTCCGTGAAGCGGGCAGATGATCTGAATATCCAATCCCGACGCCTTTTTGAGCAGACTCTGCACCTGTGCGCCGTATTTTCCGACGATGCCGATGTAGTACCGTCTGGCCTCGCACGCCCAGTCTTCCTCCACATCCAGTGCGCCGAACTTGCCGAAACCGTCTGCCGAAAACAGCACCTTGTCCGTGCTGTCATAGGTGACGATAACCTCCGGCCAGTGCACCATCGGTGCCGTTACAAAGGTCAGTTCGTGCTTACCGAGTGCCAAGGTATCCCCTTCGCCCACCACGATCTGGCGATCGGTAAAGTCCGTACCGAAAAAGTTTTTCATCATTGCAAACGCTTTTGCAGACGACACGATGCGCGCCGTGGGATATGCTTTGACAAAGTTTGCGATATTGGCAGAATGATCCGGCTCCATATGTTGTACGATCAAATAATCCGGTTGCCGTCCGTTCAACACGTTTTGCAAATTATCTAACCATTCGTGTGTAAAATTCGCGTCCACCGTATCCATAATCGCGATCTTCTCATCCATGATCGCATAGGAATTATAGGACATGCCGTTGGGGACTGTATACTGGCCCTCAAATAGGTCAACCTTGTGATCGTTGACCCCGATATACTGAATATCATTTGTAATAAACATAACCGTCACCTCGTTTGTTAGTTTACCATATTTTCCCCATGTTTACAACATCACTCTAAAATTTTTCCATCGGTCGAGATCGTAACAACCTGCCACGGAATAAATTTCCCGCTCGCCTGGAGCGCCCGCTTTACGGCGTTTTCAAGACCGCCGCAGCACGGCACCTCCATACGGACAATTTTGACGCTCTTGATGGTATTATGGGTAATAATTTGCGTCAGCTTGTCGGCGTAGTCGCCCTCGTCCAGTTTCGGACAGCCGATCAGAGTAATATGATTGCGAATAAACTCGTTGTGAAAATCCCCGTAGGAAAACGCTGTGCAATCCGCGGCAATCAACAAGTTTGCTTCCTCAAAATACGGAGCATTCACCGGTACAAGCTTGATCTGGCACGGCCACTGCGACAACTGGCTGGGAACCGCAACCGCCTTGGCCGACGCCACCGTCTCGCGTTTGATTGCCTTGGACTGTGTACCGGGGCATCCGCAGGGCAACTTGACGCCAAACTGCTGCATTTTCGCCTGACGCACTGCGTCTTCATCGTACGCGGGCGCCTCCCGTTCCTCAAAGGTGATAGCACCGGTCGGGCACGTCGGCAGACAATCGCCCAGTCCGTCACAGTAGTCCTCACGTGTGAGCTTCGCTTTGCCGTTGATCATTTCGATCGCACCCTCGTGGCATGCTGCAGCGCACGTCCCACAGCCGTTGCATTTCTCTTCATCAATTTTGATGATTTTTCTCAGCATTGTGATTCCCCCTTGCTTTTCTATGAACAGTATAGTATACTAACCATAGAATTTCTGTTGAATTTTCAACAAATGGAGAGTTTTTGTGAAAAAATACTTAGAAATTTTAAAGAAATGCCCCCTTTTTGATCGTATCGAAGAGGATCGTCTGCTGACAGTGTTGGATTGCCTCGCTGCCAAGGTGATATCGTTTGATAAAAAATACACCATAATGGCGGAGGGCAACGCCGCCAAATACATTGGCATCATGTTATCCGGCTCCGCGCAAATCGTGCAGATCGACTATTACGGCAACCGCAGTATCCTTTCCGGCATCGGACCGACAGAGATGTTCGCCGAGGCGTTTGCCTGCGCCGAGGTTGGTGCCGTTCCTGTCAGTGTGATCGCCAATGAGCCTTGTGACGTGATGCTCATCAACTGTGATCGCATTCTACACACCTGCCGGAACAACTGCGGGTTTCATCAACAACTCATCTTCAATCTGATGAAGGATCTCGCGACCAAAACCATTTTATTCCACCAAAAAATCGAGATCACATCAAAGCGCACCACCCGCGACAAGCTGATGGCGTACCTGATGTTCCAAGCAAAAAAAGCGGGCAGTCATCGGTTCTCAATACCGTTCGACCGTCAGGAGCTGGCGGATTATTTAGAGGTTGATCGCAGCGGACTGTCTGCCGAAATCGGCAAGCTTCGCCGCGAGGGGGTTCTGGAAAGTCATAAAAAGAATTTCGACCTGTTATAAGAAGGAGCAGTGCTGTTGCACTGCTCCTTCTTATACTGTAAGATTGTCCGGTCCAAAGCTGAGTGGCAATAACTCGGCGAGCGTCATCGTTTGAATCGCGGTATCCGTTACCAGATGCACGAAAAACGCGTCGTCACAAAACTCACGCATCACCTGTCGGCACACCCCACAGGGTGACACGATCCTATCGGTGAGTTGACCGCCCTTGCCGCCGCAAATCGCAATGGCGGTAAACTCCCGCTTGCCATCGCTGATCGCCTTAAAAAAGGCAGTGCGCTCCGCACAGTTGGTAGCACTGTACCCTGCGTTTTCGATGTTACAGCCGGTGTACACCGACCCATCCGCACACAAAAGTGCTGCCCCAACGCAGTACCCCGAATACGGCGCATACGCCTGCGACATCGCCTCTCTTGCGGCTTTTGCTAACCTTTCTTTCACAACACACTCGCTCCCACCGTTTCATATTTAACATCCAGATACGCGCAGACTGTTGCGGCGACATCCGCAAAGGTGGTGCGCGTATTAAGATCGCGCGGAATCACGCCGTTTCCGTATACCAGCAGCGGTACATATTCTCTCGTATGATCGGTGCTGATATCCCCCGGATCACATCCGTGATCGGCGGTGATGATCAATAGATCTTCGTTTTGTAACTGCGGTAAAAATTCACCCAGCCAGCGGTCAAATGTGTTTAGCGCCTGCGTGTAGCCTGCCGCATTGTTGCGGTGACCGTACACCATATCAAAATCCACCAAATTCGTGAAACACAAGCCGTGAAAGGTACGCTGTGCCACCGTTTCGATTGCCTGCATTCCCTCGTCGTTTCCGTGGGTAAAGATCGTTTCAGTGATACCGCACCCTGCAAAAATATCCGTAATTTTTCCCACCGCAACCACCGCCTTGTCGGCGGCTTTCAGGGCATTCAGCATCGTATTGCGGGGCGGTTGTAATGAAAAATCGCGACGATTTGCCGTGCGCGTGTACACGCCGTCTTTTCCCACAAACGGACGCGCGATCACCCGTCCTACCGCGTGTTCACCGCACAATAGCTCCCGCGCAATACGGCAATACTCGTATAGCGTTTCCAGCGACACGACCTCCTCGTGCGCAGCGATCTGAAACACGCTGTCCGCCGAGGTATACACGATCAGGTCACCGGTGTTTACATGCTCATCTCCATAATCTCGGATGACCTCGGTACCGGAGTACGGCTTGTTGCACAGCACACCCCTGCCGGTCCGCTTTTGGAACTCATCGAGAATCTCAGTAGGAAAACCATTCGGATAGGTCGGCATCGGCTTATCCGAAACGAGTCCCGCAAGCTCCCAGTGGCCGGTAGTGGTATCCTTGCCGTTGGAGCGCTCCGCCATACGGCCGTATGACGCCTGCGGTCGCGACTCACCACCGAGAAATTCCAGCCCCGCCACGTTGCCGATCCCCAACTTTTTCAGATTGGGAATATAAAGTTTCTCGGTAGCGTAACAGCTTTTCAAGGTGTGCGCGCCCGCATCCCCGAATGCCGCGGCATCCGGCAAAGCACCCGCACCGCAGCTGTCCAACACGATCAAAAACACGCGTTTCATTCCATTGGTTCCTTTGCAAGCTTGATAAGACGACTGGTTCCCAAACGGTCGGCGCCGAGCGCGATAAAATCTTTGGCATCCTGCACACTCGCGATGCCACCCGCCGCCTTGATCTTTACGTGCGGCGCAACGTGCGCAGCGAACAGCGCGACATCCTCGCGCGTTGCACCCGATGTGGAAAAGCCGGTTGAGGTCTTAATATAGTCTGCACCCGACTGTGACACAATATCACACATCGCGATCTTTTCCTCCTCGGTAAGCAGGCAGGTCTCGATAATCACCTTGAGCAGTTTACCGTGACACGCCGCCTTGACCGCCTTTATCTCCGACAGTACATCATGGTAGCGGCGATCACGCAGCCAGCCGATGTTAATGACCATGTCGATCTCATCCGCACCGTTTTGAACCGCGTCCTCTGTTTCAAACACCTTTGCTGCGGTGGTGCTGTACCCGTTTGGAAACCCGATCACCGTGCAGATGGGCAAACGGTTGCCGACATACGCTTTCGCCTGCCGCACAAACGACGACGGAATACACACCGATGCCGTCCCGTATTGGATACCGTCATCACAAATCATTTTGATCTGTTCCCAGGTCGCATCCGGTGCTAACAGAGTATGATCGACTTTTTCTAATATGTTACGCATAGTATCACTCCTCATAATTCGCCACATCCTGTACCAACTGATCCCACGCGTCGGGATGCTCCACATAGTACAGCGGGCACCGCTTGCCGGTCACATCGTAATGACGAATGAGATCAGTCGCTTCTAAACCATATTCGTCGCACAGCCAACGGCACAACCGAATAAGCGATCGATAGGTTTTCTCGTTAAACTTACCCGTTGTATCGGGATGACACACCTCGATCGAGATGGTGTCGCTGTTGCGGTGATTGGTGGCAGAGGAGACCTCATCAAGTGGCACACATTGTACAATCTCACCATCCAAGCCCACGATAAAATGTGAGCTGACCGTGGTGGTTGGTTGATTAAAATAGTTGCGGTTTTGCATGGCGGTTGTGCCGGGATTTCCTACATAATGCACCGCAATGTTGTTCACCGTACCAAGTACCGTGCTGCGTCGTCCCGTACCGTTGATCCCGATAATCTGCTGATCGATCCAGTCAGGAACACGAATTCCCGGTTTCTCCTCCCTACCGAGTAGAAGCACACCCGCAACGAATCCCACAATTACGAGAACCACTGCCGCGGCTGTGATATCCCCACGCTTTAGCGACCGCTTTTCCGGCGAGGGTTGCTCCGTTTGTATCGTTTTCGGTTCGTCTACCATCGCGCCCATCTCCTTGGGTTTAAGTGTACCATACACGCCTCCAAAACGCAAGTCGAACCGATGCCGGCGGCGCTCGCAACCGGGCACCACCGACTTCGCCACGCTCAGTCGGTAAGCACCTGACTCCAAACAAGGTTCGCACTTCAAGTCCCATGTACAAGAAAAACAGGTAGCACGCTTTTGCGTACTGCCTGTTTTTGGTGATCCATCGGGGACTCGAACCCCGGACACCCTGATTAAAAGTCAGGTGCTCTACCGACTGAGCTAATGAATCGTGCTATGCTATTATATATAACTCATCCCCAATTGTCAAGGGAAAATTTTGATTCTTTTCCCGACAATTCGTGGAATGGTGTTATCATGTGCGAATCTTTCTCAAAAATTCATCAAAGTAGTCCGGCAACTCGCTTTCAAACTGCAGATACTCACCGGTAATGGGGTGTACAAATCCGATCACCTTGGCATGCAGGCACTGACCATGCAGTCCCGCCGGTTGCTTGGAACCACCGTACACGGTATCCCCCGCCACCGGATGACCGAGATATGCCATATGTACACGGATCTGGTGCGTTCTGCCGGTCTCCAACCGCAGACGCACATGCGAATATGCGGTAAACTCCTCAAGCACCTCGTAATGTGTCACTGAGGGTTTGGAGTTGCGGTCAATGACCGTCATTTTTTTGCGATTGGTCGGGTGTCGACCGATGGGCGCGTCCACCGTTCCCGCCGGCTCGCGCAGATGACCGACGATCACCGCCTCGTATATACGGGTGAAGCTGTGTTCTTTGATCTGTTCCGCCAAGCCTTGGTGTGTCTTGTCGTTCTTGGCAACGATCAACAAGCCGCTGGTATCCTTGTCAATACGGTGCACGATGCCGGGACGCATCACGCCGTTGATGCCCGACAAGCTGTCGGGACAGTGATGCAACAGCGCATTGACAAGCGTACCGTCGGGATTCCCCGCCGCGGGATGTACGACCATCCCTTTGGGCTTGTTGACCACCAGTAAATCGTTATCCTCGTACACGATATCCAGCGGGATATCCTGTGCCACCGCCTCACAGGGCTCTAAATCGGGAAGCACCACAGTCAATTCTTCGCCGCCCAGAAGCCGCGTGCTTTTCCCCGGCTTCTGCCCATTACCAACGGTCACGCGCCCCTGCTCCAGCAAATGCTGTGCCGACGAGCGCGTGATAGCAAGAGAGCGGGACAGGACCGTGTCGATCCTGTCCCCGCGATGTTCAGTTGGTACGATCAGTTGAATGGTCTTCATGGGGTTCCTCCGTCTTGCTTGTGACAGGGGGCTTTTTGTCATCATAAATGAAAAAGAAAAACACAAGCAACAGCACCGAACCGATGACAACATAGCAATCCGCCACATTAAATACCGGAAACTCAAAAAAGAGCACTTTAATAAAATCCACTACGTAGCCGTGGATCAAACGATCGATAAAATTGCCGAGCCCACCTGCTACGATTAATGTCGCACTGATATTAAAGAGCCGGTATTTGCGGAATTTACCAAACAATAAAAGTGCTAGGATCGCCGCCATCACCACACCGGTGATGATCAAAAACAAAAAGCGTTGTCCCTGCAGGATGCCGAATGCCGCGCCCTCGTTTTCCACATAAGCAAATCCTAAAACCTTTGGAATCAGCTCGGTGATTCCGGCGTTTTTTAGGCAGAGAACCGCTAACCATTTTGTCAACTGATCAATGCTGACAAGTGCCGCGGCAATCGCCAATACCGTAAATTGGAACATACCGTTCCCCCTTCAAAAGCCACTATCCGCCCATTGCGGATTCGGATATCACGTATTCAGTATAGCCGCGCAACGGGCACACAAACCGGCGGCTTCACCGTCTGTCTTGACGGTGTCGCTGTACGCCCAGCAACGTGCGCATTTTTCACCATCCGCGTGCGTGACCGACACGGAAAGTCCCACAGACTGACCGGTAAATTCGCCGGTTCCACCCCCGCAGATCTCGACCTGCGAGACAATCAGAACGGTTTTGAGCAACGGTTCGATGTCTTTCACAAAGGTAAGTGCCTCGCCCTCGCAGAACAAGGTGACCTTGGCATCCAGCGAACCGCCGATGACTTTAGCAGTTCGTGCCGCTTCCAACGCTTTCTGCACGTCATCACGCAAGGCGTGAATGCGATTCCAAGTTTCTTCAAACTTCGCATCCACCGCAACAGTTTCCGCCGTGGGCATCTCGTTGAGCATAACGGAACGAGCATCATCACCCTCGGCATGCGGCATAAAGGACCAGATCTCCTCCGAAGTAAACGCCAAGATCGGTGCGAGCAACCGCGTGAGTGCATTCAAAATGCGATACATGGTCGTCTGCGCAGCACGACGGTCATCGCTATTCGCCGCTTCCACGTACAAACGATCCTTAAGTACGTCTAAATAGAAGTTGGACAGATCCACGACACAGAAATGATGGATCGCGTGGAACGCATCGTGGAACTCAAACTCATCGTACGCGGCACGCACCTGTGCGATCACTTGGTTGAGCCGCAACAAAGCCCAGCGATCGATATCGTGCAACTTGTCATCCGACACGCTGTCCTTTTTCGGATCAAAGTCGTGAATATTACCCAGAATATACCGTGCCGTGTTGCGGACCTTACGATACGCCTCCGACAGCTGTTTTAAAATATCTTTGGACAAGCGGACATCGACACGGTAGTCAAGAGATGCCACCCACAGGCGCAGAATCTCCGCACCGTAGTCCTTAATAACCTCGTTGGGCGAAATGGCATTGCCGAGCGACTTATGCATCGCCTTGCCCTCACCGTCCACGACCCATCCGTGGGTCAGCACCGCCTTGTACGGCGCTTTACCGGTGCAGGCGACCGAAGTCAGCAGGGACGACTGGAACCATCCGCGATACTGGTCGGCACCCTCCATATACAGATCGGCAGGTGAGCCAAGTTCCTCGCGTTCCTCCAACACGGCGGCGTGGGATGAACCGGAGTCGAACCACACATCCATAATATCGCTTTCCTTACGGAAACGCTTACCGCCACAATGCGGACAAGCGGCACCCGCAGGCAGGATCTCATCCGCCTCGTGGGTGTACCAGCCGTCCGAGCCCTCTTTGCGGAACAGCTCGGAAACCGCCTTGATAAAATCACCGTCAATGATCGGCTTGCCGCAATCCTCGCAGTAGAAGATCGGGATCGGCACACCCCACAGACGCTGACGGGAAATGCACCAATCACTGCGCTCGCGCACCATCGAGGTGATACGATCCTCACCCCACGACGGCATCCAACGCACATCCTGAATGGCTTTCACAGCCTCACCCTTGAAGCTCTCCACCGAGCAGAACCATTGATCGGTCGCACGGAACAACACCGGCTTCTTACAGCGCCAGCAGTGCGGATACTGGTGGACGATCTTCTTCATGGCGAGCAGGGCTCCGGTCTTATCCATATGGATCGCGATCGCCTTGTTCGCCTCATCCGTGGTCATGCCGGCGCAGATCGGGCCTGCCTCTTCTGTCATGCGACCTTGGCTGTCCACCGGCACACACATGCCGATCTGCTTGTAATTCTTACAAATATTAAAGTCGTCAACACCATGACCGGGCGCGGTATGTACACAACCCGTACCGCTTTCCAACGTGACATGGTCGCCCACGATGACCAGCGACTCACGATCTAAGAACGGATGCTGAGCGGTCATCAACTCCAGCTCGCTACCGGTAAAGGACGAAAGCACCTCATACTCGCTGATATTCGCGGCCTTCATGGTCTCCTCGACCAAGCCCTCTGCAAGAATGTAATTCTCCTCGCCACACTTGACTACCTGATAGGTAAAGGTGGGTCCAAGGCAGATTGCGAGGTTCGCAGGCAATGTCCAAGTGGTGGTGGTCCAAATGACGAAATAGGTCTTGGACACGTCCACGCCGGCGGCCGCCAGTACGCCACGATCGTCCTTGACAGCAAATTTTACATACACGGAATAGCACGGATCCTCTCCGTACTCGATCTCCGCCTCCGCCAGAGCGGTCTGGCATTCAGGACACCAGTACACCGGCTTTAATCCCTTGTAGATGTACCCCTTGGTGGCCATCTCGCCGAACACTTCAATCTGACGCGCCTCAAACTCAGGCTTCAGTGTCAAATACGGATTCTCCCAATCACCAATCGCGCCCAAACGCTTAAACTGTTCTGTTTGATCGTGTACATAGCCAAGCGCAAAATCACGGCAGATGCCGCGCAGATCGACCGGTGACATGGACAATGCTTTCTCCACACCCGCCTTGGCACGCGCTTTCAATTCGATCGGCAAACCATGCGTATCGTAACCCGGTACAAACGGTGCCTGATAGCCCGCCATGTTGTAATAGCGAACGATCATATCCTTAATGATCTTGTTCAGCGCGGTACCGATATGGATATCGCCGTTGGCGTACGGAGGACCATCATGCAGAATGTAACGCGGTTTCCCCTCGTTCTTCTGCATGATCTTTCCGTAAAGATCGTCCTTGTCCCATTGCTCCAGCATGACCGGCTCGCGTTGCGGCAATCCGGCACGCATAGGGAATTCGGTCTGAGGCAAATTCAGTGTTTGATTATAATCCTGCTGTTGCATGTAGTAAATCTCCTTTTAGGAACTCATTTTTTCTTCCGGAACAACCCACGGGATGGCTTGTCGTCCTCTTCGTCGGTTTCTTCCTCTTCATCATCCTCACGGATGTCATAATCGTTTCCAAACTTCAGATCGGCAAAACGGGATAAGGGCTTGAGTTCTTCATCCTCGTGCGCCTGAATCGGTTCCTCGGTCACGGGTGCCACCACGATCATATCACTGTCGTCCTCGGTGGTCGACTGTTCTAC
>JAFYPN010000068.1 GCA_017547465.1 Clostridia bacterium | reverse complement strand
ATTGCTCAATTTTGTCAGGTTACGTCGGTTTTGCACCTGTTCAAGCCGATGATAGGAAAGGGGAGTCCATCTTTTGAAACAGTACAATGCGAAGCATATCCGTAATGTTGCACTTGTCGGCCATGCCGGCTCCGGTAAGACGTCGTTGGCAGAGGCGATCGCGTATACTGCCGGCTTAACGGATCGTTTGGGCAAGGTGGCGGACGGCAATACGATCTGCGATTTTGATCCGGAGGAGATAAAGCGCGGGGCATCGGTGTCGATGTCCTTGTTGCCGGTCGAATGGAAGGATACGAAGATCAATTTGTTGGATACACCCGGTTCATTTGATTTTTCGGGCGGCATGAGCGAAGGTGTTCGCGCGGCGGGCAGTGCTGTCGTCGTGATATCCGGCAAGAGCGGTATCACAGTCGGTGCGCAAAAGGCGCTTGCGGCAGCGCGTAAAAAAGGAATTGCCCAATTGTTGTTTGTCAACAAGCTGGATAGTGAACATGCAGATTTCTATAAAGTTTTCGAAGATATGAAAGCAAAATTCGGTCCCACGGTATGTCCGTTGGTCGTTCCGTTCGTGGAAAATCATAAAGTTATCTGCTATGTCAATATTCTGGAATACAAGGCCTATACATACAAGGATGGCAAAGCTACGGAATGTTCGCTGCCGGATATGGGTCACCGTCTGGATGGCTTGCGTACGGCGATCAACGAAGCCGTTGCGGAAACCAGTGAAGAACTGATGGAAAAATACTTCTCCGGCGTCGATTTCACTCCGGATGAACTGATTATGGGCCTTGCTACCGGTGTTCGCCGCGGCGAGATCTGCCCGGTGTACTGCGGTTCGTCGCAGATGCTGGAGGGCATCGATCAGCTGCTTAACGGTTTGATGTGGCTGGCACCGTGGGCAGAGACCGTCGCGGGTGAGACCGGCGTCGACCCGAACGGAGAGGAGGTTCATCTGACCGTTAACGAGCAGGCACAGACCGCCGCGATCGTCTTTAAAACCGTGGTGGATCCCTTTGTCGGCAAGTTGTTGTATTTCAAGGTTATCAGTGGTAAGATGACACCGGATTCCTCACTGCTGAATATGCGCACCGGCACCACCGAGAAGCTCGGCAAGTTATTTATGGTGCGCGGCAAGAGACAGGAGGAGGTACCCTGTGTTGTCGCAGGCGATATTGGCGCCGTTGCCAAGCTTGCGGTCACCAATACCGGCGATACGCTGTGCGCACCGGTGCGCCCCGTGATCCTGCCGGGTGTCAATTTTGAAGCTCCTTCCTTATCGATGGCGGTGTATGCCAAAAACAAGGGCGATGAGGAAAAGATCGTTGCCGGCTTGAACCGGTTGAAGGAAGAGGATCCTACCATCGCTTTGGAGCTCAACGGTGAAACCCGCGAGCAGGTGCTGTCCGGATTGGGTGAACAGCATCTGGATGTTACTGTTTCTAAACTGAAAGCCAAATTCGGCGTCGACGTCGTGCTAAAAGCACCCAAGGTGCCGTACCGTGAAACTATTCGAGGTAAGGTGAAAGTGCAGGGCCGACATAAGAAGCAATCGGGCGGCCACGGTCAGTTCGGTGATGTGTGGATCGAGTTTGAACCGTGTGACAGCGAAGAGCTCATCTTCGAGGAGACCGTGTTTGGTGGTTCGGTTCCCAAAAACTATTTCCCTGCAGTCGAGAAGGGCCTGCGCGACAGTGCCAAGCAGGGTGTGTTGGCAGGGTTCCCGTTGGTTGGTGTGAAAGCCACCTTGGTCGACGGCTCGTATCATCCGGTCGATTCGTCCGAAATGGCGTTTAAGACAGCGGCATCGCTTGCGTATAAGGACGGCATTGTGAAGGCTTCTCCGGTGCTTCTTGAACCTATCAGTACCGTATATGCCTATGTGCCAAACGACACCACCGGCGATATTATGGGGGATATTAATAAGCGTCGCGGGCGCATCATCGGTATGAACCCGGCAGACGAACCGGATATGACCTGCGTGTCGGCAGAGGTCCCGATGGCGGAGATGGCGGATTATTCCAAGATGTTACGTTCGACCACGCAGGGCCGCGGTCATTTCACCGCGAACTTTGCGCGTTATGAAGAAGCCCCCATGAACGTCGCTAAGAAGATCATGGACGAATACCACGCGGAAGAAGAATAATTCTAAAAACAGGCGACTTCGTCGCCTGTTTTTTTGAAATAACACTTGCAAAAGGACGTGAGATAGAGTACAATAATCGTAGTATGTATAGATGGAGGATTTTGAAATGATTTCTGCAGGTGATTTTCGCAACGGCGTCACATTTGAAATGGACGGCAATGTGTATCAGATCGTGGAGTTCCAACACGTAAAACCCGGAAAAGGTGCTGCGTTTGTGCGTACCAAGATCCGCAATGTGATCGCCGGTACCGTTGTGGAGCGCACGTTCAACCCCAGTGATAAATATCCGACCGCTTTCGTTGAGAGAAAGGAAATGGAATATTCCTACAACGACGGGGATTTGTATTATTTCATGGATCTCGAATCCTATGAGATGATCCCGCTTAACAGCGACATTCTGTCGGATAACTTCAAGTTTGTCAAAGAAAACATGGTCTGCAAGGTCATGTCCTATAAGGGTAAGGTATTTGGTGTTGAACCGCCGAACTTTGTGGAGCTGCAGGTCACCAAGACGGATCCCGGTTTCAAGGGCGATACGGCCACCAATGCCACCAAGCCCGCCACGCTGGAGACCGGTGCGGAGATCCGTGTACCGCTGTTTATCGACGAGGGCGAAATGATCCGTGTAGACACCCGTGTCGGCGAATACATGGAGCGCGCATAAATACAAGTGTATCAACATATTCTATTTTTGAGCAGGAGGTACTGAACAATGACGATTACGGAGAAAGTAGCGTACTTGAAAGGCTTGTTGGAAGGTCTCGGCGTGGATGCGGAGTCCAAGGAAGGCAAGATCTGGAAAGCGGTTATGGATGTTCTGGCGGATGTTGCGATCAGCATCGAAGATCTGGAAGCCACGGTTGAAGAAATGGGTGAGCAGGTCGACACCATCGACGAGGATTTGGACGCGCTGGAAACCGATTATTATGACGATGAGGACTGCGATTGCGATTGCTGCGACGACGAGTTCTATGAGATCACCTGTCCGAACTGCGATGAGGAGTTCGGCGTGGATGAGGAAACGCTATTGGACGGCGGCGTAGAATGCCCGAATTGCGGTGAGCATCTGGAGTTCGACCTGAGTGACTGTTGCGACGACGATTGCGACTGTGGCTGCTGCGACGACGAATAAGAACCCGACCCGTCAACGCAATTGAAAATTGCGGGCGGGTGCCCCGGAACTTGTTGTTTTCACAATAAGAAAAGAGAAAAAGCGGCGGTCGCATGAGGCTTCCCCTTAAGAACAGTAAAAAAGCTGTGTGGAAATTCCACACAGCTTTTCGCTTTGTCTCATACCGTAGCAAGCAGAGAAAATGCACGGCACATTTTCTACTTGTTAGGAGAGCCTAAACCCCTTTTTAAAACAAGGTTCGAATGAGTTGCGTTATCTTATACTACTTGTTTGTGCGACTGATTTTTACAAGTTCATACCGTTCATCGCACATCGCCGCAACTTCGGGTGAATGGCTTACTAAAATAACGCACTTGCCTTGATTTGTGAGTTCACGGAAAATGTTCATAATTTCATTTTGCGTTTCCGTATCGAGGTTTCCTGTCGGCTCATCCGCAAGGATGATATCGGGATTATAGGAAAGAGCACGGGCGATGGCGACACGCTGTTGCTGACCGCCTGATAATTTAAGCACACGGCGGTTTGCTTCATCCTCGTCAAGTCCGACGCTGAGAAGAAGCTCTATCGCTCTCTCTTTCTTATTCTTGCATTTATAACCAGCTACGTCCATTGACAGAATAACGTT
>JAFYPN010000067.1 GCA_017547465.1 Clostridia bacterium | reverse complement strand
TTCTCGATCTCCTCATCGGGGATCTCCACATCAAATTCATCCTCTAAAGACATCAACATATCCACAACATCCAACGAATCTGCGCCCAGATCCTCCATGATGTTGGTTTCCATCGTAATCGTATCCTTCTCAACATCAAACTGATGGCTGAGAATCACTCTGAGTTTTTCAAAAACCATATTTGTTCCTCCTAAGAATCTTTGTGAGTTTTAACTCTCTATGAAAATAGTATTCATAATCGTACGATTTGTCAATCACTTTTTTGTTTTTTTATAAAATTTTATTGGATGGCCCGAAACCCCTGCCCAAGCACCTCTTCTGCAGACGTGATAACAATGAACGCCGTAGGATCCAACTTTGCCACCAACTGCCTGAGCGCGTACACCTGCGTTCGTCGGACAGCGCACAGCAAAACCTCGCTTTCTTCACCGGTATACCCACCACGACTGCGTAGCTTGGTTACGCCACGGCGGAGGGTTTGCAAAATGGCGGTAGCGATTTTCTCCTGCTGCTTGCTGAAAATCAGCACTAGCTTGCCACCCGCCCCACCATACACCAGCGCATCAATTAAGGTAGAGGTTACAAACGTTAGCACCACGGCATACATGGCACTCTCAATGTTTTTAAACACAACGGCTGAGATCACGATGACCACGGCATCCACGACAAGCATCAGCCTACCTACCGGTATATGCGGAAACCGTCGCTCTAAAAGACGTGCGATCACTTCGGTACCACCGGTGGATCCGCCTCGCAGAAAAATAAGACCTAACCCGATCCCCGACAGCACGCCGCCCATCACCGACACCAAAAACATATCCCCCGTATACACCGGTAACATTGGTGCCAATGCGTCGATCACCAGCGTTGACAAAATTGTACATAGCATTGTGCGGACGGTAAAGGCGCGGCTGATAAGCAGCCACGCCGTCAACAGCAAGGGAATATTCAAAATTAAAATGGCAAGCCCGATCGGCGCCCTTGGCGCCACGTAATGAATCACGGTTGCGACACCCGTCAACCCACCCGGTGCAATGTGGTTAGGTGCGCTAAAGCAGTTGACGGATATGGCGTATAAAAGGCTACCCACTGTATAATATGCAACATCTATTACGATTCGTTTAACATCCTGACGTGTGCCAGGTCGTTCCAAGTCGTGACTCCTCCTCGATAATATGGGAAAACAGTTCCCGAACCCGGTCTACGCGACCGGACAGATATAAATACCCAAACAGCGCTTCGAGACCGGTGGCCTTATGGTAGTCCCCACCGGAGCGCGCGGTGTGTGCATTTCTACCGCGCCGATAGACCGCCGCTTCTTCTTCGGAAAGCAAGGGCAACAGCTTGTCCAACGCCGCCGCCTGGGCTTCAGCACGCACCTGCTTTACCGCCAACTGGTGCAACTCCTTGTTCGGGCGGTTGGCGAGACAGACCAACCGTTCCCGTACCATCAGATCGTACACACCGTCACCCACAAAAGCTAAATTCAGTGGACTGACGCCGTGTAGATCCACCTCCATGGGACAAAGTCGATTCACGGCACTCACCTCTATCATACCACAAAGTCAAATTCAAGATCATAGATGCTGACAGTGTCGCCTTCTTCTACACCGGCTTCTTCCAACTGCTTGATAACGCCGCTGGACTGTAGCACCCGTTCAAAATATTGCAGACTGTCAGGTTCCTGCAGATCGATAGTCTGCAAGAGCTTGAGTAGCCATTCGGCTTCTACGAAGAACACACCGCCGTGGTTTTCAATCTTCACCGATCGGTCGCGCAGTGCCTCAATGTCTTGCAAGGGAACAGGCTCTGCCTCAAAGGTGCGGATCGGCGGCAACTCGGCGAGCTTAGCGGCACAGCGATTGACAAGTTCGTCTGTACCGTGTGCGATCGCCGCCATCATCGGGAAATATTCAAACCCTCGCTCGTGCATGGCGTCCTCAAACACCTGCAACTGCTCGTCAGTGGCAAGGTCGCATTTGTTTCCCGCCACCAACATCGGGCATTTCGCAAGCTCAGGGTTAAACTGTTCCAGCTCACGGTTAATGGTGTCAAAATCACTCAACGGATCACGACCTTCGCTGCCCGCGACATCCACCACGTGAATCAGCAATCGGCACCGCTCCACGTGCCGCAAAAATTCGTGACCGAGTCCGACACCTTCGCTGGCACCCTCAATAACGCCGGGAATATCCGCCATCACAAAGGAAGCACCCTCGGCGACCCGCACCACCCCGAGCACCGGTGTGATGGTGGTAAAATGATAGTTCGCAATTTCCGGCTTTGCTTCACTGACAACCGAGATTAAGGTCGATTTTCCCACGTTGGGGAATCCCACCAAGCCGACATCGGCAAGCAGTTTCAGCTCTAAGCGTACCTCAAGCTCCTCGCCCGGCACACCGGGCTTGGCAAAGCGCGGCACCTGGCGCGTAGCGGTGGCAAAATGAGAATTGCCCCACCCCCCTCTGCCGCCTTTTGCGGCAATAAACGGCTGGTCACCGGACATGTCTGCCATGAGTCTGCCGCTCTCGTTATCGTAGATCAGCGTGCCGCGCGGAACCGGAATGATGAGATCTTCGCCGGTTTTTCCAAAACAGCGCTTGGCCCCACCGTTCTCGCCCGCGGGTGCAGAAAATTTACGTTTATAGCGGAAATCCGACAGCGTGTTACTGCCGTCCTGCGGCACAAACACGATGTTACCGCCTCTGCCACCGTCCCCGCCGTCGGGGCCGCCCGCTGCCACATATTTTTCACGATGGAAAGATACCGCACCATTGCCGCCGTTACCGGCCTTGATGCGGATGACCGCCTTGTCAATAAACATACTTTTTCGTTCCTTTAATATAGCGTTTCCTTTAGTGTACCACAAACACAGGCAATTATGGTAGTCTTTTTACAAAAAAAGCCTGCGCCGACACTTGGCACAGGCTTTTCCGTGTTGCTTACTGCTCGACTTCGTAAACGCTGACGCGCTTGCGATCTTTACCCATACGCTCGAAACGAACGGTACCGTTCGCTTTCGCATACAAGGTATCGTCCGAACCGATACCGACGTTCTGGCCGGGGTGGATGTGCGTGCCGCGCTGACGGACTAAGATGTTACCGGCAAGCACGAACTGACCGTCCGCACGTTTTGCGCCCAAGCGCTTGGATTCCGAATCACGGCCGTTCTTGGTAGAACCCATACCTTTTTTATGGGCGAACAGCTGGATGTTGATTTTCAACATATCGTTACACCTCCGTAAGTTGTATCTTGATAAATTGGGGATACTGGGCAGAAAGCCCCTGCAAATGAATGTGAAGGCCGCTGAGGACTTCTTGCGCTTTTTGGGTATCCGCTTTAGACACCGTGCACGAGAGTTTCCCGTCTGCTTCGTGAATGTCTGCCTCACAACCACTCACCTCGGTGAGCGTGTTGGCCGCCATATACACCGCCGACGATACCGCCGCACACACGATATCTTGACCGGATACTGCCGATCCGGAATGTCCCTGCACGTCAAATCCGCACAGTGAACCGTTCCGCGTCAGCATGGTCGCGCAAATCATGCTTCCTCTGCGGGAGCCTCCGCCTTGGGAGCGCGGGGTGCTCTGGCATGGATGCCTTCGATCTGCACCTTGGTGTAGGGCTGACGATGGCCCATGGCACGCTTGCTGCCCTTCTTAGGACGATAGGTGAACACAGTGATCTTCTTGGACTTACCGTTCTTCAGGACTTTCGCATCTACATAGGCGCCCTTCAAATACGGAGAACCGATTTTCAGTTCCTTGTCGTTGTGCAGAGCCACAACCTGATCCAGTTTTACCTGGGTGTCTTCGGCTGCATCCAGCTTTTCAATGAACAAAACATCGCCGTTTTGCACTTTGTACTGCTTGCCGCCGGTTTCAATAATGGCGTACATACTTTGTACCTGCCTTTTCTTTAGACTCGCTGCGCTCGGGCGACTGTGCTTGTGGTGTTTTGTCGCACGACAAAACACCGCCCGGAACAAGCGGCAACGCTTAGTATAGCATACGATATTCCCGCTGTCAACACTTTTTTAATTGTGCTTAGAACTGTTCAGTTAAAATGTGTTGAAATAGCCGTTCACACATGCTATACTTCCCTTGAAGGGAGATCACGATATGACGGCAACAAAACGATTACTCTTGATTGGCAGCGCATTATACGCCGCCCATGTGCTAATATCTTGTTTTGTGGATATGTACAACGGTGTTTTTGCGGATATATTTGCTTCTTATCCCACCCTAATTGGCATACTCTTGATTTTGTCCTTTGTTTTTGACCCCCTTGCGGTCCTGCTGCCGTCTTTTTTGTGTCTGCGTCGCGACTTTGCCGTACAACGCAAAACACCTGCTGTTTGGTTATTGATTATCTCTTCGTTCAATTTGATCTGCAGCATCCTTGTCTTTATCACCGCTATCCCCCGTTATCTCACCCTTTCATCCATCGGACTTCTCTCGCTGATTACGGACGAAGTTATTCGCAGTCTTTTCTCTTATGTTGCCTTGATTTTGTTGCTCATTGCATCTATTCGGTGCTTACGCATACCGCAAAAGAATATAAAGGATTCCCGCACAAACAGCAAAAACCGCTGCTCTTAAAAAGCAGCGGTTTTAATTTTTGAAAATTAAAATATCAACGCGTAAAGTGGGCATAGGATAACCGGTAAGATCACCGCCGGCAGTAAATTCGCCACCTTAAAACGTTTTGTCAATCAGCCACTCGGCAAAAATGTTTTCCAGCGTTCCTTTCACGATCGCACCGTGCGAAACGAGAAGGTGTATCAAAAAATCTTTGAGTATCTACAAATCGACGCTGCAAAATGGCAAGAAGATTGCTTTTTTATAGTTTCTCCGCAAGATTAATAACCATTTTCTTGTTACTTTCTGCCATTGCCTTGAATTTCGCTGCACCGCCGACCGGGCTTTTTACATACACAACAACAATATCTGCCCTTTCAAGCATCCAGCGGTTACGCCGATCTATAGCAAACCTCGGCGGCGTCATTGCCACCTCCTCAGGATATACTGTATCAAGATCATCATTAGCCTGTCGTGCTGTTGGCATATACGCGCAAACAGACGTACAGCGGATCTGTGTATATCGCGCCTTTAATCCTCTCAGCACATCTGTAGCTATTCGATCGAACGCCCCTTGGCTTCCTATTAAAAACTCATCCACACCCGCCTTTTCGATTAAATCAACCAACACCGCCCGCAACACATCAGCAACACCAGTCGGCGAATCACGATGCCTAAAAAACGTACAGACCACATCTCTCACCACCCAAAATTTAGTATACTTGATTTAAGTATACTCACAACATTGTACCACAAAACAATCTTAAAATATACTTAAATTAAGATTTTTGTGGTGATGGATAAATGAGAAATAAAGATAATAAACACCTTGGAATTGAAATTGAGCCGGAACTTCACGCAAAACTTCGATATATCGCCAAATCTGAGGACCGCTCTATAAACGGACAAGTTTTATATTTAATCCGCCAATGTGTTCGCGAGTTTGAAGAAAAGAACGGCAACATCGAAATGCCAACCGAATACTAGAAAGCCGTACCGCCATTTTAGGCGGTACGGCTTTCATTTTTCAAATAGTAGGCAGAGAGATTTTAAAAAACCAACTGATACAACGGACACAGCGGGATCGGCAAAATCACCGCCGGCAGTAAATTCGCCACCTTGATCTTGGTGATTTTCAGCAGATTAAACGCCAATGCTAAAATAAGCAACGAGCCGACGCAGGTCATTTCCGCGATCACCGCATCGCTCAGATACGGGGCAACAAATTGTGCCAACAGCGCGATCGCGCCCTGATAAATAAACAACGGGATAACCGAAAGGATCACGCCGCCGCCAAGCGTCGTCGCAAACACGATAGAGGAAATACCGTCAAGAATCGCTTTGACGTATAACGTGCCGTGCTCACCGCTGATACCGCTTTGCAGCGAACCGACAATCGCCATCGCCCCCACACAGAACAGTAAACTTGAGCTCACAAACGACTGTGCGATCGTCGATTCGCCGTCTTTTCCCTTAGAAAAACGGTTTTGAACCGCCCGTCCCAGGCGGTTCAGCTTGCCATCCAGATCCAACAGCTCGCCGATCACCCCACCAATCACCATCGACAGCACCGCCACCAGCATATTTTCACCCGCAAGGCAGCCGTCAATACCGATATATGCGACACACAATCCGACAGCGATATTCAGCATACCGGAAACTCGCTCCGGCAAGCCTTTTTTCAGCAGTAAACCCGCCAGTGAACCGACAATAATTGCCGCCATATTTACTAATGTTCCCCATAATGCCGCCATTTTTAAGATCCTCTCTGTATAGTTTGCTTTATATTATACAACTTGTAAACACCTTGCCTTTTCACAGGCGTTGTGATACACTGTTTTATAGCGAATTAAAGGAGGTGCGTGCGATGGCGCGAGGACGAATTCACTTTTTGGATGAGCTGCGTGGACTTTGTATTGTGCTGATGGTGTTTTACCACGCGTTTTATGTCATCGGATATCTCTTCGACGTCTCGTTTATGCGCACGCTTTTTAATATCTTTACACCAATCCAACCAGTTTTCGCCGGTTTGTTTGTGATAATCAGCGGCATCTCCTGCCACCTGTCACACAGCAACCTGAAACGCGGGTTGTTTCTCGCCGGTGTTGCGGCGCTGTTATCCCTTGTGATGTGGTGCGCCGCATTTTGGGGAATTTTGGACCGCAGCTCGTATGTGTGGTTCGGTATCCTACACTGTTTGGCGGCGTGTATTCTGCTATATACCCTGTTGCGCCCTACCCTACAACTGGTCCCGCCGTGGCTCGGTGTGATTCTCAATTCCGTTCTGCTGTTTTTGTGCTGGCACGTTCCGTTTGACAGCGGCGGGTATTTCGGTATCACCGGTGT
>JAFYPN010000066.1 GCA_017547465.1 Clostridia bacterium | reverse complement strand
CTTTTATCGCGGCGCGACCCGCGGTGACGGACAGACCGGTGAGGATGTGTCTGCCAATCTGCGTACCATTGTTTCCATTCCATTAAAGTTGAATCAAGCGCCATCGCGCGTGATCGTGCGCGGCGAGGTGTATATGCCGCGCGAGCAGTTCGCGCATCTTATCTGTGCGCAGGAACAAAACGGCGAAAAGCCGTTTAAGAATCCGCGGACTGCCGCCGCCGGCTCGCTTAGGCAAAAGGATCCCGCGATTACCAAGACCCGCGGCCTGGATCTGTTTGTGTTCAATCTTCAGCTTCTGGAGGGGGAGAGCGTGACCGCTCATGCCGCCTCGCTGGAGTATATGAAAGAACTGGGATTCCCGATGATCCCATTTTATGTGCGTACCGAGTCCATCGACGAAGTGCTTTCTGAGGTCAAACGCATTGGACAAAACCGTAACGGACTGCCATTTGACATTGACGGTGCGGTGATCAAGGTAGACGAGTTCGCTGACCGCGAGTGGCTCGGTTCGACTAGCAAATATCCGCGGTGGGCGGTGGCGTACAAGTACCCGCCGGAGGAAAAACAGACGGTGCTCCGTGACGTGGAGATCACGGTGGGACGCACCGGTGTGCTCACACCGACCGGCGTGTTTGATCCGGTCACCTTGGCGGGTACCACCGTCAGCCGTGCTACGCTGCATAACGCGGATTTCATCCGTGAAAAGGGGCTTGGCATCGGGGATACCGTTATTCTGCGCAAAGCGGGCGACATCATTCCCGAGGTCGTGCGTGTGGTACAGCACGTAGGAGAGACGATCTTTCAACTTCCGACGCATTGTCCTTCTTGTGGGGAGGCGGTACAGCATGAAGAAGAGGAAGCGGCATTGCGTTGCTCGAACCCCGACTGTCCCGCACAGCGCCTGCAACGTTTAATTCACTTTGCTTCGCGCGATGCGATGGATATTGAGGGACTGGGTCCCGCCGTACTGGAGCAGTTGGTGGAAGAAGGGCTGGTTGCTCGCATCGATGATCTCTACACCCTTGACCGCAAAGCGGTCAGTGTGTTGGAAGGCAAGGGTGAGCGCTCTGCCGATAATCTCATCGGGGCGATCGAGGCGTCCAAGGATGCCGACCTGTCTCGCCTGTTGTTTGCGCTCGGTGTGAGGCATATCGGTCAAAAAGCGGCGAAGCTGCTCGCACAGCGGTTCGGCACGATGCGAGCGGTGATGTCAGCGTCGTATGAGGACATCGTCGCCATCGACGGTTTCGGTGCGGTGATGGCGGAAAACGTGGTGCGGTTCTTCTCACTGGAGCCGACCTGCCGTCTGGTTGAACGGCTCGAACAACTCGGCGTGAATATGGAAAGCAAAACCAAACAAGTCGATCAGCGGTTTGCGGGTATGACTTTTGTACTCACCGGCACATTGCCGTCAATGACACGCGATCAAGCGAGTGCTTTGATCGAGCAGTACGGTGGCAAAACCGCGGGCAGTGTATCTAAGAAAACCTCGGTGGTGCTCGCGGGCGAGGATGCCGGCAGCAAGCTCACAAAGGCACAAGCGCTCGGCGTTCGCATCATCGATCAAGCGGAATTTGAGACGATGATTCGTTGATTCTCGCGGTAGTAGAGAGACATTTTGTCGATTCTACTACCGCTTGTTTGTTTGTAGAGGGTAATAATATAAGAATGGAGTGTTAAATAATAAAAGTTGTGCTATGCTCGTAGTGTTGAAACATTCAAAAACCTAAGGAGAAACGCTATGAGCCACTCGTACATTTTAAGTTGCTGTTCCACCGCGGACCTGTCCAAAGAACATTTTGAAAACCGCGACATCCGTTACATCTGTTTTCATTACACGATGGACGGCAAGGATTATCCCGACGATCTTGGGCAGACCGTTGCGTTCAAAGATTTCTATCAGGCGATGCGGGACGGTGCGGATACCCAAACTTCACAGGTCAATATTTCCGAGTACCTCAACTATTTTACGGCGCTTTTAGAAACCGGTAAGGACGTGTTGCACGTGTCGTTGTCCTCCGGCATCTCCGGTTCGGTCAACTCGGCGCGCAACGCGGCAGCGATCGCGGCAGAACGCTTCCCCGATCGAAAGATCTACGTAGTGGACTCGCTCGGCGCTTCCTCCGGCTTCGGTTTGATTATGGATAAGCTAGCCGATCTGCGTGACGATGGTATGGATATCGACGAGCTGCGTCAGTGGGTAGAGGATAACAAAAAGCGCCAGCATCACTGGTTCTTTACCTCGGATCTGACTTTCTTTGTCAAGGGTGGTCGCGTGTCCAAGGCGGCAGGCTTCTTCGGTGGCTTGTTGGGTGTTTGCCCGCTGCTGAACGTCAACCATCAGGGGCAGCTCGTTCCCCGCAGCAAGATCCGCGGCAAGCAGAATGTCATTCGCGAGATCGTGGAACGTATGGTCCAGTTTGCCGATAGCGGCGAGCAGTATGCCGACAAATGCTATATGTGCCATTCCGATTGCTATGAGGATGCCAGAGCGGTCGCCGATCTGGTGGAAGCGCGCTTCCCGAATTTAAAGGGCAAGGTGCTTATCAACGACATCGGCACCACCATCGGCAGTCATACCGGTCCCGGTACCGTCGCTTTGTTCTTCTGGGGTGAAGAACGCAAGGATTAAAAAGTCATACAGATAGTTACCAAAATCGGCAGAGATATTGTATCTCTGCCGATTTTGTGATATAAATGATGGGGGTAGCTTAACAGTCCATTGACGGTTGATGTTGCTTTTGGTAGACTGTTGAGTAGGAGGTGGTGTAATGTGACGGACAAGAAAACGTTTGGAGCATTCATAAAAGCCAAACGGACCGAAAAAAACTATTCACAAAAAGAATTGGCCGAAATGTTGTTCGTTACAGAAGGCGCCATCAGCAAATGGGAACGTGGTGTGTCCTATCCTGACATCACGTTGATTGCCGATATTTGTCGAGTTCTAGATGTTAGTGAGCACGAATTGATTACCGCTTCGACAGATTCCGACACAAGAAAAATGAAGCGTGAAGCACGAAATTTTCGTGTTATTTGCAGCACTTGGTTTTGGGTGCCGACCATATCCTACGCGGTTGCCTTGTTGATTTGCTTTGTTTGCAATCTGGCGGTCAATCACAAGCTTTCGTGGTTTTATATCGTATTGACAGCACTACTGTGTGCGTACACCTTTGTGCCGACCTGTACTTCCTTTTTTGAATCCAAAAAACTACCTGTTTTTTCTTCGTCAACGTATCTGTCGATTTGCTTGTTGTTGTTTACTTGTGCGGCATATACCAACACACTGTTCTGGTGTGCGACAGCCTGCATCGGTGTTTTGATAGGGTATGTGTTACTGTTTGTACCGATCCTTTTATCAAAAAGTTGTCTATCCCGCTATAAATTCGTCATATCCTTTGTCTTAGCTTGGGGTTTGACCGTTGTCTTGTTATTGAGCATATACGCTTGGCAACCCTTTATGCTTGGCTCGGCGATACTCATTACGTGCTATGCGTTTGCCCCTACCATCCTTTGCGCCGGCATTTGTACCCTTCGTTTTGACGCTTTCCTCAAAGCGGGCATTTGCACCGGCATTTGCATCGTTGCCTATTATTGCACGGGATATGTTGTAAATTGCTTGTTTCGTGTTAACCAAAATCACTATCAAGTGAATTTTCAAGACTGGACATACTGTATAAGCGGGAATGTTCACTGTATCTGTTTACTGTCTTTCTTGCTTATGAGTGCCGTTTTCACAGGCATCGGATTGATAAGATGCCGCAAGAATAAAGGATAACACAAACCGCCCCGACAGATTACCTGTCGAGGCGGTTTTTAAAACGTATCGGCAAACCAAACCGAGTCGAGCTTGAATTCTTTGCCGTCTAAATATTGTAAGTCTTCGGCATCGGTTTCAAACGCGAATTTTAAACGGTAGGAGCAAAGTGCTTGTTTTGAAAAGCCCGTTCCTTTGTTGAGCGCGTTGGTGCCGTACTTGCCGTCACCGAGCAGCGGATGGCCGATAGAGGCGAGATGCGCGCGGATCTGATGCGTCCTGCCGGTGAGCAGCTCGATCTCCAAAAGCGACAGCCCGTCGTGTTCTTTCAGTACGCGGTAGCGGGTGGCGATGGTGCGCGCACCGCGCGCCTGCCGCTCGGAAATGTATACACGGTTTTGGGATTCGTTTTTCTCTAAGTAGCCGTGTAGAGTATCTTCCGGTTTTGCCATGCGTCCGTGTACGATGCACAGGTAATATTTCTCGATCTCGCGACGGCGGAGCTTTTCATTAAGAATCCGCAAAGCCGCCGCGTTTTTGGCGGCGATCACGATGCCGCAGGTGTTGCGGTCAATGCGGTTGACAAGTGCCGGCACGAAGCTATTTTCGCGATCAGGTTGATATTCGCCCTTTTCGTATAGATACCGCTGTACGCGGAAGATCAGTGTGTCGCGGTATTCGTTTTCGTCGGGATGCACGAGCAACCCCACCGGCTTGTTGAGAAGGAGAATGTTCTCGTCCTCATACACAATATCCAACTTGGTGCCGGCATACTGAAATTCATATTTGGAGGTGGCGGGTGCTAAAAACTCGTCGGGTGCGTACACGGCGATGATGTCGCCCTCACAGATGCGGTCAGCAATTTGGCAACGCTTGCCGTTGAGCTTGATATCCTTTTGGCGGATATATTTGTACATCATCGACACCGGCAATGACGGAAAGGTTTTCGTTAAAAACTTGTCTACGCGCTGTCCGGCATCGTTCTTGCCCACCGTAACGGTTTTCACAAAAACGCCTCCTTTTTACGGGATTTTGCAAATATTTTTAACAATTATACGCTTTTCTCTTTGCAAACACAAGGGTTTGTGGTATACTTTTGCAAAAGGGAGGATGTTTTATGAATTTTTTTGAAGAGCTGGGGCAGTTTGACCCCGAAGTACACGCAGCGTGTGCGGCGGAGCTTTCCCGTCAGCAGCATAACATTGAGCTGATTGCGTCGGAGAACATCGTATCCAAAGCCGTACTGATGGCGGCGGGCGGTGTCCTGACGAACAAATATGCAGAAGGGTACCCCGGCAAGCGCTATTACGGCGGCTGTGAGTGCGTCGATATCGTGGAGGATATTGCCCGCGACCGCGCGAAGAAGCTGTTTGGCGCAGAGCACGCGAACGTGCAGCCGCACAGCGGCGCGAATGCCAACCTGGCGGTGTATTTTGCACTGCTCAAGCCCGGTGATACCATCCTTGGTATGAACTTGGCGCACGGCGGTCACCTGACCCACGGTTCGCCCGTGAATATGTCCGGTATGTATTTCAACGCGGTGCCGTACGCACTCAGCTCCGACACACAGTGCATCGATTACGATGCCGTGCGCAAGACGGCGCTTGAGTGCAAGCCAAAGCTGATCGTTGCGGGTGCCAGTGCGTATCCGCGCACCATTGATTTTGCAAAATTCCGCGAGATCGCGGATGAGGTCGGCGCGTATCTGATGGTGGATATGGCGCATATTGCCGGTCTGGTTGCGGCAGGTCTGCATCCGAATCCAGTGCCCTATGCCGATATCGTGACCACCACCACTCACAAGACCCTGCGTGGTCCGAGAGGCGGTATGATCCTGTGCCGTGAGCAGTTCGCGAAGCAGATCGATAAGGCAATCTTTCCCGGTATCCAAGGTGGCCCCTTGATGCACATCATTGCGGCGAAGGCGGTTGCGCTCGGTGAGGCACTGACAGATGAGTTTAAGACCTACCAGAAGAACATTGTGGACAATGCCGCGGTGTTGGCGGATGAGCTTGTCAAGCAGGGCTTTGATCTGGTGTCCGGCGGTACGGATAATCACCTGATGCTATTAGATCTGCGTTCGATGGGGGTTACCGGCAAGGAACTCGAACACCGGTTGGATGAAGTACATATCACCGTCAATAAGAATGCGATTCCGGACGATCCGGCGAGCCCGTTTGTCACAAGCGGTGTGCGTATCGGTACACCCGCGGTGACATCCCGCGGTTTTGGCAAAGAGGAAATGAAAAAGATCGCGGCCTGGATTCGCGACGTCGCCACTGACTTTGAGGGCACCAAAGAGCGCGTAACGCGCGAGGTCGTTGCCCTGTGCGAGCAATTCCCGATTTACGAATAAGGAGAGTTTGCTATGAAGTACTATGTTGGTCACCCGTTGCAGGCGCGCGGCGCCGAGATATACCGCTTGCAAGGCGGCAAAGGGGATGGTATGCGGTTTCTATAT
The DNA here is from genome assembly GCA_017547465.1 of Clostridia bacterium. Taxonomy (GTDB): domain Bacteria; phylum Bacillota; class Clostridia; order Oscillospirales; family Acutalibacteraceae; genus RGIG3009. Next base: position 2,827 of record JAFYPN010000066.1, on the reverse strand, counting down.
GTGCGTAACGGCCTTGGCTTGGAACTGTGGATCTCGCTGGACCGCTGTGCCGATATGAATCGTGTGATCTATAAGGGCAAAAATATGGCGTATATGTCTCCCTGCGGTAACGTGGCACCCGCCTTCCGCGATCCCGTGGGTCTTGGTTTCTTAAAGTCCTTCACAGCCGGTTTTATGACCACCTGCGGCTTCGAAAGCGCGGGTGGCCCGTGTGAGGACGAGGGCGAGCAGGTGCCGCAACACGGCTCGATCAGCCATATGCCTGCGCAAATCAACAGTATGGAAGAAACCGACGAGGGGTTGGTTATCAAAACCACCGTGCGTGATTGCGTCATCTTCGGTCGCCGTATGGTATTACAGCGCGTGTACACGGTGTCGTATACCGAAGATACCGTTACGATGACCGATACCGTTACGAACGAAGGGGCAAAAGAGGCACCGTTCTGCTTGTTGTATCACTGCAATATGGGTTACCCGTTGCTCAGCGAGAGCAGCGTGGTGCGTATTCCGTATACTCGTATTTGGGCAAGTTCACAACTGTCGAAGGATAGTGTCGATACGGCGCTTATCATGGAAGAACCGCAGGCCGACTACGAGGAACGCTGCTACTTCTTTGATACAGTAGAGCAACAAGATGGCAACGTGCACGCGGGCATTTACAATCCCGACATTGATGCCGGCGTGGTGTACTCGTACGATAAAAAGGACTTGCCGTGCTTGACGGAATGGAAGATGATGGGCAGACGTGACTATGTGCTGGGAATCGAACCCGGCAACGTCAATCCCGCTCCGCGTTGTAAACAGCGTGCGGAGGGGTTGCTTCCGTTCTTGAAACCCGAGGAAAGTAATACGAAGTCGATTACCTTTACGTTTGTGGACAACCAGGAAGATTTCGACAGCGCATTTTAAGACGTCCAAAAGAGCCGCTCTGTTATCAGTTATCAGAGCGGCTCTTTTTTTGTGTAAACGTCTTTGGCGGTGTCTATAAACGATTTGACTGCACGATTGAGATAGCGGTTTTTCTTGTGTGCGATGTACAGGGTGCGCTTGGCAGCGGCACTGCCCACCTTGTAAAAGCACAGACGATCCGTTATCGGTACCGCCTTTACCAAGGTGTCCGTTACAAAGGTAATGCCCATACCGGAATGTGCTACGTTATACGACGTCAACAACTGATCCAACAACATGACGGCACGTGGCGAAAAGCCGTGTTCTTGACACAACACGTCAGCGCGTACACGCATATCGTTTCCGTTTTTCAACAGGACAAACGGATTGTCGGCAAAGATCTCAGGGGACACCGTGGGCGCGTGTAAATATCGATCGGTACGAATATCTTCCGCGGTGAGTGCAAGGTTACGTAATTGGTCGTTTACGGAATACTCGGACGGCACACAAAGTAGCACCTGCTCTTGCAACAGCGGTAGTTTGACGATGGTACTGTCGTCAAATTGATAATCCAATAACAGGTCGGTTTTTTCAGCTATCAATAAGGCTTCCAGTTCCTTGGAGTTAGATTCTGTGACATCTACATGAATGTGCGGATAGGTGCTCGCAAATCGGGTGATGATCTTCGGCAACACGAATGAGGAGGTGAATGTCGCACCGCTGACTGACACGCTGCCCATGCGCACCGCGGCAATATCCGCCAGATGATTTTCCAAATTGCGGCGTGTACGGTACATCTCCTCAATGGCGCGAATATATGCCTCTCCCTCTGCGGTGAGGGACAAGGGCGAAGTCTGCCGATCAAACAACTGCACATTCAGCGTCTGTTCCACTTTTTTTACCGTTGCGCTTAATGCCGGTTGTGATATAAACAGGTTGCGTGCCGCCGCCGTAAAACTTCCCGTCTTATAGATTTCATAAATATAATCGGCGTACTGAAACATACCGTCACCCCCATAATCAATTAGTTATATAAATCATATTTTTATATATATTTGATTATACACAATGAGCGGTTTATAATCAAGAGAGAATTTTAAGGAAGGCGTGATAGAATGGTGCAAGTATCGCAGGTGATGACGAACGTACATTCCGATATTCGCGGCGAGACGTATTACCGTGCTTTGGAGTTGGAAAAAGCGGGGCAGAAGGTCCTTAAATTGAATACCGGCAATCCTGCAACTTTCGGGTTTGAAATGCCGCGAAGTGTAAGACGGTGTATAGAAGAAAATGCCGAAAAAGCGCTTGGGTACTGCGACGTGCGCGGTATGGCAGCGGCGCGGGAAGCCATTCGTGACTATCACCGTGCACGCGGTATACGCGATGCCCAAACAGACGACGTTTTTATTGGGAACGGTGTGAGCGAGATCGCCGCGATGCTCACCACGGTATCGCTCAACGAGGGGGACGAAGTGCTTGTTCCCATGCCTTGCTATTCGTTGTGGGTGAATCAAATTGTCATGGTCAAAGCAAAACCTGTGTTTTATCGGTGCGATGAGAAAGCCGAGTGGTGTCCCGATATTGCGGATATGCGGCTCAAAGTCACCGCAAAAACACGCGCCGTTTTGCTGATCAATCCCAACAATCCGACCGGTGCGGTGTATGGTGAAACGTTACTTCGCGAAGTTATCGGTCTGGCACGTGAACATGGTCTTGTGATCTGGTCGGACGAGATCTACGATCGCTTGATGATGGAGGGGACACCCTATACTTCCATCGCGTCGTTGTGTGATGATGTACCGATGGTAACGATGAACGGATTATCCAAATCCCATTGTTTGTGCGGCTTACGATGTGGCTGGATGGTGCTCAGCGGACCGCGTTCGGAAACCGCTTCCATCAACCGCGCATTGACGACGCTTGCTTCTGTTCGACTGTG
>JAFYPN010000065.1 GCA_017547465.1 Clostridia bacterium | reverse complement strand
GTAAAAATAATGGTGCGCAAGCACACGGGTATTTCTCCGTTTCAGCGCTCGTTTTATGAACACATCATCCGTGGATATGAGGATTATTGTGAAACATGGGAATACATTTATAATAACCCTTTAAAACAGTTAAACAATATTTAGAGGTGATACATTTGTCGCAAGAACTCTACAACACCCTCGATGACGAGCAGCCCGAACGCGCGATCCTCGCGGCGCTCGACACCGAGGAATATGACATAGAAAGCTCACTTGCTGAGCTCAAAGAACTCGCCGCCACCGCAGGTGCGGAGGTTATAGCCGTGCTGACGCAAAAACGCGAAGCACCCAAAAAAGCGACCTATCTCGGTAGCGGACGCGTACTGGAACTGGCAGAGCTTTGCGCGGCACAAGAGGCGGAGCTGGTCATCTTTGACTGTGAATTATCCCCCACCCAGCTTCGCAATCTGGAGGACGCTCTGCCCTGCCGCATCATCGACCGCACGATGCTCATTCTCGATATTTTTGCCGCGCGCGCACGCTCGGCGGAGGGCCGCCTGCAGGTGGAGCTGGCACAGTTGCAATACCGCCTGCCGCGGCTGGCGGGTCTTGGTAAATCGTTGTCGCGACTGGGCGGCGGCATCGGCACGAGAGGCCCCGGTGAAACCAAGCTGGAAAGCGACCGCCGTCATATCCACCGCCGCATCGAATCGCTTAAAGAAAAGCTGGAGGAGGTCAAACGCCATCGCGAAGGACTTCGCTCCCGCCGCCGCAAAGACGGCGTGCGCACCGTCGCACTCGTCGGCTACACCAACGCGGGCAAGTCCACCCTGCTCAACAAGCTGACCGACGCAGGCGTCCTTGCCGAAAATATGCTCTTTGCAACCCTTGATACCACGGCGCGCGCGTTGACCCTGCCCGACGGGCAGACCGTCTTGCTCATTGACACCGTCGGTTTCGTACGTCGCCTGCCCCACCATCTCGTCAATGCGTTCCGTTCGACGCTGGAAGAAGCCGTCGAAGCGGATGTGATTCTCAATCTCTGTGACGCGGGTTCGCCCGAATCGGATGAACATCTGGAGGTCTCGCGCAAGCTGCTTGCGCAACTCGGTTGCGGCGAAACACCCATTTTATCGGTGCTGAACAAATGGGATACCGTCGAGGAGACTCCGCACGAGCGCGTCGGCAATACGTTTTATATCAGCGCGTTGCGCGGCTGGGGACTTGAAGAATTACTCGATGGCATCGTCGAAGCGTTGCCGCCTGATCGTCGGCGCGTGACGTTGTTGTTCCCGTTTTCCGAAGGCGCGCTCGCGGAGCGATGCCGCAAGGAAGGTGCCGTGGAATACGAGGAATACGTTCCCGAAGGGTTGCGTATGACCGTCACGCTCGGCCCCGTGTTGCTGGAATTGACGGCACGGTATGAGGAAGAGGTATGAACCGTATTCATATAGTGGATGAATTGCGCGGGCTGTGCGTAGTGCTGATGGTGATTTACCACGCGCTGTATACCCTCGCGGCATCCTTTTTATCGCCGTTTGCGCTGTCTCTATATACGTTTTTCTATCCCGTTGAGCCGTTTTTTGCAGGTGTTTTCATTGTGTTATGCGGGTTTTCGTGCCGTTTATCGCACAACAACGTCCGTCGCGGTTTATTGCTGGCACTTGTCTCGGCCGGGTTGACGACGGTGCTTCTTCTGGCGATGCCTTCACAGGTGATCCGGTTCGGGGTGTTGCATTGCCTTGCTGTATGTATCCTGCTGTTTGCCGCGGCAAAGCCGCTTCTCGACCGCATCCCGCCGCTTGTCGGCATGATCGCCGCCATCGTGCTGTTCGCGGTCAGCTGGACGGTGCCGACGATGCACGGCGGGCGATTTCTCGGGATGGCACTTCCTGCCGCCTTACTGGAATATGACCCGCTGTTACCGCTCGGCTTCGGTACGGTGTTCAGCGCGGATTATTTTCCGCTCATCCCGTGGCTGTTTCTGTTTCTCTGTGGCACGTTTCTCGGTCATTGGCGCGATCGTCTGCCTGCATGGTGCTACCGCCGCCGTATACCGCCGCTGTCTTATCTCGGACGGCACAGTCTGTGGATCTATCTGCTTCATCAACCGATCATCTTCGGCGCGGCGTGGCTCATCGCCCGCCTATGACACATAATCTTCAAGAGCTTTCGCGAGGGCTTCGCTGTTGTACACGGCGATGCCCTCGCGTAGTTTTTGCTGTTCTTCTGCGGGTAATGCCGATACCCGCGCCTCATACACCCGTTCGGGCAGATCCGTCTGCGGTACATACACCGCCACACGGTCTTCCCACACCCCGATGATGCGATACGCTCTGCCAAGCGGCTCGCGGGATGTGTCCTCTTCCTCGATCCGCGCCGACTCACTCACGACAGCTCCCAGCAACAGCACCGTCACCGCCAGTGCAATCGCCAGAATCCAGATCCATCTTGACGGCATATACACGCCCCCTTTCTTGGCTTTATTTACCTTTGCCAAAAAAGTATTCCCTCGGCGCGCTACTTTTATGCAAAAGTCGTAATTCGGTATGTTTTTATTGTTTTACGATAATTTTGTGTTGACAAACGCTCTTTTTGCGTGTACTATAATACCAACGACCGCAAAGGAGTGTTTGTGATGATCGAAACCAATACATCGGCTGTTCCCGCCTTTATTCCGCCCGCACCTCGCAGTTATACCAGAACAGACAGCGTCTATGCGTGGTTGTGTGTTCTCTTTGGCTATCTGCTGTGCCGCCTGATCCCCGTAACGGCTTCGCCGCTTGGTGCAACGCTGTTCCTGAGCGGACTGTATACCGTCACGCTGATCGTGCTTCACCGGAAAAACTTCCGTTGTCCGCCGACCGCGTGGTGTGCCGTCGCCTCTGCTGCGGTGGTCACGGCGGCTATGATGGTTTGTGCTGAACCGTTTTTACGAAGTCTGTGCTTCTGGTATGCGCTGGTTGCGTATGCGTATACCGTTCACGCCGCCACGGCGAATACATTGTGTCGCGGGATGTCCGACTATGTCCTGATAGATACTTTTAAAGCGGCGATCGTGATGCCGTTTTGCGCTCATGCAAATCTGTTTACCGCGATGTTTTCAGGCAAAGCAAAGGTTGGCGGGAAGGTGCTGGCGAAACTTCTCGGCGGCCTGCTGATTGCGCTTGTTCCCACCGCCGCTGTACTTGGTCTGCTTTCATACGACAGCGGATTTTCCGCGCTTATCCAAAATCTGTTTGACTTCAACCTCGGTGACATATTCTCCCATCTCGCCAGTATCGCATTCGGTATTCCGCTCGGTATGTATCTTTTCGGGATGCTGATTGCGAACGCCGATCACGAGTGCGGGCATATTCTCACGCAGGAGCATTGCCGTAATACGGCTGTTAAATGCCGCGTTGTGTCACCGCTGACGGTGATCGCAGCAACCGTGCCGATGCTGCTTGTATACGTTGTGTTCTTCATTTCGCAATGGCAATATTACGTTGCCGGCTTCACCGGTGAGTTACCGAACGAGTTCAGTTATGCCTCTTTCGCCCGCGAAGGCTTCTTTCAGCTTTGCACCGTATCGGTTATCAATCTCGCGATGATCTTGTTTGCGATTGCGGTCGTGAAACGGAAGGAGAATAACACGTCTGTTCTGCTGAAGATCCTGACGCCGCTCTATTCCGTTTCCACCATTGTCCTTATTGCCACCGCTATCGCCAAAATGGTGATGTATATCGACGCTTACGGCCTGACGCAAAAACGCGTATATGCCACGTGGTTTATGATGATGCTTGCTGTTGTGTTTATGTTGATCGCCGTCAGTCGCTTTGTACCGAAGATGAAAACGGTATTCCTCTGCACGGCTGTGTGCATCACAATGTTCGCGGGGTTGGCGCTTGCCAACGTGAATGGCATCATTGCCGATTACAACGTGGATCGCTACTTGTGCGGCGATCTCAAAACGGTGGATCTTGACGCACTCGAGGAACTCGACGAAGCCGCTGTCCCCGCGTTATGCCGCTTATATGACACATACGCTCAAAGCGGTAAAACAACCGGCACAAACTATTATCGCACTATGCAGATTCTCAAAGATCAGGCGTCCATATTGCAAGAGAGAGACGTATGGTCGTTCAGTATCCCACAGATACGCGCTGTAAATGCCTTGAAGGATGTCGGTCTGTGGAAATAACGGCGTAGTAGTAACACTATAAAAGAAAACCCACCCGTAAGGAGCGTACAATTAAGGACAGTAAAAAAAGAAGCACGAAAGTTTCGTGCTTCTTTTAATTTTGTCTTATATCATAGCAAGCAGGGAAAATGTATATCACATTTTCCACTTGTTAGGAGAACCTAAAACCCTTAAACTCTCTCAACTAATTGCAACCTGAGGTGCAGTACGCAAAAGAGGGAAAGTGTTTCAATCTGATTGAGAACCATATTGTTCTAAAGATCCAAAGGTAATTTCTAACGGTTTTTCTTGAGATGATTCTCTTTTTATAATCGTTTCAGGATATCTTTCCTGATGCTTAAAAGAGAATTTATTGTCTGTGAGCGAAATGATAATAGATTTTTTGCAGATAATTCTTTGGCAATGATTTTCGTTCGCTTTTTTATAGAATTATGGCAAGATTGGTGGTCGGAATAAAAATAGCAGATGAGGTCATTTCTCATCTGCTATCTGTTAGACAAATTGGAATTTACAAAGCTTTTCCACCAGATACTTTGATTACCTGTCCTGTAATC
>JAFYPN010000064.1 GCA_017547465.1 Clostridia bacterium | reverse complement strand
CCGCGATTTTGCCGATGGCAGCCTCGTGAATGAGACTTGCCTCCAAGTGGTTGGCGGTGATCTCCGGGATGGCACACACGCTGGCATCGTCCATTAAAATGGCATCACATTCCGTGTGACCCGCGCAACGGTTGTTGCCGTTGATACGGGATAAAAACCGCTGTTTGGAACGGTCTTTGGCGACCGAGCGGGAAATGACGTTCGCGGAGCAGTCCTCACCGTTTAGGTCAACGGTGAAATCCGTTTCGGCAAACTGGTCACCGTGGGTCATCAGCTTTTCACGGATGACGAGCGAGGCGCCGTCCGCGACCGTGGCATCGGTGACGCGTTTAGTAGAGTCCACGCCCTTGATCTGGGTGGTTTCAAGCTCCATCGACGCGCCTTCCTCCAACACGATGACCGTGTGGGGATTCATCACGCGTTTGCCGTTGCCATCGCCGTCACCGTAGTGCTTTTCAACATAACGGACACGCGCGTTTTTGCCCACGAAGAAGGAATGCACGCCGTCGTGACGAGATTCGTTGTCACCGCTGTTGTGAATGCCGCAGCCGGCTACGATGGTGACGTCGGCCTCGTTACCGATGAAGAAATCATTGTACACCAGTTCGGTTAGCCCGCTCTGGCTGATAATGACCGGAATGTGTACGCTCTCACCCTTGGTGCCGGGCTTGATGCGGATATCAATGCCGGGCTTGTCCGTTTTGGTGACAATATCAATATTGGCGGTGGTACTGCGGCCGGACAGTTCACCATTGGCGCGGATGTTGTACGCACCCTCCGGAACGCTGTGCAGGTCGGCGACCGCCTCTAATAATGTTTTCTGAATGGTATCCATAGGGAATTCTCCTTATTTCAGCTTGTCAGTCAAAGCGGAGCAAGGGCCGCTTTGATTTAGCATTTTGGGTAAGATAACATCGGGTGTCCCGATATCCGATACACTCCCGTTTGCGACCACCACAATTTTATCGGCGATCCTTAGAATGCGTTCCTGATGCGAGATAATGAGGATAGAGCCGCCCATCTTTTGGTGCATATTCTCAAACACTTGAATGAGGTTTTGGAAACTCCACAGGTCGATGCCCGCTTCGGGTTCGTCAAAGATGGAAAGCTTGGTGCCACGGATCATGACGGTTGCGATCTCAATACGTTTCAGTTCACCGCCTGATAGACTGGAGTTTACCTCGCGATGGATATAATCTTTTGCACAGAGCCCTACCTCCGACAAGTACGAGCACGCCTCTGCTACCGACATCGTCTTGCCTGCCGCGAGCGAGAGTAGATCGTGAACCGTAATGCCCTTGAAGCGTACCGGCTGTTGGAACGCAAAGCTGATGCCCTTGTGTGCACGTTCCGTAATGGACAGATGTGTAATATCCTCACCGTCCAGCAGGATCTGTCCCGCGGTGGGGGTGAGGATGCCTGCGACGATCTTGGCAAGTGTGGATTTACCACCGCCATTCGGGCCGGTGATCGCGACAAACCGCTCGTCGACCGAAAGGTTGATGTCTGTTAAAATGTCAATGGGCTTGTCCTCGTCGGCGACGGTATACGCAATGTGTTTGAGCTCGAGCATGGTAATCCTCCTAACCGATTCACATACAGTATGTATTTTAGCATGCTTTCTGCCGAATTAAAAGAGGAAAAGACAAGTTTTTTACAGAGTTGTTGTTTTTTTATCGCATAGGCGCCGCAGCCCAAAACAAAAGGTCTGTTTTTGCTTGTAATCGCAAGCGGCATATGCTACACTTATAGCAACATTGATATTTGAAAAGAGGAGGCCCCGAATATGAAACAATGTGTGTCTATCATGCTTACGGTCGTACTTTTAATGGCGTTGTTTTCGGTGGGATCGTTTTCGGTCGCGGCTACGCTTGAGAACAAGTCTTTCGGAGAGTTTACCTATAATGTTGTCGATGAGCAAATTATCTTGATCGGTGCGCAAGAGAATATCAGCGGGCAGGTCGTGATTCCCGGTTCGATTGAAGGATATCCCGTGACGAGTATCGCTGACAGTACGTTTGACGGATGCAGTCAAATGGTGAGCGTAAAGATCCCCAGTCAAGTGTCGATCATCGGTGAAGCGGCTTTTGAAGGATGTACCGGTTTAACGGAATTTATTGTGGAAGCTACGAACAAAGCGTATTGTGCCAGAGACGGTGTTTTGTTCAACAAAGACAGGACCAAGCTGGTTGGCTATCCTCCCTGCAAGGACGCTACTGCATTTGCGGTCCCCGACGGTGTCACGAGTGTCGATCCCATGGCGTTTAGCGGTGCTACAAAACTGGAAAGTGTTACGATTGCCGACGGCGTGGAGAAGCTTGGCGACAAGGCCTTTTACGAATGTGTCGCACTAAAGCGTATCGTGTTCGGCATCGGTTTGAAAGAGATCGGTGAGGAGACGTTTGCGGCTTGCAAAGCGCTTGAGGCTGTCACCATCCCTAACAGTGTGACAAGTGTAGGTTATGGGGCTTTCTCGGGATGCAGCAAACTTGCCGATGTTACGATTGGGAGTGGCTTGACAAGTATTGACGTTCGGATGTTTTTGGATTGTGTCAGTCTGAAGAACGTTTCCATTCCCGCTACGGTAACGACGGTTGCAGGTAGTGCTTTTTCGAGGTGTACCAACCTGGAAAGCATCACGATTTCGGACAGTGTGAAGAAAATAGGTGGGTATGCGTTTTACGAGTGTACGAATCTGAAAACGGTAAACTATACAGGCTCTAAAGCGGACAAGAAAGAAATTGTAATTGGTGCGAAGAACGAGGCGTTAGATATCGCTGAGTGGCAGTATAACGCTCCCTCTGTGCAACCGCCCGCAGCGGATACCTCTGTCGGTCCGCAACCAATCAGCGGTCCCGACAGCAATGTCATTTGGTGGCGGGTATTTATTGCCGCTATTAGCGTATTCGTGACGGCTGTAGTCGTTGCGGTGATCGTGGTGTTGGTAAAGGGCATTAAACAAAGGAAATCACGATAATAGGGGAGCCGAACATAGGAGAACGATTGGCGTGAAAAGTGGGGCGTACCGTTTAACAAAGGGTACGCGGTAGCGGATTTTGAAAATCTTAGCAACGTACAACGAGACAAGTGCTTAATTAAGTTTCGTGAAAACGGTTTATCAATACGACAAATAAGCAGGCCGACGGGTGTTGGTTTTGGAATTGTAAGAAAATTCTATCAACACATAGGACCGACCCATGCGTTCCACGGCGAGCCTGTTGCCCAAGAGGAGCGACCGATAGAGTAATCTGTTTATTACCGTACCTTCAGGTTGGTCATAACACAGGGGGGTTATTCCCTAAACTTGAAGTATGCTTATCATAATAGTTGAGAGCAGTTCGCAATCATGAAAAATAATAAAGGGCTACTTATTGCAGTAATTATTTTAGGAGTATTGGCAGCAGTGATGGGAAGTTATATTATTTATGATAACTTTATTAAAGCTGAAGCCATCGAATATACTTATGAGGATGTTAAAGGGTTATATACGTATAGAAGTGAAACATTTAAAGATGAAGAGTCTGGAAATGAATATGATGCTTTCTACTCTATATTTGTATGAAAATGGAACATTTACTTACACAATGGGAACAGGCGCTCCGCATGGATATATCGGCAATTATATCATTAAAGAGAATACGGTTGTTCTTAACTATTTATTCAGTACTGATAGTGGCACCGGAGTTCGTGCCGCTACCGGCTCAAAAACAATAACAATCACTGCTAAAGATACGGTAGTAGATGCTAGCCCGTCTGTTACGGTGGCTAACATGACAAATGTAACACTAAATTAAGCGTCATCTGCAGAAGCGAGTGAATTTTCACAATATTATAATGTGTCATATATTTTAAAAAATTATGATCTCATTAACGATGCAACGAACAACTAGATAGGCACACAAGGGACAGGATTCAAGCCCTGTGTTCCAACAGAGAAAATAATGCGGAAAGAGCCGATACAAAAAGTATCGGCTCTTTCTTTACTTATTCAGAGTTTCGTGGTATACTATATTAATATCATTTTTGAGAGGGCGGTGGGCATGTGGATACGTTTATATTGCACTCAAACTACAAGCCCACGGGCGATCAGCCGGAGGCGATCGAAGCACTCACCAAAGGTGTGCTCAGCGGCAAAAAAGAGCAAACCTTGCTTGGCGTGACCGGTTCGGGCAAGACCTTTACAATGGCCAACGTGATTGCGAATGTGAACAAGCCGACACTGGTTCTCGCTCATAATAAAACCCTCGCCGCGCAGTTGTGCAGTGAGTTTAAAGAATTTTTCCCCGAAAACGCAGTGGAATATTTTGTATCCTATTACGATTATTATCAGCCGGAGGCGTATATTCCGTCGACGGACACCTATATTGAAAAGGATTCCGCCATCAACGACGAAATCGATAAACTGCGCCATTCCGCAACTTGCGCGTTATCCGAGCGGCGGGATGTCATTATTGTTGCCAGCGTGTCCTGCATTTACAGCTTGGGAAGTCCCATTGATTACCGCCACATGATTATTTCGTTGCGCCCCGGTATGCACAAACAGCGCGACGAGCTATTAGCGAAGCTTGTTGACCTGCAGTATGAGCGCAATGATATCAATTTTGTGCGCAACAAGTTCCGCGTGCGCGGCGACGTGGTGGAGATCTTTCCTGCCTATTCCAATGATTCGGTGATTCGTGTGGAGTTTTTCGGGGATGAGATCGACCGTATCAGTGAGATCAATCCGTTGACGGGTGAACTGAAGGGTCAGCTTGGGCATGTCGGCATATATCCCGCCTCGCATTACATTGTGCCGCCGGATAAGATGGAGGTCGCGATTGCGGAGATCGAGCGGGAGCTGGAACAGCGCCTTGTGGAATTCAAGGCGGAAAACAAGCTACTGGAAGCACAGCGACTGCTGCAGAGGACGCGGTACGATATTGAGATGCTGCGCGAAATCGGCATTTGTAAGGGGATTGAGAATTATTCGCGTATTCTGTCGGGACGAGCGCCCGGCTCACAGCCGTTTACGTTACTTGACTATTTTCCCGATGATTTTTTGCTATTTGTGGATGAGTCGCACGTGACATTGCCTCAGGTGCGGGGCATGTTTGGTGGTGACCGCGCCCGCAAAACGAGTTTGATTGATTATGGGTTTCGTTTGCCGAGTGCGTACGATAACCGTCCTTTGAATTTTGACGAATTCTACAATCATTTGAATCAAGTGGTGTTTGTGAGTGCGACACCGGGTGAGCTGGAACGCAGTCGCGGCGGCGAGCCGGTGGAACAGGTCATCCGCCCGACAGGGTTGGTTGACCCCGAAGTGACGGTGAAGCCGGTGGAGGGGCAGATCGACGATCTGCTCGATGAGATCCGCCTGCGCACCGAGCGCAACGAGCGGGTGCTGGTGACCACGCTGACCAAGAAGATGGCAGAGGATCTGACCGCGTATCTGGAGAATGTCGGCGTGCGGGTGCGGTATATGCACCACGACATCGACACGATGGAGCGGATGGAGATCATCCGCGATCTGCGGCTGGGCGAATTCGACGTGCTGGTGGGTATCAACCTGCTGCGTGAGGGGTTGGATATCCCTGAGGTGTCGTTGGTGGCGATCTTGGACGCAGACAAGGAAGGGTTCTTGCGGTCTGAGACCTCGCTAATCCAGACCATCGGCCGTGCGGCGCGTAACGCGAACGGACAGGTTATCATGTATGCGGACGCGGTCACGCCGTCGATGGAGCGTGCCATTACCGAGACCAATCGTCGCCGCGAGATCCAGATGCGGTATAACGAAGAACACGGTATTGTGCCGCGTACCATCAAAAAGCAGGTGTCGGATATTCTCCAGATCACGCCTCCCACCGAGCGCGCACGCAACGAAAAGGGACGCAAGCTGACACGCGCCGAGCGGGAACAGCGCATCGAGCAGTTAACACGCGAGATGCGACACGCCGCAAAGTTGTTGGAATTTGAGCATGCCGCGTGGCTGCGTGATGAGATTGAGAAACTAAAAAATGGGTAGGGACAACACATGTTAGATAAGTTGGTCGTCAAGGGTGCCAGAGAACACAACTTAAAAAATGTCGACGTAACCATCCCGCGGGATCGTCTGGTCGTGTTTACCGGCTTGTCCGGTTCGGGTAAATCGTCGCTGGCCTTTGACACCATTTATGCCGAGGGACAGCGACGGTATATGGAAAGTTTGTCTTCCTATGCGCGGATGTTCTTGGGACAGATGGAAAAGCCGGATGTGGAATCCATCGACGGTTTGTCACCTGCCATTTCCATTGATCAAAAAACCACCTCGCAAAACCCGCGATCCACCGTGGGAACGGTGACCGAGATCTACGATTATTTACGTCTTTTGTATGCGCGTATCGGTGTACCGCACTGTCCCGTTTGCGGGCGGGAGATCCGTCAGCAGACGGTGGATGAGATCGTGGACCATTTGTTAGCGTTGCCCGAGGGGACGCGTGTTCAATTGCTTGCCCCGATTGCTCGCGGTAAAAAAGGCGAGTACCAAAAGGAATTTGACAACGCGCGCAAGGCGGGATACGTCCGCGTGCGTGTGGACGGCGAAATACATGATTTGTCCGAAGAAATTAAGCCGGAAAAGAATAAGAAGCATACCATCGAGATCGTGGTGGACCGCCTCGTTATCAACAGCCAGGTGCGCAGCCGTCTGGCAGATTCCATTGAAACCGCGACGGGGTTGTCCGACGGGTTGTTGTGTGTTAACATTCCGGGTGGTGAGGACTTGCTGTTTTCGCTGAATTACGCTTGCCCAGAGCATGGGTTTAGCATGGACGCATTAGAACCGCGCATGTTTTCGTTTAACAATCCGTTCGGTGCGTGTCCGAAGTGTACCGGTATCGGTGTTTTTATGTCGGTGGATCCCGCGTTGGTGGTAAACGACCCGAAATTATCTATCCGTGAGAACGCGATTACGGCGAGCGGATGGGGATATCACGATTTCGGCACGATTGCGCAGATGTACTATGAGGGGTTGGCGAAGCATTACAACTTCTCACTGGATACGCCGTACGGCGAGCTGCCGGAGCATATCAAGCAGATTTTACTCTACGGTAATAACGGTGAAAAGATCCGTATGTACCGCAAGATGGAGTATGGTTCGGGCGAGTATTTCACCGCATTTGAGGGTATTGTCAACAATCTGGAGCGGCGGCATCGCGAAACGAGCAGCGACTGGGCACGCAGCGAGATCGAGCAATATATGAGCAAAGTGCCGTGTCCCGATTGTCACGGCAAGCGATTAAAGCCGGACAGTCTGGCGGTCACGGTTGGTGGCAAAAACATTGCCGATCTGTGTGACAGATCCGTGGCCGAAATATTGATCTTTATGGACGAGCTGTATGCCTCATTGTCACAGCGAGAGCATCGGATCGCGGACCGGATTCTCAAAGAGATTCGCGAGCGGTTGGGCTTTTTAAACAGCGTGGGATTGGAATACCTCACACTATCGCGATCGGCGGGAACACTGTCCGGCGGCGAGAGCCAGCGTATTCGTTTGGCAACGCAGATCGGTTCGTCGCTGATGGGCGTGTTATATATTTTGGACGAGCCGAGTATCGGCCTGCATCAGCGGGACAATCAAAAATTACTGGAAACGCTGTGTCGCTTGCGCGATATGGGGAACACGCTGATCGTGGTGGAGCATGACGAGGATACGATGCGCGCTGCGGACTGGATTGTGGATATTGGGCCGGGCGCGGGTGTGCACGGGGGCGAAGTGGTATGCTCGGGTACAGTCCAGGATGTGTGCGCGTGCAAGCAGTCCATCACCGGTCAGTACCTCAGCGGTAAGCGGCGTATCCCCGTGCCGGAGGTATGGCGCGAGGGGAACGGTAAGGAATTGCGGGTGATCGGGGCCAAGGAAAACAACCTAAAAAATATTGACGTGGCCTTTAAGTTGGGTGCGTTTAATTGCGTAACCGGCGTATCCGGTTCGGGTAAGTCCTCGCTCATCAATGAAATTTTATACAAGAAACTTGCTAACGTTCTCAACCGCGCGCATACGCGGGCGGGCGCACACGTGGCGATCGAGGGGGTTGAACATCTCGATAAGGTCATCAACATTGACCAGGCACCCATTGGGCGCACGCCACGATCCAATCCGGCAACCTATACGGGTGTCTTTAACGATATCCGCGAGCTGTTTGCGTCCACCACCGACGCCAAGATACACGGGTACTCCGCGGGGCGGTTCTCCTTTAATGTTAAGGGTGGACGCTGTGAGGCGTGTCAGGGTGACGGTATCATAAAGATCGAAATGCATTTTTTGCCGGATATTTACGTGCCGTGTGAGGTGTGCCACGGGAAGCGGTATAACCGCGAAACCTTGGAGGTGCGCTACAAGGGCAAGAACATTTACGATGTGTTGGAAATGACGGCAGAGGAAGCTACCGAATTTTTTGCCGGTGTGCCGAAAATTGCACGCAAGTTACAGACATTGGTGGATGTAGGGCTGGGTTACATCAAACTGGGACAGCCAGCTACAACCTTGTCCGGCGGTGAGGCACAGCGCGTCAAGCTCGCGACGGAGCTCGCTAAGCGTGCGACGGGGCGTACTGTGTATATCTTGGATGAGCCGACCACCGGTCTGCATACCGCGGACGTGGCGCAGCTCATTGAGGTGCTGCAAAAGTTAGTGGACGGCGGTAATACGGTAGTCGTGATTGAGCATAATCTGGATGTGATCAAAAACGCGGATCATATTGTGGACCTTGGTCCGGAGGGCGGTAACCGCGGCGGTACATTGGTTGCCTGCGGTACACCTGCCGAGGTTGCTGCCGTGGCGGAATCGTACACCGGACAATTTCTAAAACAAGTATTGAAATAATCAAACAGGGAGGGAGCCGTCATGGATACAGTATATCGGATATCGTATTACGCGGGTGTGCAAACCGTGCGCCTTATGCACCGTTTGGGGCGGTTTTTTACCTTGCTGTTTTTGCCGTTGCGGTTGCTGTTAAAGCGAGTGGCGACAACGGTGCGCAAGCACCGAGGGCGTACCCTACGGGCAAAGCTGCACACCTTCACGCAGTACTGTTTCGAGGCCGTTCAGCGCGTTAGAGCGGCGTGGCAAAAAAAGCCGCTCCTCGGCATTCTGCAGGTGCTGCTGTTGCTGATCGCCGCTGTACGGCGATATCGCCATATTGTGAAAGGCGCGGTTATGGTAGTCGCCATCGTGGCGACCGCCTGGCTGTTGCAGGAAACGTTTCGTTACTGGAATAGTATTACCTTTGCGTTGGCGCTGACCGATGCTGAGGGGGAGACCTTTGGCTATGTGTCGGATGAGGCGCAATTGCAGGCCGGTATTGCTATGGCGGAGGAACGCCTGGAAATGACCGGTGTGACGTTGGAGGCGGATGTCAAGCCGGATGTGTCGTTACACATGATCCCGCAGGCAAATATTCTTGATAAAACCGAGATCTGCGATTATCTGTTGTCCCACACGAATACGGCGCTATCGTACGCATGCGGTATATACATTGACGGGGCTTTCCACGGTGCTGTGATTGGTCATGGCAATGCCGAACGGTTACTCGAGGATATTTTAGTGGACAGCCGAAAGGGACAGGAGGGGGTCACTGCTTCTTTTTTTGAAACGGTGGAGCTGATCGACGGGCGGTACCCCGAGGAGCGTATTATGACTCCGCAGGATATGACAGAACAGCTGGTGTCCGAGGCGGTGGCTCAGGAATACTACGAACTCAAAGGGGCGGAGACCTTAACGGAGATTTCCCAAAAGACCGGTGTGGAGGAAACGGTACTGCGTGAGCTTAACCCAGGCGTTGGATATACGGTGCCGGGTGGACAGACTTTGCTGATCCGTCGCGGAGAGCCACATTTGCAGGTGTTGGTATCTGGTACGATCCAGTATGAGGTCGATGTGCCGTATGCCGTGAAACGTGTGGCAGATGCCTCATCCTACGAGGGGGTTGAGCGGGTGCGCACCAACGGCGAAAATGGTCGCAGTCGCATCACGGCGACGGTTACCTATCTGGATGGTCAGCAGCTGTCCAGTGTGATCACTGCGTCCACCGTTATCAGGGAACCGGTCACACAGGTCGTGGCATACGGAACCAAGAAGATCGACAAACACTATCAAGGCGGGGCCAACGCAACGGGTCACTTTATCTGGCCGGTACCCGAAACGCGGTATGTGTCACAGTATTATAAGAGTGGTGTGCACAACGCCATTGATATCTGGAGCCGTGATATGACCGGTCAGGATATTGTGGCAGTCGACGGCGGGACGGTCATCGTGGCAGAAGATCCCAGTGGGACCTCGTACTGGTCCTACGGTAAATATATTATCATCGACCACGGTGGTGGCTATCAGACGCTGTACGCGCACTGTCACGAGCTGTTTGTTAAAGAGGGCGACAAGGTGCTGCAGGGGCAGCGCATTGCGTCGGTTGGTAATACGGGTCGCAGCACCGCACCGCATCTGCACTTTGAGGTGCGTGTCAACGGCCGCGCAGTTAATCCCATGAAATTCTATTAATCATGCACAGGACTACATAAAGGGGAAACAAAACAATGGCAAAACAGGAAATGTTACGCAACATCGCGATTATTGCGCATGTCGATCACGGAAAAACGACGCTGGTAGATCAGTTGTTACGTCAGAGCGGTGTTTTTCGCGAGAATGAGCAGGTGTCCGAACGTGTGATGGATTCAGGTGATCTGGAGCGTGAGCGCGGTATCACCATTCTGTCTAAAAATACTGCTGTTATGTACAACGGCACCAAGATCAACATTGTGGACACACCCGGCCACGCGGATTTCGGTGGCGAGGTAGAACGCATCCTCATGATGGTGGATGGTGTTCTGCTTCTCGTCGATGCGTTTGAGGGGTGTATGCCGCAGACGCGCTTTGTGCTCAAAAAGGCATTGGGGCTTGGCAAGCGACCGGTTGTAGTCATCAACAAGATCGATCGTGACGGTGCCAGACCGGCGGAGGTAATCGATGAGCTGTTGGATTTGTTTATCGAACTCGGTGCCGACGAGGATCAGTTAGATTTTCCGGTGGTATACGCATCGGGCCGTGACGGCTATTCCTCACTTGAGCCCGATGTGCGCGAGGGCGATATGAAGCCATTGTTTGAGGCGATCCTACAGCATGTGCCCGCACCCGAGGGGGATATCGATGGACCGTTGCAGATATTGTTTTCTAATATTGATTATGATGAGTATGTTGGCAGGATCGGTGTCGGCCGCGTAGAGCGTGGCCGCGTGAAAAACGGACAGGCGGTAACGCTGTGTAAGTCCGACGGTACGACGGCGCACGCTCGAATCGGTAAGCTGTACCAGTTTGAGGGCTTGCGCCGTATTGAGCATGACACGGCGGCTTTGGGAGATCTGATTGCCGTGACCGGTATTACCGATCTGAACATTGGTGAGACTGCCTGCGATCCCGAGCATGTGGAGGCGCGGCCGTTCGTGCGCATCGATGAGCCGACCATTTCCATGTTATTTATGGTCAATAACAGTCCGTTTGCCGGTAAGGAGGGAAAGTTTGTCACCTCGCGCAATCTGCGGGATCGGCTGTTTAAAGAGGTTGAGACCAATGTGAGTATGCGAGTACGCGAAACGGAGTCTACCGACGCATTTGAAGTGTCCGGCCGGGGCGAGTTGCATCTGTCTATTTTGATTGAAACCATGCGGCGGCAGGGATATGAGTTTGCTGTCAGTCGCCCTCAGGTGATTTACAAGCAGGATGAGAATGGCGGTCGGTTGGAACCGATGGAGTTACTCATGATTGAGGTTCCGGAGCATTATGTGGGCGTGGTTATGGAAAAACTGGGTTCTCGTAAGGCGGAGCTTTTGAATATGGGAACCAGAGATGCCGGCGCCAGTCATCTTGAGTTTCGCATCCCGTCTCGTGGACTGATGGGCTATCGTCAGCAGTTTTTGACCGATACCAACGGTAACGGTATTATGAACAGCGTGTTTGACGGTTATGAGCCGTACAAAGGCGATATTCCTCAGCGGACACAGGGATCGTTGGTGGTGTTTGAGACCGGCGAGACCAGTAGCTACGGGTTGTTTAACGCACAGGATCGCGGTATGTTGTTTGTGGGGCCGTCGGTGCAGGTGTACGAGGGGATGATCATCGGTCAGTCCCCCAAAAGCGAGGATATTACCGTCAACGTGTGCAAGAAAAAGCACGTCACCAACATGCGTGCGGCGGGCTCGGACGAGGCGCTTCGCCTGATCCCGCCGACGGTGCTTTCGCTTGAACAATCGTTGGAATTTATCAACGATGACGAATTGGTTGAGGTGACACCGGAAAGCATTCGTCTGCGCAAGCGCATATTGTCCAAGGAACAGCGCATGAAAGAGTACGCCAAAAAGAAATCATGATCCGCTATGTGCTCCGTCCGTGCTGGGTGATGGGCCTCGTATGGCTGATTACGTTGCTTACGTGTCCCTGGTTGTCCGCGGGTTGGCGGATCGCACTGATGGCGATCAGTGGGGTCGTGCTGATGGTATCTCTTTGTGTTCCTATCGTGCGGCACATCCATGTTGTCCCGCTGATTGCAGCGGTGTGTTTGCTTGCTACAGCCGTGTATCACAGTGTGGACTTTTGGCTGGTACAGCCTACCGAGGTGTGTATAGGACAACCGGTATCGCTTGAGGTACAGGTGACCGAGAACACCAGCTACGCGCTTCTTAAGGTGCAAAGCGGCGAGTTGCCGCGGGGAACACAGATTGTGTTTTATTCGCCCAATGCGGAACTGGCACTCGAAAAGTATGATGAGTTTACCGCTGTTTTTGTCTTAGAGCCGTATGATAACGGTTCGACACTGTCACAGCTGACGCGCCGTGCGAGCGGTGTGTGGCTGCGTGTGAAAACGGTGGACTCCGTGGTCATTGAGGAAACACTCACGAGTGGTGATATTCCGTGGACAGAGTTTTTTGTGCGGATACGGGAGCGATTGGCAACGGACATTGAAAAGCGGCTGGATGGCGATATCGGTGCTGCAACAGCCGGAATTTGCTACGGTGTAGATGAACGGTTATCCGACGAGGCTGTGTCGAATTTTCGCACCTGTGGCGTGTCACATTTGTTTGCAGTATCCGGTCTGCATATGACGGTACTGCTGCAGGGCTTGCTTTACGTACTGCGCCGTTTACGCGTAGGGCGTATCGGACGCTCGGTAACGGGAGCGGTTCTGTTACTGATATTTATGGGGGTGGTCGGCTTTTCCGCTTCTGTCGTGCGTGCCGGCGTGGTGAGCCTCGTGGTATTATTTGGAGAGTGTCTGCGTCGGCGTGCGGATGCGCGCAACTCGTTGGGTATCGCGCTTTTGATACTGCTGGTTCCCGATCCGTTTGCGGCATACGATGTCGGTCTTCTGTTATCGTTTACTGCTACCTATGGTCTGCTGTGCTGGACAGAGCCGATCGGGCGGTTTCTGCTTCGTGACTCTGAACCGAAGCGCTTTGCAAGAGTCCGAAAGACGATCGCCGCCACTGTGGCGGTCAGTATGGCGGCAACCCTTGCGACCTTACCCGTACTGGTAATCTATTTTGGAAGAATGCCCATTTTATCCGTTGCGGTGAATCTGCTTACGACGTTGCCGGCGGAGGTGGTACTTATTACCGGCTGTTTGTCGTCGTTGTTTTCGGTGGTTGGTCTGTCCGCGCTGGCACGCCCCTTGCTCATGCTTGCGGGGCTTATGAGTCGGTATTTGTTGTGGATCTGCGAAAAATTTTCTGCTTTTTCCTTTGCAACGGTTGCAACCTCGGCGGGGTTTCTGGTATTATGGTTAATAGGAATGTATGTCCTGTTTCTCATCGGATACCGCGTTTTGGGCAAGCAGGGGGCGGTGGCCTTGTGCGGCATTGGTGTCTGCTTTCTATGTGTCGGGTGGCTGCTTAGCCGAGGAACGGTGTACAACACCTTGCGTGCAGGGACCGTATCGGATGATGACGATTTGGCGGTGGTGCTGTCTTATCGTGGAAGTGCCGTCGCCGTAACAGCGCCAAACAGCGTGACGGCGCTGTATGGGATGGGGGATATGCTGGATACCTTTGGGGTATCGCACCTCGACGCACTTTTTATCATTGGTGGCGGAGAACCTGCGGTTTCGTATATTCCGTCGGTGTTAGAAGAATACCTGACCGATGGTACACAGGTGTGTTACAGCAACTTGCCGTGGAAGCCGCCGCTTGATGGGACCTCACTTGACGGTTGTCGTGTGAGGCTCGGTGAATTTCTTACGGCGCAGAGGCAACAGGATCAGCTGGTTATCCATTGGTACGGACAAACCTTGCTGTTTACGGCAGAGTCCGAATTGGTTGGTACGGCGGATGCTGTGTTTGGCACAGGAGATATACGCATATGGCTACGTACCGAGAGCGGAGTACAGCCGCTTGAGGCGGACAGGCGTTTTGTAGTTTTTAAAAATGGGAAATGGTACACTGAGGGATAAAAGGAGCTGGCGGAATGTCGTTTTCGGAACAGGATCTGAAGGCACATCTTAAAACCGAAGAAGTCAAGCGGGTCTATCTGCTGTACGGCGAGGAAAGCTATCTGACTATGCATTATATGGAGCAGTTGGTGCGCAAATCCGGGGTGCGGCAGAACGACGAGTTGAGCGTGTTTAATTTCCAACGATTTGACGGACAGGAATGTTCTTTTGACGCGATTGAGGCAGCCGCAGAGGCATTGCCGTTGATGGCTGATAAGAAATGCGTGACCGTCAGTAACTGCGATGTGACAGCGGCCGCTTTGTTTGACAGAGCGTTGGCGCTCGTTTCCGATCCGCCGGAGGATACCGTGTTGATCTTCTGGATGACTACATTACTCGGTGATGGCAAGCTTAGTGCCAAGTGGAAGCAGTTCACGGATGCAATCGAGCAAAACGGCGGTATGTGTGTCGCGTTCCCCCGCAAGACGGTTGATGAGATCGCGCGCATCCTGTGCGCGGGAGCCGGTCGGCGCGGCGCGCTGATGAAACCTGAGATAGCCAAGCGGTTGGTGGAGCAGAGTGGCAATGATCTAAATTTATTGCTCAATGAGCTGGATAAGCTGTGTGCGCTTGCCGGAAATGGTGAGATTACGCCGGAGATTTTAGAGCAGGTTGCGACCAAGAATCTCAATGCGCAAGCGTATGAGTTGTCGAATGCGATTTTACAAAACCATTATGAAAAGGCGTATACCATTTTGCATCGATTGTTTGCGTGCAAGGCGGAGCCAATCGTAATACTTGCCGCGTTGTCGGGTGCTTATACCGATATGTATCGCGCGAAGGTCGCCGCAATCGGTGGGAAAAAGGTCGAAACATTGGTGGAAGAATTTGATTACAAAGGAAAAACATTTCGCTTGAAATACGCGGCGCGCGACTGCAGTAAGATGTCGCTCGAGGCGCTCAGAGAAAGCTTGGATATATTAGCACAGGCGGATCGTCGCCTCAAATCCTCATCGACGGACAAGCGCACCGTGCTGGAGGAGGTCGCCGCGAAACTGATCGTCACGGCCAAGCTGGGGAGACTGGAATGACGGCCGCGATTAAGGAAGCGGTTGTTGTAGAAGGGAAATACGATGCCATCCGTTTGCGCAGTGTGGTGGATGCCACTATTGTGGAAACGGATGGTTTCGGCATTTTCAGGCAACCTGAGAAGATGGAGTTGCTCAGACGGCTGGCTGAGGCGCAGGGGCTTATTGTGCTGACTGACAGCGATTCGGCGGGATTTGTGATTCGGGATCGCATCAGCGGGGCGTTACCGAAAGAGCTGGTCAAGCACGCCTACATCCCCGAAATTACGGGCAAGGAACGCCGAAAAAATAAGCCCTCCAAGGAAGGCTTGCTCGGGGTAGAGGGTGTTGATGGTGAAACGGTTATAGCCGCACTGTGGCGTGCGGGGGCGGCATTCCTTGATGGCGCGGTGGAACGGCCGGCACCATACCTCACCAAGGCGCGGTTGTATGAGGATGGTTTGTCGGGCAGAGAGGATAGTGCGCGTCTTCGTACGGCACTTCTGAAACGGCTGGGGTTGCCCACGCGGTTGTCGGCGAATCGTATGATCGAGGCGCTGAATGTGTTGCTCAGCGAGGATGACTATCGGGAGGTTTTGGCATGCCTGACATAATATTGGCTTCCGCTTCGCCCAGACGGCGGGAGATCTTGGATCTGATGGGGGTGACCTACACAGTCATACCCGCCAAAACCGAATTGCCGATGGATCGCACCTTGCCAATTGAGCGGGCGGTGTTGCAAGTGGCGCGCGCAAAAGCGGAGGAAGTTGCTGCACCGTATCCGCGGACGGTGGTGATCGGTGCGGATACGGTCGTGGTGGTGGACGATACCATTCTCGGCAAGCCGAAAAACGTCGACGATGCCAAAGCCATGTTACGGCAATTGTCCAACCGGGAACATCGCGTGGTCACGGCGGTGTGGATCTGTAACGGCGAGCAAAGCGAGGGCTTTGTCGACAGCGCGGCAGTGACCTTTATGCCAATCACGGAGGACGAAATTGTGGAGTATGTGGCAAGCGGTGAGCCGATGGACAAAGCGGGTGCGTATGCGATACAAGGGCGCGGCATGCGGTATGTTCGCGGGATAAAGGGTGATTTTTATACTGTGATGGGATTACCGTCCGCTCGGCTGTACGACGTGTTAAAAAAGCACATGATGAATTGTCAAACTAAGTGCAACACTTTTTAATGGAAGCATCAAACAAATCAACTGATTTTTGAAAACCTAAAACCTTTTTGGGCCTGGCGTTGATCAACGCCAGGTTCTTTTTTAGTGTGGCAGGACTTACCCGAGAT
>JAFYPN010000063.1 GCA_017547465.1 Clostridia bacterium | reverse complement strand
TTCGGTCAGCACCAGGGTACCGTCAACCCATTCATAACTTCCTTGTGTGTACTTTTTGACAGGATCGGCGATCATATAATCGTTTTCTTTCACCCAATCGTAGGAACGTTCACCGCTCAGATCCGTCGCCGTCATACCGTCATCCGTCAGCACGAAATGCTTGTAATACAGATACAGCACCGTGTTGCCGTTTGCATACCGCGTAACAGATGTGCTGTCGCTGTGTGAATACCAAAAGTTGTTCTCTTTTGTCGACGGCAACGAGATCGACAGCGTCACATCCATACCGCTTCCATCCTGCTTTTCATTGAGGGTGACCGGTTCCCAATACGACACATTTACTTTTGACACCTTGCGGCCGTTATGATACAACTCTTTATTCATCATAACCGTGGCACTCATCTCACGGTCATCCGTCTCAACAAGCGTGAAGTACACCTTCCCTGCTTCGGGGAACTCCCGATTCATAATATAATCTTCACCCTTGGGAAGCGTGATCGAATCACCGCCCAATCCCATAACCGTGGAACCATCATCAAGCTCCATAACCCCCGGAGCATCCGCCCAAAGCGTCGCTCCGTCAAGTGTCGAATACGGCGTCGTGCTCAGCGGATCGGTCAATAAGCATATAGCCGCTACCGCGCTCAATACCACCGACGCGATCACGATCCAGAAGGCGGGCTTTTTATAATTCATCACCGATTTCACCCTTTCTTTCACAGCCACTTCACCGAATGCAAGCGGACACGCCGCCACACGGCGGCGACCGACTGCCGAGGTCACCAGCGCCATTGAATACCCTCGCCGCTGTTCCTCCGACAACGAGCGGACAACCCGCTCGTCGCACGCGAGCTCAACATCGCGGCACAGCAGGACATACCCCAGCCACAGCAGCGGCTGGAACCAATATACACTCAAAAGCAAGAAGCCGAGCGGCTTGATGATGTGATCCAGTCGTTTGATATGCGCGCGTTCGTGCGCAAGAACCGCTCCGAGCTGTTCCCCTTGCAAGGAATACGGCACATAGATGCGCGGATGGAGTAAGCCGAGAATAAAGGGCGAGCCCACCGCCTCCGAACGATAGATGCCGTCCGCTTCTCTTGTTGCCGCACGGACACGTCGCCATACCGCACAATAGGTTGCCGCCGCATAAGCGAGCATTCCTGCATAGCCGATCACCCATACGACCGAAGCAATCTGCCAGAACGATACCGTCGGCTTTGCAATAACAGTCGGTGCTGTAACCGATGTATCCCCCACGGCATTGTCGGGAATTGATTCGGTATCTGCAGGATCGGTCACAACTTCAACCGGCATTTTCTCGCCGACCTGCGGCAAAACAGTTTGCTCGATTGGCGGCAACTCCACCGACGGCATAACGCTGACGGGGCTTTCAATCGAGAACGGCAACAGCAGTCGCAGTCCCACAAGACCCCACATCAGCACCGTGATCCACTTAGGCGCTTTTTTGCAAAACAGACGCACAAGACATACACCGAGAACAACTAACCCTGCCGTTATGCTGATTTCTGCAAGTCTTTGAACCATCGCTTCCATAGACTCACTTCCTTACTGCCCGATAATGCGGAGAATCTCCGCAAGCTGTTCATCCGTCAGATTCTGTCGTTTGGAAAATGCCGCCAGAAACGCCGGAAGCGAACTGTCAAAACGCGACTCCAACAATTCGTCGATCTGCGCGATCTGCGCCTCTTCGCGCGATATCAGTGCCGTCACCGTTGCATTCTCATTTTTCACGACACCACGCTCTGCCAGGCGACGAATCACCGTAAAGGTCGTTGCCTTACTCCACCCAAGCTGATCCTTGCATAATGCTACCAGCGCCATACTGCCGATCGGCTCGTTATCCCACAAAATAGAACAAAAACGATATTCACTTTCAAAAATCTTCACCGTTGCCATCCGTTCCAACTCCTTCATTGCAGGTTTAACGTATTAAACCGTCTACGTTTAGTTTAACGCATTAAACCTCATTTGTCAAGCATTTTTTCACACCCCTTTCAAGTCCTCTGCCGCACATAACAAAAAGACCCCGTCCGAATGGACGAGGTCTTTTTGTGGTGCGGATAAGAGGACTTGAACCTCCACCGAGTTGCCCCGATTAGAACCTGAATCTAACGCGTCTGCCTATTCCGCCATATCCGCATATTCACTTGCATCGCTGTTAGCGACGAGTGATATTATAGCGCGGGTCGCTCGAAATGTCAAGAGATTTTTACAAGAAAAACAAAAAAATTTCAACCAGTCAATTTTCGGCGCATCTGTGATAGGATCGCCCGTTCGCGGCGCGAGACCTGCACCTGCGTCATTCCGAGCTGCTCCGCCGTTTTTTGCTGAGTCTGACTGCGGATATACCTCAGGACGATCAAGGCGCGGTCGCGCCCCTCCAGCTCCGCAAGCACTTGTTGCAACGCCAGACGATCGGTGATGCGTTCTTCAATCGGTTCGGCGGGCAGATCAATCTGCTCGCCGTCATCCTCGCCTTCCCTTGTGAGCGACAACGTCGGCAACGTCGCACCGAGTGCCTGGGACACATCCTCTACCGAGCGTTCCAGTTTCCCGGCAATCTCCCCTACTGTCGGTTCACGGTTAAGGATTGCCGTCAGTTCCTCCCGCGCACGTGCCGCTTTGAGCGATAATTCGCGGATGGAACGACTGACCCGCACACTTCCGCCATCGCGGAACAGCCGCCGCATTTCACCGATAATAAGCGGCACCGCGTAGGTCGAGAAGCAAAATCCCCGCTCGGGATCAAAACCATCCACCGCCTTGACCAATCCCATACACCCTGCCTGAAACAGATCGTCATATTCGATCCCCTTGCCGTGAAAGCGTCTGGCGCAGGTATGGACAAGTCCGATGTTGTCCTCAATCGCCTTATCACGCTCACTCATAAAGCGTCATCCCGTCGGCGGCGGATGCGTATGTATTTCTCCATTGTCACGGTTGTTCCCTTACCAACGGTCGAGCGCACCTTCATCGTATCCATAAAGCTCTCCATCACCGAAAAGCCGAGTCCCGACCGATCCTCACCGCCCGTCGTATACAACGGTTCCAGCGCTTTTTTTACATCGGGAATACCGCATCCGCGATCCCTCACGCGCACCATCACACGTCCGTTTTCAAACAACTGCACATTGATAAAAATATCGCCGATGGTATCCTTATACGCATGGACGATACAGTTGGTGACCGCCTCGGATACCGCCGTGCGCAGATCGGCAAGCTCATCCACAGCGGGATCCAGCTGCGCAACAAATGCCGACACAGCACTTCTGGCAAACCCTTCATTCGCTGAGCGACTGGCAAACACCAGTCTCATTTCATTCATCGTTTTCATTGCACTTCATCCTTTCCGCTCCAGATCGGCAGACGCTCAAGTCCTGCCAGCCGCATCACTTTTTCCATCCGCGGTGATGCACCGCGCACCTGCAGGCGTCCGCCCATCGACAGCATCAGTTTATAACGCCCCATCACAAATCCGATCCCCGAACTGTCCATAAACGTGATACCGCTGAAATCCAGCACCAACAATTTCGGGTGACGCTTTTGCACCGTATCGTCCACCCGCTCGCGAAGCGGCGCGGCGTTATGGTGATCGAGCTCCCCTGCCAGATAGACCGTTGTGACCGCCTGCTCGGTCGTTTCCTTCACATCCATAGGCTTGTCTCCTCCCGTTATTTTGTTCTATTGTAGCGCAAGATTTGTGCGAATATACGCGAAAAAAGGAACAGATCCCTGCGTGAAAG
Organism: Clostridia bacterium; assembly: GCA_017547465.1. Classification (GTDB taxonomy): domain Bacteria; phylum Bacillota; class Clostridia; order Oscillospirales; family Acutalibacteraceae; genus RGIG3009. The sequence goes on along the minus strand of JAFYPN010000063.1, from coordinate 3,626 downwards.
AAAATTTCTTCCGCACAAGGATCCGTTTTTACAATTACCATGAGCCGTGACAAAAGAGGCGCTCCGCCAGTGCGGTAAGAGCCGTCGTGATCGCATTGGCACCGAGCGTTACCCACAGCAGGTGTTTCGGGCGATCCGTACACTTACGAAGCGTGAGATACACCACGGGCATCTCCGCCAATAACGTGACAACCAGATATGCCGCACCAACTGTATACATCGGCACGTGCTCCAACGCCTGCACAAACGTATACGGCGTATGATTGCCGATGTACGGCACGGCAAACGAGACGCTGTTGGCAAGCAACACCATACAAAACACCTTTGAAAACGGTTGCACCTTGGCAAGCCGAGCAATCGCAAACGTTTCCACCGTCAATGTTACTGCGATCACGATCGGTAACAGATCGTACGGGCGTGTGCTCGAAATCCAATGCCACGACGAATTGGCGCTTGCTGTCAGCGACAGCACACACGTCATCCACACGGCTATGAGTCCTGCTGATACTCCCGTATATCGTTTCATACACATCCCCTCCCTTGAGGCCATTGTACCACGAAAGGAGACGTTTTGTTCCTTAGGATTTGATTAAATAATGATTAAGACCACACCCGCACGCCGTCGATATGCAAAAAGCGCACCTTGTCAAAGCTGTACGTCGACAACGGTCGGTCAAACGCATCAAACGTATGCGCCGCAACCAGAATGGCAGGCGACGTTGCCGTAATAACGGGTGTGTGATAAAAACTCCCATCCGACCGCCCGAGCTGTACCAGATCGCCGACCTGCACCTCCCCTGCCCCGACCTCGCGGGCATACGGGCCGATACTGCGGTTATTGATAAGGAAACGGTACAGATACTCCACCCCCGTCCATGACGGCGTTCGGTCGGAGGATGAGCGGTAATACCACCCCATCGTCGGGGTGGTATTCATCACGCCTGCACCTGCAAACACACATTGTGATGCAAAGTTGGTGCAATCTCCGCCGACGCTGTCAAAATTATAATACCGCGGGTTGCGGGCGAATGCCCATTGCCGTGCATACGCCACTGCCGCCGCGCGGTTATATCCTGTTTCTCGCATAAAAAAGCACCGCCTTTCCTACGACCAGCGTATGAAAGGCGGTGTGCAACTGTTACAACGATATGGAATACGTATCGTCAATCCACACATACGGCAGACCGTGTGCCTGACAGCCGCGAAGTACCGCGGCGTTGTCTTCTATCACGCTCTCTACCGTGCATTCGTCATCGAAAAGGCGTTGCTCGATCACATTGGCGTAACGGCGGATATCCCCGAAATGCTCACAGATGTACCGCTCACTCATCACAAGGCAGACATAGCGGATCTCGGCAAGCTCATCGGCAGAGAAATCCGCTTGCCAGTCAAACGGGATATAGCACCCCTCCACAATGAGGTTTTGCTTGTTTTCAAGCGCCGTTTTGATCATCTCGCGCACAATCGGCCACAGATACACGGTCAGCTTGTCGTCATCCATCGGTGTCAGGGCGGTTTGTCCGCTGCGGATCAATCCCATTTTCAGATGATCAATGGACAAATACGGATAGTGATACGTTTCCAGCATCCGCTGTGCCAGCGCTGTTTTGCCCGTGTGAGACGCACCCGTTATGAGAATGATCATAATACCACCGCCTTTTTAAGTGCCCGGTAAAACGCGAAAGCAGCAAAGACATCCGCGCAAAATACAAATTGCATCAACACAAACAGAATTGTCTTTTGAAGCGGCATCTGTCCCTGACGTATAGCATTGATCGACGCCGCCAGAACGATGATCCCGCTCAACACCAGCATAAAGACGTCCAACAAAAACAACCCGATGGTAAACGGAATCGTAAAGATCGTAATAAGGCTCAGTACACCCACCGCAAAAATCAGCAAATAGGCAGGGATCTGAAACAGCTTGATCACAAGCGCTGTTCTGACAAGCGACAGCGCATCCCATTGACGACGGACAGCAAGCACCCCATGCACCACGCTCAGTACCGTGGCAACCGCAAAACAAATCAGCAACGCACCAATCAGATACAACGCGTTGTTATGAAACACAGATGCCATCATATCGCCGAAAAACGGCACGTCCGAAGACAGAAAGATCATCGCCAGCGCCGCCAGCACCAGATACGGAAGCAACGCAGTCAGCCACAGCAACCACGAATGTTTTTTCATAGATTTTCTACACCGCCTTGTTAACGTCTGTCTAAAGAAACATATTGGTAACTGGTTTTTTCGCAAATTAAAAACTTTTTTGAGAAAAAACGAAAAAAACACTTGATTTTTTGACAGTTATTCATTATAATAATCTAGCGTTCTGCAAAAGAATATATACGGAGAAGTCGCGTAGCTGGTCGAGCGCGCACGATTGGAAATCGTGTAACGGCTAATCCCCGTTCGAGGGTTCGAATCCCTCCTTCTCCGCCAAAACAAGAAGCTCATCCCGTCGGGATGGGCTTTTTGTTTTGTTCAAAACAAATCAATGGGAACGATTCACCAAAAACACAGTCCGACTATGAACGAGGCGGTATTGCAGACGAATGATTGCACAAGGCAACGTTTATACGACACGCTCACCATTGACCAATACAGCAGCGCTTCCGTAAACACGACGGCAACCTCACCGATCGCTACGGTACACCACCAGATTGACTGCGAATAATGCACCTGCACCAGCCACAGACAGGCGTTCAAGAGCGGGTTAGTCAGCACATTACAAATCAACCCACTCTTCAGCCACTCTTTGCGGCGTTTCATAAACAGCGCGGGACACGCTTCCGCCACACAAGTCAGCATCAACGCCTGCGCGAGCGCGAGAATCAGCTCTCGCATGAGTCATTATCAGACGAATCGGTTGTTTCCGGAGGTATTGCTTGATCACCATTGACGTTGTTTTTTCGCAGTACCAGACGAATGACCGCAATACTCACACCAAACAACAGAATAATCAACACATACGGCAACATCACCAATGCTGTATCTTTTGAAAAGAGGCTCGGAACTACCGCGTCCGCAAACACTTTCACGCCTGCATCTCCCTTTCTTTGTGATCATCACTTGTTTTCAGGATCATCCTCAGCCACATTCATTTCTTCCGACTGCGATGTCCGCTCGGCTTGAAGCTTTTTCAGCACAAGGCGAATCACCGCAACACTCACGGTCAGCAACAAAACCACCAACAATCCCCACAAAACTATGGGTAATGCTTGCAAAGCCAATTCTTCCAGTACAAGCACCGGAGAAACCACATCGAGCATTACATTCATACCTGTCAACTTCCCTTCTTAATACAATGCCACAGGGCAAAAAATGCCGCAATCGACAACACCGACACAATCACAATATGCGCAACCATTGACGTCGGACGCACAAGGAATGCAGGCGCTGTTCCCAAAAACAAGGCAACCGTGGTAATGCCGAATGAGAAGCACGGCATTTTGGGGAAACGGGATACAAGCACTGCCACGGTCAGCGACATCGTCATACTGAACAATCCGACACCGACAAGTGACACCCACATCAGCTTGTTGCCACACAGAAGAAACGGCAACCCGACAAGCAAGCTGATCACCGTCGTTTTACGATATCCGATGCGGTCTGCCAGCACGCCG
>JAFYPN010000062.1 GCA_017547465.1 Clostridia bacterium | reverse complement strand
GTCGCCTCCATGAAAACGTTTGACGAATTCTATAGTGCTTACAAAAAGCAAATGGAATATTTCATTGAGCTGATGGTCAATGCAGACAACGCTATCGACCAAGCGCACATGGAGCGCTGCCCGCTGCCGTTCCTGTCTTCCATGCTGGAGGATTGCATCGGCCGCGGCAAGAGCGCACAGGAGGGCGGCTGTGTCTACAACTTCACCGGCCCACAGGGTTTCGGTATTGCCAACGTCGCCGACGCCTTAACCGCCATCCGCGAACTGGTATTCAATGAAAAATACATTTCTCTCGCCGAGTTCCGTCAAGCACTTGACAACAACTACGGCAAGGATATGGACGCGAAACAAGCTGAGAAACTGACCAAACAGGTGGTCAAGAGCATGGTGGACAACGGCCGTACGCTGACCCCTGACGACATCAAAGCTGTATACCTCACCGTTTCGCAGAACCCCTGCTCCGACGAGCAAAAAGCCCGCTATCAGCAGCTACTCGAACGCATTGAAAAGTTACCAAAATTCGGTAATGACAACCGCGAGATCGACGATTTTGCCCGCGACGTGGCATACACCTACACCCGCCCGGTTGAGCGATATCGCAACCCGCGCGGCGGTGTGTACCAAGCAGGTCTGTATCCCGTATCCGCCAATGTGCCGCTCGGCGCGCAGACCGGTGCTACACCCGACGGCCGCTTGGCCTTTACGCCGGTGGCTGACGGTGTCTCCCCCGCTGCAGGTCGCGATGTAAACGGCCCGACAGCGGCGGCAAACTCGGTCGCCAGACTGGACCACTACATGGCATCCAACGGCACCCTGTTTAATATGAAATTCCACCCCAGTGCTTTGGCAGGTCGCAGCGGTCTGGAAAGCTTCGTTGCACTGGTACGCGGCTACTTCGATCAGAAGGGCAGTCACGTTCAGTTTAACGTCGTGAGCCGCGAGACGCTGCGCGATGCACAGAAGCATCCGGAAAACTACCGCTCACTGGTGGTGCGCGTTGCCGGATACAGCGCCCTGTTTACCACGCTGTCCCGCTCCTTGCAGGACGATATCATCAATCGTACCGAACAAGGAGGATTTTAATGAACACCTCGTTGTTATCGGTGACCGGCAGGATCTTCGATATTCAGCGGTTTTCCACGCATGACGGCTCGGGCATCCGCACGCTGGTATTTCTAAAAGGCTGTCCTCTGCGGTGTCGCTGGTGCTGCAACCCGGAGTCCCAGTCGTATGAGATCCAGCAAATGGCCCTCGGCGGCAACACCAAAACCGTGGGGCGCGACGTCACGGTGCAGGAAGTCTTAAAAGAGGTTTTGCGAGATCGGATGTATTACCGGCGCTCCGGTGGCGGCGTGACGCTTTCCGGCGGTGAATCGCTCACACAGCCGGATTTCGCCGTTGCGCTGTTGACAGCGTGTCAGGAGAACGGCGTGCACACCGCCATCGAGACCACCGGCTTCGCTTCGTCCGAAGTCATCGAACGGTATCTGCCGGTGCTGGACTGCGTGCTGATGGATATTAAGCACGTGGACAGCCAAAAACACCAAGAATTTACCACCAGACCCAATGACCGCATTCTGCAAAATGCCCGTTTGATCGCCGAAAAAGCAAAACGACTGATCATTCGCGTTCCGGTCATTCCAACATTTAACGATACAGAAGAGGAAATTGGCGCTATTGCAGCGTTCGCCGCATCCTTGCCGAATGTGAACGAAATTCACTTGTTACCGTATCATCGAATGGGGGCGGATAAGTACACCGGCCTCGGCCGTGAGTACACAATGGCGCACATCACGCCGCCCACCGCGGAACACATGGAGCTCTTGCGGCGCAAAGCGGAATGCTACGGTCTGAAAGCACTGATAGGAGGTTGATACAATGGAACTTGACGTGCTGAATCAAAACGAAAAAAAGACCCGCATCATACAAGAACTTGTCCCCGGTAAGCAAATCACCCTGGCGCACATCATCGCGCATCCCGACGATATCCTGTACCGAAAGCTTGGTCTGGATCCCGCTGTGGATCATGCGGGCGCGATCGGCATCTTGACCTTAAGTCCCAGCGAAACCGCGATTATCGCAGGTGATATCGCACTGAAATCCTCCGGTGTAGAGCTTGGCTTCGTGGACCGCTTCAGCGGCACGGTGATCGTAACGGGAACGGTATCGCAGGTCGAAGCAGCGCTCACCGCGATCCGCGAATACGCAATCAATAAGCTGGGCTTCACCGTCTGTGAGTTGACCCGCACATGAGAAAAAAACTGATCTTGATGGGACGCAGCGGTTGTGGCAAAACATCCCTGACACAGGCTTTGCGCGGCGAGACAGTTACCTACTTAAAAACACAGGCGATCGCCTACGATAACTTTCTCATTGATACCCCCGGCGAGTATTGCGAAAACCACGACCTTGGCGCCGCCCTTTGCCTGTACGCGTACGAGGCGGATGTGGTCGGTCTGCTCATCGCCGCCGACGATGACTACTCCCTTTTCCCTCCCTGTATCACGTGTCTGGTGAATCGCGAGGTAATCGGGATCGTTACCAAGATCGACAAAGCAGATCCCTGTCGCGCAGAAAACTGGTTGCGGCTATCCGGATGCGAAACGGTGTTTCACGTAAACTCCTTGACCGGCGAGGGTATCCCCGCACTGCTCGACCACATTGAAATCAAAGAAAAACAACAATAAAATCAATAAAACGCAGAAAAAACCAAATTTATATGTTGACTTTTATGGTTTGCAATGGTATGATGTAGCCATAGAAATAGAAAAACCAATAAAATCCACATGGAAAAGGAGAATTCATATGGTAAACGAGTATGAAATTAAAAAACAGATATGCGCCATCGGTAAGCGTATCTACGACAAGGGCATGGTCGCTTCAAACGACGGCAACATTTCCGTTAAGCTGAACGACAACGAGTTCCTCTGCACCCCCACCGGTGTCAGCAAGGGCTTTATGACCCCTGAGTACATCTGCAAAGTTGATAAGAATGGTAAGGTGCTGCAGGCTAACGCCGGCTTCAAACCTTCGTCTGAGATCAAAATGCACATGCGTGTGTACAAGGAACGTCCAGATGTCGGCGCGGTGGTTCACGCGCATCCCCTGTACGCAACCGGCTTTGCGATCGCGGGCATCCCGCTGACACAGCCGATCATGCCGGAAGCAGTCATCGCGCTCGGCTGCGTGCCGATCGCCGAGTACGGCACTCCCTCTACCGAGGAGATCCCGGATGCGGTTTCCAAGTATCTGCAATCCTTTGACGCAGTGCTGCTCGAAAACCACGGTGCGCTGACCTTCTCCGACAATCTGCTCAACGCCTACCACAAGATGGAGTCAGTGGAATTCTATGCGCGCCTGCTTTACATTTCCACCCAGCTCGGTGGTCCGAAAGAGCTGTCCGAAAAACAGGTGCAGCGTTTGTACGAGATTCGCCGTCAATTTGGTATGAAGGGTAAACACCCCGCCGATCTGTGCCCCAACTCCAAAGCGGGTCTTCCCAGCTGCCACGGCTGCGGCAACTGCGACGGTTCTTGCCACAGTGGTGCAGCGACAGAAGCGGATATCGTCGCGGAAATCACGAAACGCGTGCTGGAACAGATGACGAAATAAGAGGTCGCTTATGGACGAACAAGTCTTACGCTCTGTTGTGGACAAGGTAGTCCGCCAGTTGGACGGCGATCTCACGGATATGACACTGGGAGCGGCGCTTCCTCTCGCTGAAAAAGTGCGGGAAAAGGCTGCTCAAATGGGTGTGAAGGCTGTGGTGGCCATCTCTAACAAGGCGGCACGACCGGTACTGGTAGAATGTGCAGATGATTCCTATATCGCGAGCTATGATGTCGCTTTGCAAAAAGCGTTCACGGTCGTATCTTTGAAAATGTCCACCGCACAACTAAAACCCTTAGCACAGCCTGGCGGTCCGTTGTATGGCATTCAGTTTACCAACGAGGGTCACATCGTTGTTTTCGGCGGCGGCGAACCGCTGACAAATCCACGCGGTGAGATTATCGGCGGACTGGGCGTCAGCGGCGGCTCCGAAGAACAGGATACCGCTCTGGCTGCTTACGGTAAAGAACTTTTTGAGAGAAGTGGAGGTACACGATAATGGATGTTAATTCTTCCAACATTGAAGAAATTGTCCGTCAGGTATTAGACAGCATGAAAGGCGGAGCTGTATCGGCTCCCGTTGCTGCGGCGGTTGCCGGGCGGGAGGTCCCGAAAACTGCACGCGTGGCGATGCTCACCCAGCTTGAGAAATTCGAGCTGAAGGAGTTCGCCATTCCCGAACTCGGTGACAATGATATGCTTGTCAAGGTCGAAGGTTGCGGCGTTTGCGGAACGGATGCTCACGAATTTAAACGCGATCCCTTTGGTTTGATCCCCGTTGCTCTGGGCCATGAGGGTACCGGTGAGATCGTCAAAATGGGCAAAAACGTCAAGGTCGACAGCGCAGGTAAGCCCCTGCATGTCGGCGATAAGGTCGTCACTTGCGTGACACTGCACGACGACCCCGATATCACGATGTACGACATGAACAAGCAAAACGTCGGTGCTGCCGATGTGTACGGTCTGCTCCCCGACGACGACGTGCATTTCAACGGCTGGTTTGCCGATTACATCATTGTCCGCGGCGGCTCATCCGTGTTCAACGTCAGCGATCTGGATCTCGATTCCCGTATTTTGATCGAGCCCTGCGCCGTTCTGATTCACGCAGTCGAGCGTGCCAAGACCACCGGCATCCTGCGCTTTAACAGTCGCGTTGTGGTGCAGGGTTGCGGCCCCATCGGTCTGATCTGCATTGCGGTATTACGCACCATGGGTGTGGAGAACATCGTAGCGGTCGACGGCGAGAACAAGCGTCTGGAGTTTGCCCGCCAGATGGGCGCAAACGCCACCGTGAATTTCAAGGATCACCAGGGCATTGAGGCACTTACAAACGGTGTCAAAGCCGCGTTCGGCGGTTATCTCGCCGATTTCGCGTTCCAGTGCACCGGTTCCCCCGTCGCTCACGCGAACATCTACAAGTTCATCCGCAACGGCGGTGGCTTGTGTGAGCTGGGCTTCTTTATCAACGGCGGTGACGCCACCATCAACCCCCACTTCGACATCTGCTCGAAGGAAATCACGACGGTGGGTTCCTGGGTGTACACCCTGCGCGACTACGCAACCACCTTTGACTTCCTCAAGCGGGCAAAAGGCATCGGATTGCCGATGGAAAAACTCATCACCCATAAATTCCCACTGGAACAGATCAACGAAGCATTGGTCACGAACCTGAAAATGGAAGGTTTGAAGATCGCTGTTGTCAACAAGTAATGTAACAGGAACTAGGAGCGAATAAGCAATGGGAAACGCCACCGGTATTATTGAAGTATACGGTTTGGTCGCCGCGTTCGTCGCGTGCGACGCCGGCTGTAAGGCTGCCGACGTGACGGTCGAGCATTTCGACAAGAACAAACCCGGTAACCCCGAAAGTCTCACGGTCCCGCTGATCGTGGCGGTCAAGTTTCGCGGCACGGTCGATAACGTGACCGCCGCTGTAGAGGCTGCCGCCGAAGCGGCCAAGGGTGTGTCCGGTGTTGTCACGACACACATCATGAGCAGTACCGAGCCGGATACCGAGCCGATGCTCAAAATCAACGCTTTCGATAAGAACTAACTACAAGGGAGGAACACACGTATGTCTAACGAAGCACTTGGTATGGTAGAAACCCGCGGCCTCACCGCCGCCATCGAAGCTGCCGATGCAATGGTCAAAGCAGCAGAGGTCACCCTCATCGGCACCGAGAAGATCGGTTCCGGACTCGTATCCGTCATGGTCCGTGGCGACGTCGGCGCTGTCAAGGCCGCCGTGGAGGCCGGTTCGAACTCCGCTTCTCACTTAGGCGAATTGGTCGCCGTTCACGTCATTCCGCGTCCTCACGCTGATGTGGAAAAGATTTTGCCCAAACTCTAAGGAGCGATTCTAACATGAAGTCTTTAGGACTGGTAGAAGTATCCGGCGTTACCGCCGGAATCGATTGCCTGGATATCATGTGCAAATCTGCAAGCGTGGAATTTGTCACATGGGAGCGCAAGCTCGGTGGACGCCTGGTCACGATCGTCGTGCAGGGCGACGTGTCCGCCGTTACCGCTGCGGTAGAAAATGCGCTTGCAAATGCAATCGTTAAACCCGCTGCTCACGCTGTTATTGCCAGCCCGCACGAGGAAACCATGCGGATGATCAATTTGAGTGCCGCGCGAATTCAGAAAAAGGCAGGCAATGAAAATGGCTGAACAAAAAAAGGTCCCCACTGAGACACCTGAAAAGGTGCCCGAAGCAGAACCGGTAAAGGAGGTAAAGAGTATGGCACTGGAAGCATTGGGCATGGTCGAAACCAGAGGTCTGGTGGCCGCCGTCGAAGCTGCTGACGCAATGGTCAAAGCTGCGAACGTGACCTTGATCGGTACCGAGAAGATCGGTTCCGGACTTGTGTCCGTCATGGTTCGCGGCGATGTCGGCGCCGTCAAAGCTGCTGTCGAAGCCGGTTCTACGTCCGCGTCTACGCTGGGCGAATTGGTTGCGACACACGTGATCCCGAGACCCCACAGCGACGTCGAGAAAATCTTGCCGACGCTGAAATAAGTCTAATCATCAAAACAAGGAGGAAACAACAATGGCACTGGAAGCATTAGGTATGGTCGAAACCAGAGGTCTGGTCGCCGCTATCGAAGCTGCTGACGCAATGGTCAAAGCTGCGAACGTCGTCCTGATCGGCACCGAGAAGATCGGTTCCGGACTCGTATCCGTCATGGTTCGCGGCGATGTCGGCGCTGTTAAGTCCGCTGTGGAAGCCGGTTCGTCTTCCGCTGCGCGTCTGGGCGAAGTGATTGCTACGCATGTCATCCCGAGACCCCATGGCGATGTGGAGAAGATCCTGCCCGTACTCAAATAAGTATTTGTATGGTTTGTGCGGAGGGAGCTTCCGCTCCCTCCGCATTCTCCCCATCCCCCTAACTATTGAATGAAAAGGTGAGGAACATGATCGTCGGAAAAGTTGTGGGAAGCATCGTTTCCACACGTAAAAACGACAATTTAATCGGCAGCAAGTTTATGGTGGTTGAGCCGCTTATCAACACGGCAAAAAACCCGACTCAACTCGTTGCCATTGATAATGTCGGCGCCGGCATCGGTGAACTTGTGCTGGTAGCAACCGGTAGTGCAGCGCGCATCGGTTGCGATATGGAAAATGCTCCTGTAGATGCCGCCATCGTTGGTATTGTTGACAGCGGCATAGGAATGAATAATCATGAATACAACTAAGCTCAAAGACCTTCTCCGTGAAGGCGGTGTGGTCGGCGCCGGCGGTGCCGGTTTCCCCTCGTATGCGAAACTGGACGAACGCGCCGACACCCTTATCCTCAACTGCGCGGAATGCGAACCGCTCTTGAAGCTGCATCAACAACTGCTGGAACGGCACGCGGAAGAGATTCTCAGCGCACTTGATTTAATTGCGAAAACAATAGGCGCCAAATCGGTGATTCTCGGCATTAAAAAGCATTATAAGCAAACCATTGAAGCTGTTGAACGTCACATGGCAGCCTACTCTAATATGTCAATTTGCCGTCTGCCGGCTGTATACCCCGCCGGCGATGAGGTAGTGCTCATCTATGAAGCCACCGGACGCGTGGTGCCCGCAGGCGGTCTTCCCATCGCAGTCGGTGTAACGGTGTTTAACGTTGAAACCATTCTCAATGTCGCCAATCTGCTCGGTGGGCATCCGGTCACACAGAAATTTGTGACCGTGGCGGGCGAGGT
>JAFYPN010000061.1 GCA_017547465.1 Clostridia bacterium | reverse complement strand
AAGACACCAACTAAAACAGCCGCAGCACATCGTGCTGCGGCGGAATGACTGTTAACGTTAAAGTTGTGCTTTGATCGCTGCAAAGGTTTCGCTACTGATAACGTGCTCAATTTTACAGGCATCCTCAGAGGCGATTTCGGGATCGACACCCAGCTTGACGAAAAAGCCGGTCAGCACTTGATGCCGCTCATAGGTGCGCTCCGCGACGCGGATACCGATATCGGAGAGCTTTAAAAACCCGTTTTCATCCACCGTGATGAATCCACCGTTTTTGAGAAGTCCGACAGCGCGGCTGACGCTGGGCTTGGAATAGCCCATTTCCTCCGCGACATCAATACTGCGGACGGAAGCTTTCTTTTGTGACAGCAGATAGATGGTTTCCAAATACATTTCACCGGATTCTTGTAAATTCACAAAACAGCCTCCTTTTGCAAGTCTCATGTATAGTATACCACGAATTTTAGTCTTTGCAAGAGGGACAAACACGCTTTTTGCGCAAGCTTCATATAGTGTGCTTATGGAGTGTGATGGTATGAAACGTGAGTTATATTTTGTCAAACCGTTTGTATCAAAGCGTAAGCCGGATGCCGTGGCGGTGATGCGAGGCAGCCCCGCTTATCCGAGAATTTACGGGGTGGTATACTTTTACAAGGTTAGCGCGGGCGTGATTGTTCTCACTGAGATCGCCGGATTGCCGAATCCCGATGAGGTATGCCGAAACCCTGTTTTTGGATTTCACATTCACGGTGGTGCTTCGTGTAGTGGCACGTCGGAGGATCCGTTTGCCGACGCGGACGGGCACTACAACCCCAATGGTTGTGCACACCCTTATCACGCGGGAGATCTGCCACCGTTGTTCGGTGTAAACGGCAGAGCGTTCGGCGCGGTGTTGACCAATCGGTTTACGGTGGAGGATGTTCGCGGAAAAACCATCGTCCTGCACGCGTCACCCGACGATTTCACCACCCAACCGGCGGGCAACTCCGGGGAACGGATCGCGTGCGGTGAGATAAAATAACGGAGTCCCCCCTTGCCAGAATACGGCAAACGGCGTATAATAGACCTATTGAAGGGGGAATCGGCTTGAAAGTGTTACTGATAAACGGCAGTCCGCGTGTGGGTGGCAACACCGCCATAGCATTGGCAGAAATGGAAGCGGTGTTTGTAAAAAACGGGATTGATACCGAAACCGTGCAGGTGGGTGGCAAAGACATTCGCGGTTGTGTCGCGTGCTTCCAATGTATGAAAACCGGGCAATGCGCGATTGACGATATCGTCAATGAGCTTGCGCCCAAATTTGAGCAGTGTGACGGCCTGGTGTTGGGCAGTCCTGTGTATTATGCCGCTGCCAACAGCACCTTGACGGCCCTGTTGGATCGTCTGTTTTACAGCACAGGCTTTGACAAGACCATGAAGGTCGGCGCATCGGTGGCGGTCGCACGGCGCGGCGGTTGCTCGGCGACCTTTGATCAGCTGAATAAGTATTTCACCCTTTCCGGTATGCCGATCGCTTCCAGTCAGTATTGGAACAGCGTACACGGCAGAGCACCCGGTCAGGCGGCAGAGGATGCGGAGGGTTTGCAAACCATGCGTGTGCTTGCCGAAAACATGACGTTTTTAATGAAGAGCATTGCCCTGGGTAAGGAAGCCTTCGGTTTACCCGAAAAAGAAAAACGGGTGTGGACAAACTTTATCGGTTAGGTTGGTGAACCCGTATGCGTATGGAAATGTTTCACGGTGTGCCGGATGCGGCACTGGCGGTGCGTATCCCTGTCTTTGTGGAAGAACAAGGCTTTGTTGACGAAGTGGATGAGATCGACGGTGTCGCCACGCATGTTGTGTTGTTTGACGAGGCAGAGCAACCGATCGCGACTTGCCGCGTCTTTGAACAAGAGGACACCTACATACTGGGTCGCCTTTGCGTGCTCAAAGCTCATCGCGGCAAGGGATACGGCAGCGATCTTGTTGCGGCAACCGAACGGTATGTTGGTTCGGTCGGCGGTGAGCGGTTGGCACTTCATTCACAGTATCATGCCAAGGGGTTTTATGAAAAACTCGGCTATGCCCCAGACGGCGAGATTGAAGACGAACAAGGCTGTCCGCATATTTGGATGGTAAAAGTGATAAAAGGAGATACCAAGATGGATTTTTTAGAGATCGCAAACGCTCGTCAATCCTGCCGCAGCTTTGATGCGGATCTCGTGGTCGAACCCGAAAAACTGGAACGGATACTGGAGGCGGCGCGGCTGTCGCCCTCTGCCAGCAACGGCCAACCGTATCATTTGACGGTGTGTACCGGGGAGAAGGCAAAGCAAGTGGCCAAAGCCACACAGAGTTTGGGTGCCAACAAGTTTTCTTCCGATGCACCGGTGCAGATCGTGATATCCGAAAAACCGAATGTCAAGTCGGCGTTAGTAGGAGCAAAGGTGACCGGAACCGACTACCGCTCGATCGACATTGGTATTGCCGCGGCGTATCTTACCGCGGAGGCGACTACGCAGGGACTCTCCACCTGTATTCTCGGCTGGTTGGACGGCGGTAAACTCCGTGAATTGTGCGGGCTGGATGGTGCGGCTCGGCTGGTCATTTCCCTCGGCTATGCCAAAGCCGACGACAAACTACGTGCCAAGAAACGCAAAACGACCGAGGAACTGATTACCGTATTGAAATGAAAAACAGCGGTGGGATCGCATCATTCCGCCGCTGTTTGAATGGTCACGACGGCAACGCTCGACAGACTCGGTCCCCGGCACGTTTCGCGGCACCGTTGTTGACAAGGTGTAAGGGGTCTGATACACTTACATACGTATAAAACAACTTACGTTCAAGAAACAATGGACAGGCCTTGTGCGATTGTTTAGCCGATTCTGTAAGGGAGGAGCTGTATGGTTTATACCGTTACCTGTAATCCCGCATTAGATTATGTTATGAACCTGCCGCAGCTCACGGTTGACGATATCAACCGTTCCGAGCGGGAATACCTGACCTTTGGCGGCAAAGGCATCAATGTATCTGCCGTGTTGGCGCGGCTCTCCGTACCGACACGTGCACTGGGATTCACCGCCGGCTTCATGGGCGAAAAGCTTAAAAGCCTGCTGACTGACGAGGGCGTCGAGTGTGATTTTGTACAGCTGTCGGCGGGAGAGACCCGTATCAATGTCAAGATCCGTGCCGAAACGGAGTTGCATATCAATGCCGGTGGCCCATCGGTAGGCGAGGCGGACGTTGAGCGCCTTTTGCAAAAGCTGGAGGGTGTATGTGCCGGTGATGTATTGGTACTTGCCGGCAGCGTCCCGAGCGGGTTGCCACAGGATCTGTACGTGCAGATGCTGCGACGGCTGGGTGGGCAGGACATGCTTGTCGCCGTGGACGCCGAAAAGGATCTGCTGCGTGAAACGCTGCCATACCGACCGTTTCTTATTAAACCGAACCATCACGAGCTGGGCGCTCTGTTTGGCAAAGAACTGTATACGACTGAGGAGATCGCCGCATGTGCGCGGCAGCTACAGGTGGAAGGCGCTCGGAACGTGTTGGTGTCCCGCGCAAAGGACGGCGCGCTGCTGTTGGACGAAACCGGTGTTTGCCATACGATCGGCACCGCACCCGGCGCGTTGCGCAGCTCAGTCGGCTGCGGTGACAGCATGGTCGCGGGGTTTATTGCGGGTTGGTTGCAGCAAAAGAACTATGCGTTTGCGTTGCGCCTCGGCGCCGCCTGCGGAAACGCAACCGCGTTCTCGGACGCCCTTGCCGCTAAGGCTGAGATCGAGGCGGTGCTATCTCACCTTATTAATAAGTAATAAGGAATGACCGTTTTACTGCTCAGTGATACGTCGAGACAGCGCGGCGTAAATCGTGACGGAGGGGTTGTCATGCAGTCAAAACACAACGCACAGTTGATTCCATTCGCAAGGCAACTGCGAAAAGAAATGACAAAAGAAGAACGTCACCTGTGGTATGACTTTTTGCGCACATATCCCGTCCGATTTTGTCGGCAAAAGGTATTGGGAAAGTACATTGCAGACTTTTATAGCGCCAAAGCGAAGATGGTAATCGAACTGGACGGTTCACAACATTATAAAAACGCAAATATAGAAAACGACGCAGACCGTACGATGTTTCTGGAGGGATATGGCCTGACTGTTGTCCGAATTCCCAATAATGAAGTTACCAGCAATTTTCAGGGCGTTTGTGAATACATTGATGCTGCCGTAAAACAATCCCTCGGTCAAAAATCAAAGAATGTTTGACAGCCCCCTTTACACAAGGGAGCCGTAATGCTCCCGCTGCGGCTCGCGCGACGCCTCACCTCTTACTTCTTCCCCAAAGGCCCCCTTGTGTAAAGGGGGCTTTGCCCGCAGGGCGGTGGGGGATTGTTAAATTCCGTCGCGTTAAAGGACGTTACGCCAAAAAAAGTGACCCTAAGTATACCGCCGTCGTGATACGGCGGTGGGTTTTGAAAAAAAGCAGCGTTCCAAATTTTCCATAAATAAAAAATGGAAAGAAAAACAGTACAAAAACCAAGCGTTTACCGCTGTTTAAAGCCATTTTTCCGCAAATTTACCAAAAAAACAAATTTTAACTCTTTTTTTAAAAAACCCTTGCAATCACAAAAAAGATATGGTATAAATATGGTAAAAGGAAGCGACTGTTAGAAGGTGACCTGTCGGTTGTAGTTGGTTTTCACGCCGAAAACCGCTTTTTGAGGTCGGGTTTTGCGGAGGTTGATGCGATTGAGAAAAGCAAGTAAACCCAGAGGACATCCGTTTCCGATGAAATAAGTCAAACAAATTAATTTTTTAGGAGGAGACTAAGAAAATGAAGAAAACAATTTCCAAAGTTTCTGTGGTACTGCTCGCCATTGCGTTGCTGGTATCACAGGCGCTCCCGGTCATGGCACTGGGTTCCGCCGCCGCAAATGACGGTTGGTGCACCGTGTGCGAAGGCGACGGCGTAGCAAACACCACGGCTGTGGTGAATATACTGCCTGCAACCTGTCAGCATGAGGGGTATACGGTGTATAAGTGTGCAAACACGGACTGCACCGGCTTTGTCACCCTGAAGACTGCCAACAAAACGGCTCACGTATCGGATGATGTCTTGGTTGCGGCTGAGCCGTCTACCTGTACCGAAGCTGGTACGGTTGCGTATGAGACGTGTGTGCACTGCTCCGCCAAATTGGATCCTACCACACACAATGAGCTTACTACTATTGTAGACGACGCGGATGGCCATGCGTATAGTGATGTTGTCACCCCCCCTTCTTGTACCGAGGGTGGCTACACCACACATACCTGTCCCAACTGCGGTGATTCCTACACCGACACGGAGACCATTGCCCATGGCCACGACTTTAGCGTTCCTGGTACAGCAGTTCCGGCCACCTGCATGACGGACGGTGTCAAAGCACACTTTACATGTAGTTATGGCGGTTGCACGGCCGTTAGCCTCGATGGCACAGCGGCAACTGACGCAGCAAACTTGGTTGACCCGAAAAAAGATCATGATCTTGAGATCAAAGCGGAGCAGGAAATCTCTTGCACGCAGAAAGGTTACAAAACCTACGGTTGCGATGAGTCGACTTGTACCTACTACTATGATAGCACTGCTAACCATCCCGGCATTACCGTGTATGAGAACGGTGGGGAGCCGTTGGGCCATGATATCGTAACGCATGAGGCGATCGACGCTACCTGTTCTGCAGGCGGCACCGGCGAGTGGGAAGAATGCTCGAGATGTGATTACAAAACTACGCCCACCACGTCGAACCCGTTAGAGCATGTGCCTGCTACGGCTGTTACCAAAGAGCCTACTTGCACGGAAAAAGGCTATCACTATGCCATTACCTGCAAGCTTTGCGGCGAAATCCTCAATCCCGGCACCGAGATCCCTGCGCTCGGCCATACGTTTAGTGCGGATGTGGCTGCTCAGGATCCGACCGCTTGCGGTGAAGCCGGCAAGGGCAACATCGCTTATAAAGAATGCACGGTTTGCGAATTGAAGTTTGCAACCAACGCGGCAACTGATTCCACCGATAGCCTCACGGATGAAGAGGTTTATATCGTAAACGAGCATGATTGGGATTCCCCGGTTGTTTATGCTCCCACTTGTACCGAACCCGGCTTGAATCTGTATCCCTGCAAACATGTCTATAGTGGTGTCAGATGCACCGCAACCAATCCTGAAGTTGTGAATGCTCTCGGCCATGATCCGGAGCAGCATGCTGCGCAAGCGCCGACCTGCACTGCGATCGGTTGGGATGCATACGAAACCTGCAATCGCGATGATTGCCAGTACACCACCTATGTGGAAAAAGCAGCGCTTGGTCATGACAAGATCCCAACCGCTGCTCTTAACCCGACCTACGATGCTTCTGGTAACACGGCAGGTGTGATCTGCTCTCGTTGCGACGTTGAGTTTGACGCAACTGAAGGCGGCGCAACATATCTTGACGAACTGCAGGAAGGCATTCGCTTCCACTACGAGATCACCGGTGTCAACGGTGCCGGTACCGCTGTCAACTCCGGTTATGTCCAGCTCAAGATCTACTTTGATGTTTTGAAAGATGAAGTCAGGGACGAAGACGTGTACAACAGCGACGTGTTGGCAAACATCTTTGGTATCAACTTCGAGATGCAGTATAATGCTGATTCGTTTGAGTTGACTCATTTCCTCGCCGGTAACGACGGTGATACGACTACTTTCGCTGCGGCAAGCTACAAGGCATCGGTTTCTGGTAACACCGGTACCGTTAAGATTGCGCAGGATATGGATACCGCTTCTGCCGGTAAGGTGTTCAGAGGCGAAAACAACCTGTTTGCCACTCTGACCTTCCAGGTTAGCAAGAATGCTGTGATTACTGCGGACGACGACCAACTTATCGAAACCTTTACTGGTGTTGCGGATGTGACCCATCCCGAGGGTGAGACTGTGGCCGTAGAGTATGCAGAGGCTGCTACCATTGAGGTTGACCTGCTTGGCGATGCCAACAGCGATGGCGTGTTTGATGCGAACGATATTCTCACCATCAGCAAGTGGTTGAAGACTGCGGGAGAAGGCGACTACGAGACCGTGTACGATTTGGATCGCAATGGTGTAGTCGACGGCGCAGATCTTGCGTTGCTTCGCGGTGCAGCAGTAGAGATCTTCGATTATTTGGATGATGTTGTTGATCCGAATGCGTCTGTAACACCGGAGGTGTAATATATGCAACTCAAAAAAATCGCTTCGATTTTTTTGGCAGTTGCGTTGATGCTTTCTTCGTTGGCGGTCGTGACCGTCAGCGCAGAGAATACCGAAATCTTTAAGGTGGAGGTGGAGGCTATGCCCACCACCTCCACCGTTTCTACTTCACCGCTGATCTACACGCCGGGTGAAGAAATTACGGTAACACTCAACGCCAGCCAAAACACCGGCATTACGTGGTTAATGCTGAAGGTTGACTACGATGAGACTGCACTTGAGGCCGTTGAAGACAAGTGCAGTACGTCACAGCTGTTTACCGCTGCGGATGAGATCACGCAGTATAACGGCTACATGAAATTTTTCTCAAACTCTTCCAGACCAACCGAAGCAACCGGCGTGTTTGCCACCTTGACCTTTGTGGTTAAGGAAGCGTGCGCCAAGGATACGAGCATTGTTGTCACCACCTTTAACAATTCCGCAGGTAACTGTATTTGCGATTACGGCTACGGTGACTATGACGAAATTCCGTTTGAGTCGGAAAGCAACACCTTCGCGATTCACGATATCGACAAGGATGCCGGCGTGGTCACCGCTCCTACTTGTACGGAGGAAGGTTACACCACGTATGCTTGCGGCGCGTGTAGCGAGGCGGTTGTCGGTAACATTGTGGATGCCACCGGTCACTCTCCTGCGGCTGCCGTGGAAGAGAACCGTGTAGAGCCCACTTGCACCGTAGTTGGTTCCTATGACAGCGTTGTGTACTGCGGTGTTTGCAATACCGAGCTGTCGCGTACGCCCAACACCATCGACGCTACCGGCCACACCGCCGGTACCGCGGTGGAAGAGAATCGTGTAGAGCCCACCTGCACCGTAGCAGGTTCCTACGACAGCGTTGTGTACTGCACAGTCTGCAAGACCGAGCTGTCGAGAACTCCTAACACCATTCCGGCTACCGGCCACACCGCCGGTACCGCGGTAGAGGAGAACCGCAAAGAGCCCACCTGTACCGATAAGGGTTCCTATGACAGCGTTGTGTACTGCACAGTCTGCAAGACCGAGCTGTCCCGCGAAGCCAAATCGATCGATGCGCTCGGTCATGATCTGAAGCACACCGATGCGAAAGCACCGACCTGCACCGAGATTGGTTGGGATGCATACGACATGTGCCAGCGTGCAAATTGCGGACATACTACCTACAAAGAGCTGCCGGCTGCCGGTCACACCTATGGTGAGACCACCGTTATTGAGCCGGAGTATAAGAAGGAAGGCTATTCCGTTCATACCTGCACAGTGTGCCAGTATGAAGAGAAATTCGATGTTAACGCGGCCTTGACCTATATTTTGGGCGATGTCAACGGTAACGAGAAGATCGACAGCGACGACGCGATTCACCTGTTGTATTACACGCTGTTGCCGGAAAGCAATCCGATCAACCAGAAGGGTGATTTTAACGGCGATGGTTCTGTGAACAGCGACGACGCGATCCATCTGTTGTATTACACGTTGTTGCCGGATCAGTATCCGTTAAGCAAGTAAGAGGGGGAATAAAGGGTGAAAAAGTTTTTCGCTTTACTGTTAAGTGTAATGTTAGTTCTGACGATTTCCATTCCCGCTTTTGCCGCTGGGACGGCTACCGTCGCTTGCACCTCTGCTAATGAAGTAAAGCAGGGCGAAACGCTTACCGTCATGGTTACCGTTAGCGACTGTGATCCGTTCAAATCGATGGCCGTTACGCCGTCCTATGACAAAAAGGTCTTTGAATTGGTGTCCGGTGAATGGGTACTGACCGAAGCTATGTTGACCAACTTTAACGGCACCAACGGTGCGATCGCGTATTCTTCGGCTGTGACCAAGAATGGCAATATTTTTAAGTTGGTTTTGAAAGTGAAAGCCGATGCTCCGGTTGGCAAGACCAGTGTTAAGGCGGATGCTGTCATCAAGAACGGCGACACCACGATTCCGGTAAAAGTGACCGCCAAAGAGGTTAAGGTTACCTGTAGCACCCACACCTTTGGTGATTGGGCCGTTGCGAAAGAAGCGACCTGTACGGCTGCCGGTTCCGAGAAACGCACCTGTAGCGTTTGCGGTGTTTCTGAAACCAAAGAGGTCAAAGCACTCGGCCACAACTATGGTAAGGCGACCGTGACCAAGGAAGCTACCTGCACCGAGAACGGTGTCAGCACCAAGATCTGTGATCGTTGCAACAAGAAGGCCACCGTTGCGATCAAGGCGACCGACCATGCTTTTGGTGAGTGGGAGACCGTGAAAGCGGCTACCTGTACCGAGGAGGGCACTCTTGAAAGAAAGTGCGCCAATTGCGACGCGACCGAAACTCAGACCATCGCGAAGATCGACCACGAGTTCGGTGAGATGCAGGTCGTCAAAGAAGCAACTGAAACCGAAACCGGTTTGAAAGAGGCGAAATGTAAGCACTGCAGCGAGGTCGAGCAGGAAACAATTCCTTGCGTGGCCCCTGTTGCCGGCGGAGTTGATGACTATCTGCTTTGGATCATCATCGGCGCTGCCGCTGTCGTTGTTCTTGTCATCGTGATTGTGGTTATCGCGAAGAAAAAGAAAAAGGACTAATTGGCAAAAGTAAGATCCTGTAGGGATTTCCCTACAGGATCTTTTTTTATCAAAGTGCCAGGTTTTTTATACAGTGCGCGAGTAACATCACGTCATTATGTTTCGGCACAGTACATGGGGCGGCGCAACACGACGCTCTAAAAACGTCACATCGTGACGTTTTTTAACGGCCTTTCGAGTCCGGTCGCTCTTGTGAAGACAAAAAACGAGGCACGGCCTTTCGGTCATCCCTCGTTTTTTTGGTCGAAGTGACAGGACTCGAACCTGCAGCATCTTGCTCCCAAAGCAAGCGCGCTACCAATTGCGCCACACCTCGATGTGTCCGTAAATTGTTTTAATCGTATTTTCCGTTGGTATTATACTATATCAGGTGCGAAGGTGTCAAGTGACAGAATGTAAGGTTTTTATGTATAAAGTGTTGCATATTGCGTTATTTTGGTATAAAATAGGAGAAAATTCAAAAAAGGGGATACGATAATGAGCGTGTGGAAACGAATAGCCGCTTTTTTCAAACGCAAGGACGTTGTGTTTTCCGGCAAGCGGTATTTTATTGATGCGATGAGTGCTATGGCACAGGGGTTGTTTTGCACCCTTCTTGTCGGTACGATTCTGAACACACTTGGTACATATTGCGGTTTGGGCTTTTTGCAGCATCTGTTCACAGTAAAGCTTGGCCATGGTGCGGGCGTGATGGTACAGTTCACGATCGGTGATCTATGCTCGGCGATGGTTGGACCCGGTATGGCAGTGGCAATCGGTCGCGCACTTAATGCACCGCCGCTCGTGTTGTTCTCGCTGATCCCTGTTGGCTTTGCGACGAATGCGCTGGGTGGCGCCGGAGGCCCTCTGGCAGTATTCTTTGTGGCGATTGTGGCGGCAGAGCTCGGCAAGATCGTCAGTAAAGAGACCAAAATCGATATTTTAGTGACACCGATCGTCACGGTTTTAAGCGGTGTGGGGATATCCGCATTGATTGCGGCACCGATTGGGGCAGCTGCCAACGCGGTTGGCACGTTCATTATGTGGGCGACCGAACAGCATCCGTTTATTATGGGCGTGTTGGTTTCGGTGGTGATCGGTATTGCCCTTACATTGCCAATCAGCAGTGCTGCTATTTGTGCGGCGTTTGGTCTCACCGGTTTAGCAGGTGGTGCGGCGGTTGCCGGTTGCTGTGCGCAGATGGTTGGGTTTGCGGTGATGAGTTACCGTGAGAACAAGGTCGGTGGTCTGGTGGCGCAGGGTCTTGGCACGAGCATGCTGCAGATGGGCAACATTGTGCGCAACCCGCGCATCTGGATCGCGCCGACGGTGGCGTCTGCAATCACCGGCCCGCTGGCGACCTGCTTATTCAAGCTCGAAATGAACGGTGCGGCGGTGTCGTCCGGTATGGGCACCTGTGGTTTGGTGGGGCCGATCGGTGTTATCACCGGTTGGATGAACGATATGGCGAGTGGTGCGAAAGCCACCGTGATCGCGATGGATTGGATTGGTCTTGTGCTGATTGCGATCGTATTACCGGCGGTGCTCACCTGGCTTCTCAGTCTTCCGCTTCGCAAGATCGGTTGGATCAAGCAAAACGATTTAAAATTAGATCTGTAATCAAAAGTTAAGCGCCTACCTTGCGGTAGGCGCTTTTTATACGTTGAACAGGAATTCCACGACATCGCCGTCCTTCATCACGTACTCCTTTCCTTCGGTGCGTAAGGCGCCTTTGCTTCTGGCATTGGCGAGAGAGCCGCAGGCCATCAGATCGTCAAAGGCGATGACTTGTGCGCGGATGAAGCCGCGCTCGAAATCGGTGTGAATACGTCCCGCCGCTTGCGGCGCTTTCCAGCCGTTTTGGATGGTCCACGCACGAATCTCTTTTTCACCGGCTGTAAGAAAGGAAATAAGCCCGAGCAGGCGATAGCTTTTCTGAATGAGGCGGTCTAAGCCGGAATGTTCCAGACCGAGTTCGGAGAGAAACATTAGCTTTTCCTCAGCATCCATGTCCACGATATCCGCTTCCATCTGGGCGCAGATCGGTAGCACCTCGGCGCCCTGCTCAGCGGCGAGATCTTCCACCTGTTTGTAATACGGATTGTTCTTGGGTTCACCCCCGGAAAAATCACTTTCGCTCAAGTTGGCGGCGTAGATAATGGGCTTCGAAGTGAGTAACGCCATATTGCCCATCATGCTGACCTCGTCCTCGCTGCAGGGAAGCGCACGCGCGGGCTTGCCGCTTTCCAACAGCTCTTGCAGGCGTTTTAAGAAATCCAGTTCCTTTTGCAGGCTCTTATCGCCCTTGAGGTCCTTTGTCACACGGGCGATGCGGCGCTCGACCATCTCCATATCCGAGAAGATCAGTTCTATGTCGATGGTTTCAATGTCCCGCAACGGGTCAATGCTACCCTCTACGTGGATAATGTCGTCGTTTTCGAAGCAACGCACTACGTGAACGATGGCATCACATTCCCGAATGTTGGCGAGAAATTTGTTGCCGAGTCCCTCACCCTTGCTGGCACCCTTAACCAAACCTGCGATGTCAACAAACTCAATTACGGCCGGTACGATAGGGGGTACCTTGCTGCCTTCGGTATACATCTCACACAGCGCGTCTAACCGCTTATCCGGCACGGCAACCACACCCACGTTGGGGTCGATGGTGCAGAACGGGAAGTTAGCACTTTGCGCGCCGGCGTTGGTGATGGCGTTAAACAACGTGGATTTGCCGACATTTGGCAAACCGACGATACCTAATTTCATTTTCTTCTCTAGCTCCTTAAAAATCCTTTATTTATCAAGGTTTTT
>JAFYPN010000060.1 GCA_017547465.1 Clostridia bacterium | reverse complement strand
CTCATCGGTACGACCGGTGGATCAATGGGCGAAACCTCCGCTCTGATGATCGTACTCGGCGCCATATGGTTGCTGGCACGGCGCATCATCCGTTGGCAGATGCCGATACTCTCCCTGCTCGGCTTCTCTATCGTATCCCTGCTGACGACCGGCCATATCCTCCTGCCACTGCTGTCGGGCAGCATTCTGTTCGGTGTCGTCTACATCTTCACCGATTATACCGGCAAGCCCACCACTCCGCTCGGCGAAGGGATGTTTGCTCTCGGCATCGGCATCACCGTCGCCCTGCTTCGCGCCTATGGTCGTTATCCCGAGGGGGTATGCTTTGCCGTGCTGTTATGGAATCTGCTGACACCGCTTATTGAACGTCTGACCGCCCCTCGCATCTACGGACGGAAACCATACGGAAGGAAGCAACGTATATGAAACCACTCGGTAAAGATATGCTGTCCCTGCTTGTCGCCGCCGTGCTCGCAACCGGCTTACTGTGGGGCAGTGACAAGCTCACCCGCTCCCTCATCGAAAAACAGGAGACCGAACGCGTTGCGGCGGTGTTTAGCGACCTGTTGCCCGCCGATCGTTTTGAAGCGCTCTCCACCGCAGAAAACAAGCCCATCACCGCCGCGTATCGTGCATTTGATACACAAAACCGCTTGCTCGGCTTTGCCGTCACGGTCAAGGTGGACGGCTATGCGGGGCCCATCACCGTACACGCCGCCCTATCCGCGGACGCGACCACGGTATACGGCATTCGGATCGGCGAACACCGCGAAACCGTCGGCTACGGTGCCGGCATCACGGAAACGTCCTTCCTCTCCCAATTTCAAAACCGCACGCCGCCGTTTTCACTTACCGCGGGGGATCGCATACTGCAGGACGGTGTGTACCGAGCGGCGGAAAACAACTTTGACAGCAGCGGCTTCCGCGATTTCGTCGAGGTGACGGTATCGGGGCAGGAGATCACCGCCGTCAACTGGGATGCCGAACAGCAAAACAGCACCGAAACCAAAAAAAGTCTTTCGCGCGCTGGTAAATACGTCATGAGCCAAACGGGCCTTGCATGGCACGAACAGGCGGAGATCATGGAACTGGCATTGCTTGAAAAACAAGATCCGTCCGCCATCGTGTATCAGCCGGACACCGGTAAGACCGACGCGTATTCGGGCGCCACCATCTCCGTGGAACCGTTTGTCCGCCTTGCCGCCTCCGCGTTGGCTCAAGCGACCAAAACAGGCGCCGCCGCCGTGGATGGTGTCAGCGGTGCTACCACCTCCTCCACCGCCGTTGTCAACGCCGTGAACACGGCCGCAACCTTCATCAAAAACATTGTGGGGTGATCTGTTGTCGGCTTCTCCGGATATGCGCGGCCTGCTGCTGTGTGCCGCCGTTGGCACTTGTGCTACCGTATCGCACTCCCTCGTGCTTCTCGTTCTCCTGCCGATTCAACTGTTGCTTTGCCTGCTTGTTTGCGGAATGCTTCGCCGCCTTCGACTGTCGGATCACACCGCGGCATGGGTATTTGCCGCCGGCAGCGGTGTGGCACTGCTCCGCTTGACGGCATTCACACCGTACACACTGGAGGTGGAGCTGCTCACCGTCACCGCGCTGTTGCTGTGTGGCGCGGCAGCACCCACACTGCTGTCTTCACCGCCGCGACCGGCTGTTTTATGGCGCGCCGCCGCGGTCATGCTGCTGACTGGTTTTTTGGGAGAACTCCTCACACACGGCACGGTGTTGGGATTGACGGTGATCTCACCGCCCGCTGTGGTGATGGAACCGATCGGCGCACTACTCATGGCCGCACTACTTCTCTGGTTGTTCCGCCTGGGCGTTCCCGTCACGGGCAACAACGACCGTACGCTGTGGAACACCGTATGGCTCACGCTCGCCGTATGCTCGGTCAAGGCACTCGCGGTTGCCTTTCTGCCAACCCTGTCCGACACTTGGTTATTGGGACTGACCCTGCTTGCCGCCGCCCTGCTGTCGCAACCGAAGCCGCTGCGTACCGCGTGGACACCCCTCACCCCGATCATCGCGCTTCCCATATCGGACGGGTGGTGGCACGCCCTTGCCACGGCCGCCGTCACTGCGCTTGTGCTTGGCGTTGCCGGTGTGCTTACCGAGCAGTGGCGGCGCGTTCCTCTCGCCCGCTCCTTTTGCGGCAGCCCCGCCGCACTCACGCTGATCGCGATCACCCTGTGCGTGGTTTCATCTTTTTAAAAATTTCTCTTTACAAGCAGAACTTTATGTGTTATACTACGATGGCACGCGAATGTGCACATCCCTGATCCGGTCTGCGGAGTATGCCCAAGTGGACGCACCGTTTCCCTTTCTGGATCTGCGGAAATATAAAAAGAGGTGTAAAACCATGTTAGCAAACGAAAAAACCGAAATCATGCAGCAGTACGCCACCCACGAGGGTGACACGGGTTCTCCCGAGGTCCAGATCGCGGTACTGACCCGCCGCATCAACGATCTGACCGAGCACCTGAAGGAGCATAAGAAGGATCACCACTCCCGTCGTGGTCTTCTCAAAATGGTCGGCCGTCGCCGTGGCCTTCTCAACTATTTGATGAAGAAGGACATCGACCGGTATCGTGCCATTGTGGAGAAATTGGGTCTGCGTAAATAAAGCGTCACTGAGGCAGGCGAGCGAGATGCTCTCCTGCCTCAACCTGCTTTATTGCCCTTAGTCTAAGACGGTATGCGGGGCCGCGATTTTTTAGCAGTGAAACGGGTGTTTTCACGTCAAAGCATCGGTTTTATTGCTAAAGATCCAAACCACATACCGTTTAGAAATATGAATTTTTTAAACGGAGGAATGTCATATGTTCGAAAACTATCGTGTGTTCGAAACCACGCTTGCCGGCCGTCCCTTGAAAGTGGAAACCGGCAAAATGGCACAGCTGTCCAGCGGTTCGTGTATGGTGCGCTACGGCGACACCGCTATCTTGTGCAACGTCACCGCGTCAGCGAAGCCCCGCGAAGGTGTGGACTTTTTCCCGCTTTCGGTGGACTATGAAGAGAAGCTGTACGCTGTGGGTCATATTCCCGGCTCGTTCCAGCGCCGTGAGGGTCGCCCCACCGAAAAAGCGATTCTGACCTCGCGTGTCATCGACCGTCCGATCCGCCCGCTGTTCCCGAAGGATATGCGCAACGATGTGTCCATCGTCTGCACCGTCATGTCCGTCGATCCGGACTGCCCGCCGGAAACCACCGCGATGATCGGCGCTTCCATCGCCATCTCCATCTCGGATATCCCGTGGGACGGCCCGATCTCGGGTGTCGTGGTCGGCTTGGTGGACGGCAAATACGTCATCAACCCCACCGCGGAAGAGGAAAAGAAATCCGACATGCACGTCACTGTGGCCTCCACCGCTGATCTGGTCGCCATGATCGAGGCGGGCGCCAACGAGGTGGACAACGAAACCATGTTCGGCGGCATCATGGCAGGTCACGAGGCCAACCAGCAGATCGTCGAATTCATCAAGGAGATCCAGGCGGAGATCGGCAAACCCAAGTTTGCGTTCGAATCCAACGATCCCGATCCGGAGATGTTCGAAGCGATCAAAGAGTTCGCTATCGAAGATGTGCGCTATGCGCTGGATACCGACGACAAACTCGTTCGTGACGAGCGTTTGCTCCCCGTATACGACAAAGTGCACGAGAAGTTTGACGAGGTATATGCCGAGCAGATCGGTAAGATCGACGAGTGCCTGTACAAGCTGCAGAAATACGTCGTGCGCCGTTGGCTTCTCGACGACGGCAAGCGTGTTGACGGCCGCGCGATCGACGAGATCCGCCCGCTCGCCGCTGAGGTCGATCTGTTGCCCCGCGTACACGGCTCCGGTATGTTCACCCGCGGTCAGACTCAGGTGCTCACCACCGTCACGTTAGGCAACGCGGACGACGCCCAGCTGCTCGACGGTCTGGACGATGAAACCGAGAAACGCTATATGCATCACTACAACTTCCCATCCTACTCGGTCGGTGAAACCAAACCCTCCCGTGGCCCCGGCCGTCGTGAGATCGGCCACGGCGCTCTCGCCGAGCGCGCGCTGGTGCCGGTGCT
This sequence comes from Clostridia bacterium, assembly GCA_017547465.1. GTDB lineage: Bacteria > Bacillota > Clostridia > Oscillospirales > Acutalibacteraceae > RGIG3009. The sequence continues at coordinate 101 of JAFYPN010000060.1, read as the reverse complement.
GCCTTCTCTGGAAGAGTTCCCCTACACCATCCGTTTGGTGAGTGAGGTGCTGTCCTCCAACGGCTCCACCTCTCAGGCATCCATCTGCGGCTCCACCCTCG
>JAFYPN010000059.1 GCA_017547465.1 Clostridia bacterium | reverse complement strand
GGTAAGGTCCACACGCTTGATAGCATCCACCACGCGATCATCCCCATCGATCAAGATAATGTTACTGTATCGTCCCATCACCTCAACAGCAAGGGTAAGCCGCACCATATCACCGAGCTCGTTAACGGCATCAAAATCGAAATACAACACCCGTTCCAATCCGATCTGACGGACCGCCACCAAACGGGCGCCCGTCAACCGTTTACGCAGAAGCATGCAAAACATCGGCGGTGACGGCGGGTTTTCGAGCGCAATCTCCGTAAAATGCACACGCGGTGAATTCACACGAGCGGAAAGATACAACTTAAAGCTACCGGAAGGCGAGCGCAACGCAAGCACCAGTTCCTCTTTAGAGGGCTGGTGTATTTTATCCACGCGCGCGCCTTGCAATCGCGCTTCCATTTCCTGCTTCAAACAGTACAGGTATGCACCGTCAATTGCCATTTGTTATACCTCAATTGTAGAATAAGGTGCCGCATCTTTGTAAAGAATGATGTTTAAATTCGGGAAGGCTTCGCAAAGCCACTCGCAAAAGCGATCGGTGATCACGATCTCAGTGGCGTAATGACCGCCGTCCACCAGTGTTTTAGCAGACGGAACAGACAACCATTGGTTGTGCTTCGCCTCGCCGGTGAGGGCGGCATCCGCCTTGTCCAACAAGGGTAGCACCAGATCCGCCCCGCCACCGCCGCACAGTACCACGGTGCGGATCGTATCCGTGCCTGCTTTCACGCGCACTGCCGTATCCAGACACTGTGCCACATACGTAGCAAAAACATCCGCTGTCATAGAGGCGGGAAGCGTACCAATACGACACATACCGTCGGGTGCGATTTCCACGTCGGACAGTCCCAGTTTGGCACATAAACAGTCGTTGACGCCGCCAACAGCTTTATCGGCGTTGGTGTGCATCGAGATGACCGATATTCCCTCTTTTACTAAGCGGTACGTCTTGCTGTCTGCCGTTACGTTCTTTATGGGATCAAAGATCACCGGATGGTGAGTAACAATAAGATCCGCGTGCTCCGCTATCGCACGGTCAAGTGCCGCGTCGGTCGCATCCAACGCCACGACAACCGTTTTCACTTCGGCGTTGCGGTCTCCAACCAACAAGCCGACATTGTCCCACTCCTCCGCAAGGTCGAGCGGGGCTTTTTGCTGTAACGCATCAAAAATAGTTTGGACGGTCATATGGTCCCTCCGGTTTGTTCATATTCCGTAATACCCCGCAACAATGCATCCGCAGAGGGATCGCCCTGTTTTTGCTTGTGCAAACGGTTTTTCACGGTTTGCAGATAACCGACGCCCTCCGGTAGCGGAATCCTGCCGACGTGGCAAAGAAGCTCTTCCGGCATAAAGACGATGCCGGTATACGTCGCGTGAATAACGGTGTACCAATGCCGACCGTCCTGTACCACCGCTTCGGTGAGAATATCAAAGCCGTTTTCCCACAAATACCGCCGCAATTTTTCGGCACGGGTCATGGGCTGAAGAATTAGACGAAATCGCTCGTTCTGCACCCACGGTGCACAACGGAGAATCTTCGCAATGGTTTCCCCACCCATACCGGCAATCACGATGTCATCAACTTCATCGGGTGAAACGGTTTCCAGTCCGTCACCTAAGCGGATATCGATCTTATCGGACAACTCCGCTTCGCTCACCGTGCGAGTAGCCGCCGCAACCGGGCCTTTTTTGACGTCTGATGCAATGGCATACGTACACACACCGTTTTTCACTAATTGCACCGGTAAATGGGCATGGTCGGTGCCGATATCGGCAAGGCGGCTGCTGTGACGGACAAATGCCGCAACCCGTGTTAAACGTGCATCTAACATAAGGTGGCGCGACTCGCTCGAACCTTGTTTTAAAAAGGGCAATTTGCGCTCATCCTTCGTTAAAATACTCGCGAATACGACGGTATTCGCTGTGTTTTTGCCTCGACTGAACCCAAATTGCCTCTTCTTGAAATCTTCGACCGCAAAGCGAGAGGATTTCGAGGTATTTTAAGTTCATTCGGGCGAAGCAAGGCTCGCACCTTGCGAGATCGAATGGGGTGAAAAGGCCCGAAATCAGCCGCTTTGCGGCAGGTTTGAGCAGGTCATGTCACCTAACTCCTTGTGAAAAAGGCAGTTCATACGAACTGCCTTTGGTGATTACTTTTCCAGATGAGCGTTGATCTTGGCAACCAGCTCGTCCGCATCTACACCGTGAACAGCACAAGCCTGCGCCAATGTTTCACCGCGGGCAGAGGGGCAACCAAGACAATGCATACCCATTTCCAGAAAATACGGGGCTGTGGTGCGGTCCATATCCAGAATTTCACCGATGATGGTATCTTTCGTTACTGTCACATCGATCATCCTTTCTGTTTTTTCTTATATTCTACCATAGTTTTTCCAATTTGCAATCATAAATTCCCCGTCAGCTGCATAATAACCGCCAATGCCACCAGCGGCGCCGTTTCGCAACGCAGAATTCGTTTGCCGAGTGTGGCAATGTGGGCGCCGTTTTGTCGCAGTTTTTCGATCTCTTCGAACGAGAAACCACCCTCCGGACCGATCACAATAGACACCCGTCGCGTGTTCTTCCCCACGAGTGTCGAAAGCGCCACGCCCCCACCCTCGTAAAAGGTGATGACGTATTCTTCTTTTAATGCGGCCAGCATCGCATCAAAGGATAGCGGCGCAGCGATCTCAGGAATGATCCCCCTGCCACTTTGCTCGGCGGCACCTGTGGCAATCTTTTGCCAGCGTGAGCGCTTTTTCTCGCTGTCCGCACCGCTTAATTTCACCACACACCGCGACATGGCAACCGGGACAATGCGAGTAACACCGATCTCCACACATTTTTGGATGATCCATTCCATTTTTTCGCTTTTAGGGAGTCCCTGATACAACGTTACCGCCGTGGTCGGCTCAGTAGAGGACGGCGCACGGTCGCACACATGCAGGGATATCTCACCGTCGGCAAGCTCCGTTATCTCACAGGCATAATCGGTGCCGTGCGCATCGCACAATGTCAGCGTATCACCAACCTGCATGCGCAAAACACGCGCGATGTGATGAGCATCCTGCCCACGGATGACTGCGGTATTCCCTTGAAATGGGGGAACAAAAAAACGCGGCATAACAGTTAACCCTTTCTGCATACCAAGCACAGCCATCCGCTGTGCTCGTGACGTTCGGTAACGATAAAGCCACAATCAACAAGACATGCCTGCACCTCGTCACCACGTTCGGCGATTATGCCGGACACGATGTAAATGCCATTCGGCTTCAAAAATGCCGGAATTGCGGGCGATAACAACTTGATTGCATCAGCTACGATATTAGCAAGCACAACATCGTATTTACCGCTGATCTTATCGACCAGGTTGCCCTCCAAAATCGTATACTGCGGTGCACGCATATCATTGATTTCGCCGTTTTCGATGGCAGTCTTGACAGCGAGTGCATCAATATCCACACCGGTAGCTGTCTTTGCTCCGAACAACAGGGATGCAATCGACAAGATACCACTGCCGCAACCGACATCCAACACCGCGCTGTCGGGCGTTAGGTGGGGTTGCATCGCCTCCAGCACCATACGCGTGGTATCGTGACCACCGGTGCCGAATGCCATACCGGGATCAATGGACAGCACCAGCCGTCCGTGGGGATTATCTATTTTCTCCCAAGTCGGACAAATCAATAAACGGTCACCAATCGGCAGCGGCTTAAAATACTGCTTCCACTGATTCGCCCAATCCTGCTCGCTGACGGTGCCGGCAACCACCTCGGACGAAATGCCGACCGCCGCATACCGCTCACGCAAAAAGGCAATCGCCTCGGTGGGATTTTCCTGCGGGGCAATATAAATATGAATACAGGTGACGGTACGATCGCGTTTTAGAAGTTCCTCATCAATCAGGTCAATGTGGGCGATCTCTCTGGCCCCCTGCTCTAAGTCACTGTAGTCCTCAATATAGATGCCGTACGGCACGATCATATTGGCAATCGCTGCCGCTTCATCGGTATCGGCTGTGGGAACACGGATCTGAATTTCCGTCCATTCCATACTTATTTCCTCCGCAATTCGGTTTGTTTCTCAATAAAGGGGGCAAGTTGTGACAAGATGACCTCACAACCACCGACAGTATCACTCTCAACATTTAGCGGCATCACGGGATCGTGGACACTGAGTCGCAACAGGAACCAGCCATCGCCCTTATCCTTCGGGAAGGATACACGCACACCCTCACGACTGTCGTCGGCTACCTGCCAGCCGTGTTTGGCGGCATAGGCGTCCAGAGCGCGGAGTACACGCTCCCCGTAAGCTTTGAAATCGGGTTCGGTGATGGTATATCGTACCTCACAGCCTTCAAGCGGTTCGGGTAAAGCGGCAATCAGATCGTCCAAACTCTTGCCCTCTTTGCGGAGCTGCACAGCTTTGATGATGATCTTGGTACTGAGATAGGCACCGTCATCCAAAAAGTAATTGTCACGCAGAGCGGCATGACCGGAGGTTTCGATGGCAAGCGGCGCGTTGACCCCCTCAGCATTCAGGCGCAACGCCTCATTGATAACATTTTTATATCCACGCTTGAAACGGCAATGTACACCGCCGAGAGTTTGTTCGATAAAGGCTTTAAGGCCTGTGGATGTAATGGAATCGGTGACAATAGTACCGCCTTCATTTCCTTCCAGAGCGATCGCCGCAGCAAGCGCAACTAAGCGATTGCGGTTAATCTCTCTGCCATCGGCACCGACACAGCCGGCGCGGTCCACATCCGTATCAAATATGATACCGAGATCCGCGTTTACCGCTTTGACAGCACCGCATACAGATGCCATAGCATCGGGATTTTCGGGATTCGGAATATGGTTCGGGAACGAGCCGTCCGGTTCTAAAAACTGGCTGCCGGATACATCGGCGCCGAGAGGCTCGAGCACCTGGGTAGCATAAAAACCTCCGGCACCGTTGCCCGCATCCACGACAACATGCAGACCCGAAAGCGGCTTATCGCCGTTGTCAGATTCCGTCACGATCAGTTCACGCAAGCGCGCGGCGTACTGCGTCATATACGGTACGGCTTCGACAGTACCGATAGCCTGTGTGGGTTTTTTGCCTGCCTCGGCTTTTTCCAAAATTGCAGTAACATCACCACCCTCGACACCACCGGTTGGCAGAAAAAATTTGAGCCCGTTGCGATGCCAAGGATGATGACTGGCTGTAATCTGAACAGCACCGTCACACGACAGATCCACGGTAGTCATAAACATGGCCGGCGTGGATGAAAGACCACAGTCCAATACACGAATGCCGACTGAGCTTAAGACGCGGGTCACGTTATTGAGAATACGAGGACCGGACAGGCGGCTGTCACGGCCTACCGAAACAGTCAGTTTCTTACAGGGCTTGCCCGCTTTTTCGGATAACCAACAAGCAAATCCGCCGATAATGCGCTCGACCACCTCATCGGTGAGTTCACAGGGCTCCCCTTCTACACCGTCCATGGCAACAGCACGGATATCTGTACCGCTTTTAAAATGCTTCCAGTAATCATTTAGCATAATCATTCTTCCTTTTGTTCTGTCATAGGTAGGAACATCTAATTATTCATATTCTACCATAATGGACATCATTTCGCAATAGCCGTACACGTAAAAAACATAAAAAGAGCACCATCCGTTGGATGATGCTCTTTGATGTAAATCAAACTTATTTGAGTTCGACTTTGGCGCCGGCTTCTTCCAGCTTCTTCTGGATCTCTTCAGCCTCGTCCTTGCCCGCAGCTTCTTTAACAGCCTTGGGAGCGCCATCAACCAGATCCTTTGCCTCTTTCAGGCCCAGGCCGGTGATCTCGCGAACAACCTTAATAACGTTGATCTTGTTCGGGCCAACTTCAGCCAGAATAACATCAAACTCGCTCTTCTCCTCAGCAGCAACCGCAGGAGCAGCACCGCCGGCCATAACAGCCACGGGAGCCGCAGCGGAAACGCCGAATTCCTCTTCAATTGCTTTGACCAGCTCGTTCAGTTCCAGAACGGTCATAGCCTTGATCTCTTCGATCATGGCAGTGATTTTTTCAGACATGATAATACCTCCATTTGATTTTGATAGTATTTTTTAGAATCCTGAGACGTTCTTACGCCTCGACCGCGCTTTCACCTTGCTTCTCAGCAACAGCATTAAGCGCACGGGCCAAACCGGCCACCATGTTGTTGAGTCCGCCAATAAACATGGACAACAAGACCTCCTTCGGAGGCACTTTTGCCAGACTTTCGACGGTTGCGTGGTCAATAACCTTTCCTTCAAAGAAACCGGCTTTGACCTTAAAGTTTTCATGTTTTTCGGCATACTCGCACAAGAGCTTTGCAGCAGCCAGTTCATCGCCTTCGGAAGTAGCAAGAGCGGTGGTACCTTCCAGCACGCTCTTCAGATCACCGTAACCGGCATTGTCTGCAGCGCGGCCCAGCAGCGTGTTTTTCACAACCGCGTACTCAACCCCCGCTTCACGCAACTTGCGACGGAGAACAGTATCCTCCGCAACGGTGATACCGGAATAATCAACGATGACACCGGCTTTCGCATTGTTCAGCTTTTCGGTGAGCTTGGCAACTACCTCTTGCTTTTCCAGCAATATTTTCTCACTCGGCATATTTTCATTTCACCTCCTGTCAGACCATGAATAACATGCCGTTTTTCCAAGAAAAACACCCTCTCCGTTTACACAGAAAGGGTGGTGATAACACAATAGGACCACATGGGTCTTGCATTACCGTAAACCTCGGCGGGCAACTTTCAGCACCTGATACAGGCACACCCGCTGTCTGTGGAAAACAGCAATAGTCAGTATAACAGATGTTGTGCTAAAATGCAAGCCTTTTTTATCAGCCGACTTTAGCGGGGTTAATTTTCACGCCGGGACCCATCGTAGTCGCAACCGTGCAGGAGCGAATATACTGACCCTTTGCAGCAGCGGGTTTCGCACGAACGATAGCACCGAGCAACGCATCAAAGTTTTCCTGCAACTTCTCAACACCGAAGGAAACTTTGCCGATCGGGCAGTGAATGATGTTGGTTTTGTCCAAACGATACTCAATCTTACCGGCTTTCGCTTCGGTAACAGCTTTCGCAACGTCCGGCGTAACCGTACCGGCTTTCGGGTTGGGCATCAATCCACGGGGACCGAGCACCTTACCCAACCGACCAACAAGGCCCATCATATCAGGGCTTGCGATCACGACGTCAAAATCCATCCAACCACCATTGATCTTGGCAACCAGATCGTCACCGCCGACATAATCAGCGCCGGCATCCAGAGCCGCTTGATGCTTATCTTCCTTTGCAAACACGAGAACGCGCAAGTTCTTACCGGTGCCATGCGGCAAAACGACCGCACCACGCACCTGCTGATCGGCGTGACGGCTGTCAACGCCCAGCTTGACGTGAACCTCGATGGTCTCATCAAATTTGGCTTTGCCGGTCTTGACGGCAATATCCAAAGCTTCTGCCACATCGTACTGAGTGGCACGGTCGATCAGCTTTGCGCTGTCGACATATTTCTTACCATGTTTCATTAGGTTTTTCCTCCCTGTTAGTTACCATCCACACGACAGCTTGTCGTGGTTGGCATGAGTGGTAAAATCGGAATTTTCAGTGGTTCCTCCCACCCGGAACGTCAATATTTAGTCGACAACTTCAACGCCCATGCTGCGAGCCGTGCCCGCCACCATGCTCATGGCAGCCTCGATGGATGCGGCGTTCAGGTCAGGCATCTTGGTTTCGGCGATCTTCTTGATCTGCTCCTTGGTAATCTTGGCAACCTTCGTTTTGTTCGGAACACCGGAAGCGGTTTCAATACCGCAAGCCTTCTTGATCAGAACAGCTGCCGGAGGGGTCTTCGTAACGAACGTAAAGGAGCGGTCCGCATACACGGTGATAATAACCGGAATAATAAGACCCACATCGTTCTTTGTGCGCTCGTTGAATTCTTTCGTGAAAGCCATGATGTTCACACCATGCTGGCCAAGCGCAGGGCCAACAGGGGGTGCCGGCGTTGCTTTACCCGCCGGAATTTGCAGTTTAATGTACCCGCTGATCTTTTGAGCCATTTTTCTTGCACCTCCAAAAATTGTGGTATGGCGGCATGATTTTGCATCATCGATGCGTCATACCTCCCACAGTCGGAAAAGTGTCCGACGCACAGGAAAGGGCGAATCGCCCGTACCCTCACTTCTAATAATGGAACCGTCTATTCCATGCTTTCCGCCTGATCCAGTTCCAACTCGACAGGGGTTTCTCTGCCGAACATCGATACTGTCACGCGGACTTTGTTCTTCTCCAGATCGATCTCATCCACACGGCCGGAAAAATTCTCCAACGGTCCGTCAATAATGTTGACCATATCGCCGACCTTATAAGTGATCTCAATCGGATGCTTCTCGACACCCAACGCCGCGACCTCTTCCTCGGTAAGCGGGGTGGGTTTGCCATTCGGGCCGACAAAACCGGTGCAGCCGCGCGTGTTACGCACGACAAACCAAGATTCGTCGGTCATGACCATTTTCACGAGAACGTAGCTCGGAAACAGTTTCCGTTCTACTTCGCGCTTTTGGCCATCTTTGATTTCGGTGACCGTTTCGGTCGGAATCGAAATCTCATGGATCCACTCTTGAAGCTTGCGGTTTTCCACAATCTTCTCCAAGTTGGTGGCTACCTTATTCTC
>JAFYPN010000058.1 GCA_017547465.1 Clostridia bacterium | reverse complement strand
ACGAGGTCAAGTTGTTGATCGCATACTTGAACAAACCGCTGATGGACCACTTGGATTGACCGTTTTCTCGCGCAGCTACCTCAAACTCTACCGTCGCTGTGCGGAACCCCGCCCAGAACGACAAAGCACGGAAAAAGGTGTCCTTTTCGCTGAGGGTGTTCATCACATCCACCACACGGCGATCCAAAAGCTTGAAATCCGACGAGGACTGCATATCCATTCCGACGGCTTTACCGATCAGACGGTAAAACAGCCGCGCACACATACCATGTGCGGCTTTTTCATTGCCGCGGGCGCTTTTTTTGCCTTCCACGACCTCATAGCCTTGTTGCCACAGCGCCCACATCTGCGGAATAACCTCCGGTGGGAACTGTAGGTCGCAATCCGTTACAACACACGCATCGCCCTTAGCTTCGGAAAGTCCTGCAAAGATCGCGGCTTCCTTGCCAAAATTACGGCTGAACGACACACCACGCACCGACGGATTGCAACGAGCCTCCTCGCAGATGAGCGCATAGGTATGATCCTTCGAGCCATCATCCACAAAGATCAATTCATACGGAATGTTCGCCAATTCCAATACCTCGGACAGCCTTGCAACGGCGAGTGCGATATTCTGTTCTTCATTGTAGGCGGGAATGACCAGCGATAGCAGGCTCATCCGTCAAACCTCCTTTTGACGCAACGCACGTTCCGCTTCACGCTTCATATCGCGGCGCGCGGCATCCTCGCGCTTGTCGTACAACTTTTTGCCGCGGCACAGTCCCAACTGCACCTTGACACGTGAGCCCTTAAAATATAACGACAACGGGATCAACGTCAACCCCTGTTGCTGCTTTAACAACCCATACAACCGCATAATCTCCCGCCGATGCATCAATAGCCGGCGCACCCGCATCGGATCACGATTAAAAATATTTCCTTGCTCATAGGGACTGATGTGCATCCCCTTAATAAACAGCTCTCCATTGTCCACGGAGCACCAGGAATCTTTTAAGTTCACCGCGCCCTTTCGCAATGATTTGACCTCGGTACCGCACAGCTCGATACCCGCCTCCATAGACTCCTCAACGAAATAGTCGTGGAATGCTTTTCGGTTTTCCGCAATGGTCTTTGTTGCAACGCGCTCGCCTGCCACGACCGTTCCTCCTTTGTAGGTGTTTTACAATTCACTGCGCCCCTCAAACGAACGACTCAGCGTAACCTCGTCCGCATATTCCAGATCGCCACCCACCGGTATACCGTAGGCAAGCCGCGTGACTTTGATCTCAAACGGTTTGAGAAGCTTGGACAAATACATCGCGGTCGCCTCCCCTTCTACAGTGGGGTTTGTCGCCATAATCACCTCGGTGACATCGGTATTTGCCACGCGCGTCAGCAGTTGTTTGATGCGCAACTGATCGGGTCCGATACCGTTCATCGGCGAGATCGTGCCGTGCAGCACGTGGTACACGCCGTGAAATTCCCGCATCCGTTCAAACGCGAGCACGTCCTGCGGCTCTTCCACCACGCAGATGACGCTCTCGTCACGATTTGAAGACGCGCACACCGAGCACTGTTCACCATCCGTGAGATTACAGCAGACCTCACATTCGTGAATGTTGTTCTTCGCGTTGACGATGGCTTCTACAAAACGGTTGCTCTGCTCCTCGGACATCGAAAGCAGTGAAAACGCCAGCCGTACAGCCGTTTTGTGACCGATACCGGGCAGGCGCTCCCATTGTTCAATTAAGTTATCAAGCGCCGGTACCCGATACGCCATCGTCCAATCCCTCCCGTTTCTTGCGGCTGCACAAAGCCAGTATACCGACAACCGCAGCAACCGCTACCGTACCGAACACCGTCCCCAGCCAGTCCCTCAAAATATCCGACAATTCAAATGCCCGACCGGTGGTAAATATGTGCTGAACCCCTTCATCTATACATGCAAATACCATGCAAGCCGGCACCGCGATCCGTATCCACCGTCGTTTGTTGTATGTTCTCGCCAGCATACATGTGCAAAATGACAGCGCTGCAAACACACAGGTATGAGCATTGTTGCGTATTTGGTCGTGCTTAACATTATTTACATGCGTCTGTTGTGCCGGCGGCAATTCTTGATAAGCTGCGTCCTGTTCCAGTGCCCAATCGGTCAATTGGCCGCTGATGTGCATGGAGTTCTCCACCGATTGAAAGGAAAAGGAAAGAATCGAAGCGGCACAGGCAATGGTCAGTATCCACCAAACGATTCGGCTTACCATGATTTAAAACGGCATTTTCATGCCACCGGTGATGTTTCCCAGCGTTTCTTCAGAATCTGCTTGCGCCTTGCGCACCGCTTCATTGACTGCTGCCACGATCATATCTGCCAACATTTCGGTATCATCGGGATCTACCGCTTCCGGCTGTAACTCAATGGAGCGCAACAGATGGGTGCCGTCCACGATGGCTTTCACCATTCCTCCACCGGCTGTCGCACTGTATTCACGCTGTTCAAGGTCTGCTTGAGCAGCCGCCATATCCTCCTGCATTTTTTGTACCTGCTTGAGCATGGCCTGCATATTGCCGCCTCCGGCATTGCCGTACCCCTGGGGTAACCGTGCTTTCATTACGGATCATCCTTTCACTTCAATGGTGACGCCCGCTTCGGCGCTTTGCTTTAGAAATGCCGATAACGGATCGGTCGCTTCTGGGGTTTCTTTCACTTCCTGCTTCAGCGGACGGCCGCGGCTGATACGCATGGGTTTGCCGGCGATCGCCTGTACCGCGTTCATCAGTATAAATTTATTGCCGTCTGTTTTCACCAACGACACAAACAGGTCGTTATCGGTAATAACCACCAACCGTTCACCGTCGGTCATTGCCTGCGAATCGATCAGCACGCCGTACAGTGGCGGACATTGCGTGGCAAGACGTGCCAGCACCTCTGCCCATTGGTCAAACGGTTGCATCTTCGCCGGTGTCGTAGGCTCGACCGCAGGTGCTGCTTTCGGTGCGGGAGTCGCCTCCTCTTTTGATGCTTCGACCGGTGCTGGTGCGGGAGTTGCGGTT
>JAFYPN010000057.1 GCA_017547465.1 Clostridia bacterium | reverse complement strand
GTTTTCATTGCGTATTATTTTGCGGGCGACAGATTGTCGCCCCTACATCAAAACAATGTCGTTATCCAATAAATAATTCCATAAACAACACTCGCCACCGTACCATACACAATAACAGGTCCTGCTATCGTAAACATTTTTGCCGCCATGCCGAGGACAAAGCCCTCGGATTTGAATTCCATAGCGGGCGAAGACATGGAGTTAGCAAAACCGGTGATCGGTACGATCACGCCCGCACCGGCATGTTTAGCGATATTATCGTATACACACAAAGCCGTCAACAGTACACTTAAAAAGATCAGCGACAGCGAACCAATCAGTCGCGCGTCCTTTTCATCTATACCGGTTTTGGAAACCAAATCAATGATGACCTGTGCCGCAGCGCACAAAAAACCGCCCCCTAAAAAGGCAAGACTACAATCACGGAAAATCGGTGATCCTTTCGCACGCTTTTCCGCCATCGCCTGATAACTTTTCGGTGTCATTTTCATCCCTGTATCACACTCCATAGCGATAGTGTGACAAAAACTTAAAGAAATATGCAAAAAGCAGCCGAACGTTCCGTTCGGCTGCTTTTTAATGCCCTTATCGAATTTTACGCACTTCCACATAATACCGTTTCTCATTTGCCTCGCCCATCGAGAATGTTTTACGCGGGAAATGTCCACCGGCGCGAATACCATCAAAAAATCCGTCTTTCGGGATACCCTCCAACAGAATACCCAACGAGTCAGGAGCCACACTCAAATCGCGCACCGTCTGCTCACCATGGATATAATCGATGGTCGCCTCGCGTGTCTGCAGATACTCGTCGAGATAGTTTTGCAATACCGCAATCGGTAGCATACCGTTCGCATTCGTCAGCGCATATCCCTCATACCCAACAAACACGATCTCACTGCCGGGGACAAGCGTCATTCCCTGCTTGGTCACATACGCTTTGAACCCTTCAATAAGGTCATTCGCATCCACATGGAACACAACACGGTGAATAGGCTCAAACAAGATCGCCTCGTCGTGCAGGTTTTCCAGCTCCACCAACGCGTACCGCGCGGGATGATTTTCCGCTTCCGCGGGCGACAAAGAGGCTTTCACATTTTCCCAACAGATCTTCGCAGTGGCAAGCGAATGGTTGCCGTCACCCACCGCATACAAGAAACCATCCGCTTGTTCGTACAGTTTCGAGAGCGCATCGGCAAGCGTTGCTTTGGATCCCTCATCCTCGACCGCCCAACCGCACAGATGTCCGCCGTTTTGCATCAGTTCCATATCATACAGCGGTGTGGTGGCTTGTTTCGCTTTCACCATCGGTTCGATCACGGTGCGGTCGGGATCATCAATCAACACTAACACGTGCGGTAGCTCTAACGGTGCATTTTCGCGAATTTTCACGCGCGGGGGTAACCGATCGGCAACCGTACCCTCGGTAGCACGCGTGAGCAATGTCCCGGTGGTAAAATCGTAACACTCAAGGTCGAGTGCCACCATCAGCCCTAACCGTTTGCCGGACGGAGTTTCCCTCTCAACGACGATAAAGCCGTCACGAACGGCGCATTGCAACGTGCCGTTGTCCAGATATGCTTGCATCGTCGCATTCACCGTCTCCGTATTGTCCCCTTGTTCCAAAAACACTTCGGGTTGCATCAACCGCAACGTCGAAGGGGCATTACCGACGATGGCCTCCACTTCGTGCCAATAGGTCGGTTGTGAGGTGAATTGGTCGCACGCTACCACCGCCCACCTGGAAAGATCCACGTGCGGGGCAGGTAAGTAGATATCCGTCGGTTTGATTCCCGGAAATTGCATACTAACACTCCTTTATCACACAAAGCCGAAAAGCCGGCACTGCTTTACCAGCACCGGCTTTTGTCAGTATTCTTAATACATACCGTCCATACCGGCAGGTGCTGCAGGCGCTGCGGGCAACGGCTCCTTCTTATCTGCCACCAGGGATTCGGTGGTCAGCACCATGGCTGCCACAGAAGCAGCGTTCTGCAACGCGGAACGGGTCACCTTGGTAGGATCGACAATACCGGCGGCAAACATATCCACATACTGCTCGGTCGCGAAATCGTAACCGAAATTTTTCGCCTTCTCGTTGCGGATCTTGTCGATGATGACACTGCCCTCCAGGCCGGCATTCAGCGCGATCTGACGTACCGGCTCCTCGATCGCTTTCAGCACGATCTTCACGCCGGTCTTCTCGTCGCCATCGATCGTATCCAGCATGGTAACCAGTACTTCAGCGGCATTGATGAGCGCGACACCACCGCCGGCAACCAGACCTTCTTCAACAGCCGCTTTGGTAGCCGCCAGAGCATCCTCAATGCGGAGCTTCTTCTCTTTCATCTCGACCTCGGTAGCTGCACCGACCTTGATAACCGCCACACCGCCGGCGAGCTTCGCCAAACGCTCCTGCAGCTTCTCACGATCGAAATCGGACGTGGTCGTTTCGATCTGCGAACGGATCTGACCCACGCGGGCCTTAATCTGATCCGCATCACCGGCACCGTCAACAATGATGGTGGTCTCTTTCTGAACCTTCACCTGACGAGCGCGACCCAACATCGCGATGCTGGTATCCTTCAGTTCCAAACCGATCTCCTCAGAGATGACCTGACCTCCGGTCAGGATCGCAATATCCTGCAACATTTCCTTGCGGCGATCACCAAAGCCGGGAGCCTTGACCGCAACACAAGTAAAGGTGCCGCGCAACTTATTGACGATCAGCGTAGACAACGCCTCGCCCTCGACATCCTCAGCAACGATCACCAACTTTTTGCCGGACTGCAGAATCTGCTCTAAGAGCGGCAGAATATCCTGAATACTGGAGATCTTCTTATCCGTAATCAGCAGATAGGCATCGTCGATAACCGCTTCCATCTTATCGGTATCGGTTACCATGTAGGGGGTAATATAACCGCGGTCAAACTGCATACCCTCCACAACCTCGGTATAGGTTTCAGCAGTCTTGGACTCCTCAACCGTAATAACACCATCAGCCGATACCTTTTCCATCGCTTCCGCGATCAACTGACCGATGACCGCATCGCCGGCAGAAATGGTAGCCGCCGAAGCGATATCCTCGGTCCCGTTGACCTTTTTGGAGTTTGCCATAACCTCAGCAACAACTGCATCCACAGCCTTTTGGATGCCACGCTTGACACCCATCGGGTTGGCACCTGCCGCGACGTTCTTCATACCCTCACGGATGAGCGCCTGTGCGAGCAGGGTCGCAGTGGTGGTACCGTCACCGGCAACATCGTTGGTCTTAGTGGAAACCTCTTTGACGAGCTGTGCACCCATGTTCTCAAATGCGTTGTCCAGCTCGATCTCTTTTGCAATGGTCACACCATCGTTGGTGATGAGTGGTGCACCGAATTTCTTATCGAGCACCACGTTACGGCCGCGCGGACCAAGCGTGATTTTTACGGTGTTCGCCAGTTGGTCGACACCGGCTTGCAGCGCCTTGCGCGCTTCTTCGCCATACAGAATCTCTTTTGCCATAATGCGTTCCTCCTATTACTCGACAATAGCCAAAATATCGCTTTGACGGACGATGGTATACTCCACGCCGTCCATCTTGACTTCGGTGCCCGAATACTTACTGGTGATAACCTTGTCGCCGACCTTGACATACATTGTCACGTCTTTTCCCTCGACATTGCCACCGGGGCCTACTGCGATAACCTCCGCGATCTGCGGCTTCTCTTTTGCCGAACCGGCGAGGATAATACCACTCTTGGTGGTTTCCTCTGCTTCGACCATTTTGATGACAACTCTGTCAGCCAAAGGCTTCATCGTCATAACAAATTCCTCCCTACGAGATATTAAAATACAAGGTTTAGCACTCTTTTGGTTCGAGTGCTAAACCTATTGTAGCAACTTTACAGGAAAAATCAAGTAGAACTTTGGGAAATTACGGAATTTTTATAATTTTTTAACAATTTACCCGCATCCGCCGCAGGATAAACGAACTTAACAGCCTTCGGATGCAATTCAAAACTGACTGCCGTGGTGGTAAAGCACTCGCCATCTGCTGTCACACACGCAGGTGTGTCCGCCATTACCTGCATTTTGGTGCCGCGGAAGGTCTCACAACACGGCAGATCCAAATGGCGACCGTTTTTATACAAGTTCAAGATGGACAACACCTTTAAATGGCTGATCTTGCGGACAAGCACAAAATCTAAAAGTCCGTCATCCGGCTGTGACAACGGCGAGCCGTGGTACCCGCCACCGTAATATTGACCGTTTGCCGCAAGCGCAAACATATATTTGCCGCTACGCTCCACTGTGCCATCGGGCGTTTCCATTACAATACGCAATTGCTGACCAAGCGGACGCAGAAAAGTCTGTACCAATGCCAGATTATATGCCATTGAGCCGTTGACAAGCGGTAAATGCTTGTACCGCACCATGCGGTTGGCAACATCGGCATCCATACCCATCGAGCACATATTCAGCGACCATTTCCCATTACACAGAATGGCATCTACGGGTTGCGCCGTTCCCATAATCAAGGCTTTTACATCGTCAAACAATTCTCGGTTTGGCAACATCCGTAAAAAGTCATTGCCGGAACCGCACGGCACACAGGCAAGCTCCGCGTTGGGCGCCTCTGCCAGACCGTTCACGACCTCCAACACCGTACCGTCGCCCCCACAAGCATAAAAGCGAACGGCATCGCCTGTTGCTACCTCCTTCTGCACAATCGCGGTCGCGTGACCGGGACGATCGGTAATACAGATGCGGTACTCCATTGGATGTTCCTTGAAAAATGCCTCCAATACAGGTTCTAGCTGCAGCGCCGCCTGTGTCTTACCCGCCGCCAGGTTCAGAATAAAAACGTGACGCATGGAAGACTTCCTCCTCGTTTTACATTCACCGATAGTAACAATACAGTTGGCATTTCAGCATGCCGTTGTACAGCTTTCGACGCTTATCGGCTTTGCGTCCGAACAGCTCCTCAAACTTCTCGTCAGGGCTGATGATGGCATAGCTCCATCCCGTTTTCGGGGTGAACACCGTACCCATCACGCGGTACAGTTCCTGTGCCGTCTGTATATCCAAAAGTCGCTCGCCATAAGGGGGATTACAAAGCACAACGCCGGTGTCTCCCTCCGGCACAAAGTGTCTAAGGTCGCGAACACTCGCGCGCACCTCACGCGCCACGCCGGCCTTGGCCGCATTTTCTGTCGCCAGACGCACTGCCTCGAGATCAATATCTCCTCCGATGGCTGTGAATGTTCGATCGGATAACACCTGCTCCATCGCGCGTTGGCGTTCGGCACGCCACACCTCATCCGGCATCCAACCCCAATCCATAAACGCAAACCGTCTGCGGATACCCGGCGCAATACGCCGTGCCGCAAGCGCCGCCTCGATAAGCAAAGTGCCCGAGCCGCAGCAGGGATCCACCACACACTCGGCAAGCCGTGCACGGGTAACATCCACGATCGCCGCGGCAAGCGTTTCCTTAATCGGCGCACCACCGGCATTTTGCCGATAACCGCGCTTATGAAGCCCCGCACCACTGGCATCGATCAACAGAGAAACCTCATCCTTCAAGATGGTGAACTGCACCTGCACCGTTGCCGCCGTTTCTTCAAACCACGAGATACCGTACTGTGCTTTCAACCGTTCCACAACGGCTTTTTTGATAATGGATTGGCAATCCGGCACACTGTGTAATACGGAATTCAGCGACCAACCCTTAACGGGAAACGCATCCTTGCGGGAGATAAAACGCTCCCACGGCAACGCTTTCACACCTTGAAACAGTTCTTCAAACGTGCGCGCGGAAAACGAGCCGACCAGCAGTTGAATGCGCTCCGCATACCGACTACCTATGTTGGCACGCGCTAAGATGTCTTCTCCGCCGGAAAACAGCACCCGCCCGTTTTGCGGGGTTACATTCTGCGCACCCATGCGGCGCAACTCATCGCCAAGGATCCCCTCAATGCCGAACAGGCACGGGGCACAAAACTCAAAATTCTGCATACTGATTCCTTTATACACTAACTTGATTATAAAAAATGCCGTTGCCATCGGGCAACGGCAAGTGTAACTGTTTACGATTTTCTGCTACGGGAAAAGCCGCCGTGCTTGCCATCCATG
The DNA here is from genome assembly GCA_017547465.1 of Clostridia bacterium. GTDB lineage: Bacteria > Bacillota > Clostridia > Oscillospirales > Acutalibacteraceae > RGIG3009. The sequence continues at coordinate 13,208 of JAFYPN010000057.1, read as the reverse complement.
GAACGTTTGAGATCCAGCATTTTTTCATCACTGGTCTGCTTAAAGCGCGACATCATCTCTTCAAAATTGCTACTCTCGGTGCGTGCGGACTGCCATTCAAAGCCACCGGGACGACCGGGCGATACATGGCGCGGTGCGCTACGGTTGGTGCGTGCGGGAGGAGTCATCGCCTTTTTAATGGACAGGCTGATCTTGCCATCTTCGCCAATGCTCAAGATCTTGACCTTGACCTGCTGATTTTCCATGACATGATCGCGGATCTCCTTAACATAAGTCGGCGCTACCTCCGAAATATGTACCATGCCGGTTTGACCACCCTCAAGTTCGATAAATGCACCGAATTTGGTAATGCCGGTTACTTTGCCCTCGACACAAGCTCCCACTTCCAACGCCATTTTGCGGAGTTCCCCCTGTTACCTAAAGAAATTGCAATTAATCGTTCGGGATTTCGACTAAGATCGTCTCACCCGGCCTTGCCATGCCTTGTTTGCGCGCCTGTTGTTCCTTGTACGCATCGCTGTTGTCAATCTGATCCTGCAGGATCGCATTTTTCTGCTCCTGCGCCGCTGTTTGTTCATTCAGCTTGTCCAAGCGCTCCTGCGCGCTGTTGAGCTGCAACTGCAGTTGGACCATGGAAACCACCACATACACGGTGAAGGCGACAATGGCAACACGCAGAATGATGCTTTTTCTGCGCTTCGCAGATTTTGCGTTTTTCACGGCACATCGTCCTCCTTCTATGGTATATTGAGCAAATTTATACAAATTGATTATACACCAACAGTGTCCCTCGTTTCAAGACCTTTTTCAAATTTTTTGAGCTTTTTTCGGACTTTTTTCGTTATTTTTCGATACACACCGCCTAAAGCGCCGCTCGGTACCGCTATCGCAGTATGCAGTAAGCGCCCCAATCGTGACAGTAGGGCAATGATCGCGGCAACAAGGCGTACCACCGCACGACCCACCGTGTACCGATAGGCAAAAAAACCGGCAACCAATCCCGCAAACAGATACACCCGCAACGCGCCGTCGGCGATAGCCAACGCGAACAGAAAGGTCATGAGCGCCGCCGTAATAAAAAATAAGATATCCTGCCAAAATACGTGCACCACACCGGGGCGCAGAACATGGCGCAGAATACGAAACACATCATAGTACGCCCCGAGCAAAAAACCCATCCCGCAGGACAAAAACAGCTCCCGCAGCTGCGCGACATTCGTAAATCCCATTACCGAAACAGCTTGCCGAAAAAGCCTCCGGAGCGCCCATGCACTTCGGTATAGACAAGCGATTCGACATGCCCCTCCATAGAAAGATCCCCCGTTTCAATATTCAGGCGATTAATGTGTAATCCCGTACCCTTAACGGTCAGTTCCCCTTGCTCCGTATAGATTACGACGGTGGTTTCGTCAAAGCTGTCTACATCCTGCACACCGGACACCGCCAGTGTACGGCGCTCACTCAGACTCAACAGATGCGGCATCGTCGGGATGCCTGCAGAACCTTGTTCCTTCATAAAAAATTCTCCCCTTACACCATTAGGTATATGGGGAGAGTGATTGCAATATTACAGCAGCTTGTACAGAAGCGCCGCGTCGTTCTTCGCCACCGTTTCCTGCACGCCGACGACCTCGACCGTCACCTCACGCGTGCCAAGCGCAATGGTGAGTCTATCGCCAATCTTCACATCGTAAGATGCGCGTGCCGGCTTGCCGTTGACCGATACCCGTCCCGCGTCACACGCCTCGTTTGCAACCGTGCGCCGCTTAATGAGGCGCGATACTTTCAAATATTTATCCAGGCGCATAAGACCTCCTAAACAAAAAGCCGCCCCATCGGGCGGCCTTTAACCGAAGAACCGATTATTTCGCAACAGCGTCTTTGAACGCCTTGCCGGCCTTGAAGACAGGAGCCTTGGAAGCCGGAATCTCGATGGTCTCTTTCGTCTGGGGATTCAAACCGGTGCGAGCAGCACGGGCACGAACCTCAAATGTACCAAAGCCAACTAACTGTACTTTATCACCCTTTGCGACGGCCTCTTTCACAGAGTCCAGAACAGCAGCGACAGCCTTCTCGGCATCTTTCTTGGTTAAACCGGTTTTCTCAATAACGGAAGCGACTAACTCAACCTTGTTCATGACAATAACCTCCAACAATTTTATATTCCAACGGAATAGTTCCGCATAGAATCACGCTAACCCTTATTATTTTAGCTTATACCCTAAACTTTTGCAAGGGATTTTCACAAAAAATCTCACAATGCCAATAAATTCCACAAAAACAATAAAATCAATATCAAAAATTAGGCTATTTTACCAAAAAGTCAAGAGCTTATTGACCTGTGATCTTGTCGACCGCACGCTGTACCTCGAACCGTACGCGCTCGATATCCAGGGTTAGGAATTCGCCGGCTCGGTATGCCACACGGCCGTCCGCGATGGTCATGTGCACGGCGCGGCTTCCCGCTCCGTAGAGCACGTTCGACAGCGGCGCGTTGGCAGGACTTAAGCCCACATCCGTAGTATCCATCACCACCAGATCGGCGCGATACCCCTCAACGATGTCGCCACAATCGGCACGCCCTTGCGACAACGCGCCTGCACGCGTTCCCATATACAGAACGTCCCCCGCCGGCAACGCTCCGGCATTGCGGCTGATCCCCTTAGCGAGTAACGCCGCCATGCGCATCTCATCCACCATATCGAGTGCATTGTTACTCGCCGCCGAATCCGTTCCGATCGCCACGGGTAGCCCCATACGCCGATACTTTTCCACCGGTGCTACTCCGCTGCCAAGTTTCAAGTTGCTCTTGGCACAGTGTGCTAAGGTGACGTCGTACTGCGACAGACAACGGACATCGTCGTCGGTCAACCACACACCGTGTGCAACCGTCAACGGTCGACCCAGCATACCGACCGCTTCCAGCAAGCGCGTCGGTGTTTTACCGTGTCTGCCGACACATTCTTTATGTTCACTCGCCGTTTCCGACAGGTGAATATGCATACGCAAATTGTGCCCAGCCGCCAATTCAGCGGCATCGTGCAAAATATCGAAACGTGTGGTATATTCCGCATGTGGTGCCACATCAACCAAGATGCGTCCATCCTCGGTGCCATGGTACTGCTCGATAAGCACTTTGGTGTCGCGGTAGGCCGGCAGATCGGCAAACCGTTTAGTTGCATCAAAGCACGAAACGCCGCGCCCGATATTCGCCTTGATGCCGCTCTCCGCCACGGCCCGAACGGTATCCTCACAGAAATAATACATGTCGGTAAAGGAGGTGGTACCGGTCATCAGCATTTCCGCAATACCCAGCAAGCTCCCCCAGTACACTGCCTCCGAAAACAGTTTGTCCTCAAACGGGAAAATGCGGTCAAACAGCCACGATTGCAACCGTAGATCCTCGCCATAACCGCGCATGAGTGTCATTGCCACATGAGTATGGGCATTGACAAAGCCCGGCATCAGCAACCGATTTTCACCGTTGATCCGCTCGCCATAATCCTCGTCAGGCGGCGTTACCCCCACATAACGGATATGCGCACCTTTCACACCGACATAGCAAGAAGGCAGATAAGTTCCGTCTGCTTTGAGCGCCGCGATCTTTTCAAAAATCATACGTCCTTCGCCGCCTTTGCTACAATCGCCTTCATTAGATCACCGAACGTCCGAGACATCGCTGCCGCGGCAACCACGACTTCATCGTCGCTGACCTCAGTACCCGCGACGATCCCCGCCGCCATGTTTGTAATACAGGAAATCCCGAGCAGCTCCATACCGCTCTGTGCCGCCACGATGGCTTCCGGAACCGTGGACATGCCCACCGCATCACCGCCGAGCAGACGGATCATACGGATCTCCGCAGGCGTTTCAAACTGCGGGCCGCCCATATAAAAATACACACCTTCGCGCAACGAAACGGATAACTCCGCCGCCGCGCTACGCGCGATCTCCTGCAGACGTGGCGTATAGGTATGCGTCATATCAAAGAAGCGCGCACCCAGTCGCTCATCCGCCGGTCCTCTGGCAGGACTGTCAGCACATAGCTTAATATGATCGGTGATCAGCATGAGATCCCCAACCGCAAATTCGGTATTCACACCACCGGCGGCGTTGGTCAAGATCAGCGTCTTAACGCCCAGTGTCTGCAATATCCGCACATAGAAAGTAACGGTCGCAAAGGAATACCCCTCGTAATAGTGCGAGCGACCGGAAAACACAAACACAGGCGCGTCGTTCAAAGTGCCCGCTGCAAGAAATCCCGCATGGGATGCCACGGTGGACACCGGAAAATGCGGGATCTCCTCGTACGGAATACACACGGCGTTCTCCAATTCGTCAGCAAGATAGCCAAGCCCTGATCCAAGCACCAGCGCCGTTTTCGGCAACACCACACCTGCTGCGGCAAGGCGCTTACGCACCAGCGCCGCCGCCTGTTCGATACACGTGATCGGCTCGTTCATGTCAATCAATCTTAGCGCCGCACTGGTTGCAGAACACCGCCGTATTCTCATTAAAAGCACCGCAGCCATGGCAACGCACCACGTTTTTGCTGTCCATAATTCGTTCTTCAAGCTCGTCAATCTCCGCGTGGAGAGCGCTGATATGATCAATACAAGCATCCACCATATCGTCCACCGGCTCGCCCGACTTACGGCTGTCATACATCAATCTGCCCAATCCCTCGTGCGCACCGGCGATCTCGCGACGCAGATCCGCAATCTTCAGTTTCATCTTTCCGAGCTCTACCAGTTCGCCGGTCTTTCTACCGGCAGTTTCCGCGACATCCTTTACGCGGGACACGACATCTTCAAACTTTGCCATACTCGTTCGCTCCTTTTCCTTTCTTAATTCCATTATAAGGAATCCCGTCTAAAAAGACAATAGAAACTTTATTTATGGCCCCACAAACTCTCTGAGCAACGCATCTGCCGGAAGCATTTCTGACGACAGCGGCCGAAACTTCGACAGTGCGTTGATCAAATGGTCAACCGTTTCAGCATAAGGGCTGTCCGCCGGTACCTCATGCAACAGCGGCAGCAGGCGCGGAGCCAACATAGCGGATTCAAATGCATGGGTAGTATCAAACACAGCATTTGCCGTGTCCACATACGGGAACATATATAGATTTTCACCGCGCACGACCTGCCGCCACATATCCAGTGTGTTTTCGATAGAGCTGCTGCGGAACTGATAATCGCGCAGCATCCGACGGCACAGGCGAAGATCGCGGCGCGTCAGCAACGTGTCCTCATCGTCATACACCCGCGACATGACATTGATAAAGATCTTAAACACATTATCCCCCGGCAAGTGATCCTCAAGCATGGGATTGAGCGCATGAATGCCCTCAAAGATCACCACCGAATTATCAGCAATACGCAGCTCTTGTTTTTCAGGGTCCGGCTCGCGGGTATTAAAATCGAACCGCGGAAGCAACGTGACACCGTTTGTCAGCAGCTCTTTCATGCAAGTTTGCAGTTGGGGAAGATCCAGCGCCTCGATGGATTCGTAATCGAAACTGCCGTCCGGCAAACGCGGTGCCAGCCCTTTCCCGCGGTAAAAATCATCTAAAGAGATGATACTCGCCTGTCTGCCGCGCACCTCAAGTTCACGCTTAAGGTTATTCGCCGTGGTGGTCTTGCCGGCCGATGACGGGCCGGACAACAACACCAAGCACCTGCCCGTCATTTTCGACACCATATGCTCGGTGACTCGACGCACGTTTTCGAGATACCGTGTACATTCCTCCACGATCATACGCTGCGGATCACGTTCCACCCGCTCGTTAATATCGGTGACACGCAAAATGCGCTGTTCAAAAAATCGGTTCATAGGCGTATCCTTTCGTAAAAGTCTTTGACAGAGCCTTTCCGGTTCAGCATTTCCGCAAGACTGTTGTTGTATTCATAGGGGAACTTATAGTTAAAAATGCGCTCTAAATATTCGGTCCCTGGCTGTTTTAATTTCGATACCGCGCCGGCTCCACACCCTAAAATGGTATGCGTTTCATCCATGATGTAGACATTATATAAACCGTCGTGACCATTCTTCGCCCAACCGACGTTTTCCTGATTCCCCACGGTGCGGCTTTGGCGGTACAGATAATACGGATGGTACCCCGCCTGCGGCAACTGCTCAGCGGTGTGCCGAACCATACGCACCGCCTCATCACCGCCGCGATAATCCGCCCTCTTTTGCAACGTCAGATTGGCGGCACGCTTTACGGACAACGTGTGCACGGTAATACTTTCCGGCGCAAGCCGCAGGATCCCATCGACGGTTTCGCAGAATCCGTCATAGTTATCACCCGGCAATCCCGCAATCAGATCGGTGTTAATGTTATGGTGACCACAACGGCGTGCACTTTCAAACGCTTCATAAAATTGCGCCGCCGTATGCCGGCGTCCGATCCCTGCAAGCACTTCATCACGCAGTGTCTGCGGGTTGATACTGATACGCGACACTCCCGCCGCTTTGAGGACACGCAGTTTATCATCGGTTACGGTATCCGGCCGTCCCGCCTCCACCGTATATTCACGCACGGTAGACAGATCAAACGACGCTTCCACCGCTCGCGTCAAGACCTCTAACTGCTCGGCAGTGAGTGTCGTCGGTGTTCCGCCGCCGAAATAGACGGTTTCCAGCCTGAGTCCCAACCCCTTGGCAAGCGCGCCGGTAAACGCGATCTCCTTTGCTAAGTGCTCCACATATTCCGGAATCAGCTTAGCGGCTCTGGTAACGGTCTGGGACACAAACGAGCAATAATCGCAACGCGACGGACAAAACGGTACCGACACGTACAGGCTGAATGATTCCGGTCGAGACAACCCCAAAATGCGGTCCTCAGCCTTCAATGTGGTGCGAGACAGCTGCAGCTTATGCTCACTGACAAACAACCGCTCGCGCAGGTGAGCAAGCGCCTTCTCCTCCCCCTCTTCCGCGATCAAACGGCGCAACAATTTTACCGGTCGCACGCCAGTCACGATACCCCAATCCTGTGTGGTGTGAAACGCATCCGACAGCAGGTCGTACAGCAGCTCACACAACACCAGCTCACATTCATCCTTATAGGCGGGGTGCGCGTTATCCACCCGTGCACGGCGCGTTTCTTCGTAGTCGACCAGCTGAAGTCGGCAGGACAGCACCGTTTCTGTCGGCTGTTTTTCCAGGCGCGTGATCAGCGCCGCACCATCCGATTGAGTTGCATCGGACTCCGCTATCACCAATCGTTCCTGCGGCAGAAACAGCCGACACACATTTTGCAGTTCAAAATGATAATCATGCCCTTGTAAATACAAAACCATTTGTTACATTCCTAACACAAAGGGATTATGGCGTTTTTCAAATCCAATCGTCGTTTCCGGACCGTGGCCCGGTATGACACGTATGTCATCCGGCAATGCTGCCAGACGGGCCAGACTCTTCCGCATCGCGGTAAAGTCCCCACCTGCAAAATCGGTTCTGCCAATACTTCCGGCAAACAGGGTATCCCCCGAAAACAGGGTATCCCCACACCAATAGCACACACTGCCGTCGGTATGTCCCGGTGTATGCAGCACCGTAAAGGTGAGCTCTCCGACTTCGACGGTATCGCCGTCGTGCAACACGCGGTCAGCCGTCAGATGATAGGGGGTCATCACCAGGCTGAAAGCGGGATCCGTCAATGCCGGCACCTCCGCCTCGTGCACCAGAAGCGGCGCACAGGTCTCCGCCTGCAGTTCCTTAACGGCTTGTATGTGATCGAAATGGACATGTGTCAGCAAGATCGCCCGTACAGTGAGACCGTATTTCTGTATGCGTGCGAGCAACAGCTCCGGCTCATCACCGGGATCAATCACCGCCGCATTTTTCTGTTCATCGTAGACGAGGCAACAATTCGCGGCCATCGCTCCTACAGGGATGCGCTCAAAGGTCATGTTCTCACATCCAGTCCTTAGTATCCAGCGGAATGGTCACCGGTCCATTGCCACGCATACTCACCGTCATATGGGCGCCGAACTCACCTGCCGCAACCTTAGAAACGCCCTGAGCACGCAGTTCCGCCATAAACAACTCATACAGCGGCTCTGCCAGCTCCGGTCGTGCCGCGGCAAAGAATTCCGGCCGCCGACCGTGTGAGCAGTTTGCCGCCAGTGTGAAATTCGACACCGCCAACACCTCGCCGCCAATGCTGAGGAGCGATAGGTTCATTTTATCGTTCTCATCGGTAAACACACGCAGATTGGCAATCTTTTGTGCCATCAGCTTCGCGTGTTCAGGGGTGTCACCTTGCTCTACACCGAGCAAAACCAACGCGCCACCACCGATCTCACCGACAATATGGCCCTCGACCTCGACCGACGCATCGTATACCCGTTGAAAAATGGCTTTCATACTGTCTTATGCTCCCCCGCGTTTAATATCTTCAATGCCGTTTATCCGTCCCAATCGGTTCATAACCTCTTGCAAATGCTGTACGCTATTGACGCCCACCGTGATGAATATCTCGCCACGGCCGGTGTCCGATGCCCGTGCCTGCATACCGTAGATCATTACGTGCATTGCCGCCAGTTGTGCGGTGATGTCCGCCAACAGTTCAATACGGTCTGCCACAAAAATGTGCAATTCCGCCTTGAATTCCTCACGGATGCTGTCCTCCCACGACACATTGACCCACCGTTCCGGCTCGGCACTGTGTGACGGATCCGTCGGCACATTCGTGCAATCCCGCTTATGGATGGACACCCCGTATCCGCGGGTGATGAAGCCGATGATCTCATCACCCGGCACCGGATTGCAGCAACGTGCAAACTTGACCAGGCAGTTATCCATGCTCTCAATGATAACACCACCGTTGTGGTGACGGTGCGGTTTTGCCGCCGCCACGATGCTTTCCGCGGTGACGGGTTCGCTGCGCGCGTATTTCGCGGCGTCTTCTTTCATGCGCGGGATAAGGCGCGACAACAAAATGCCGCCGTAACCGATCGCCGCGTAGAAATCATCGATACTGTCGCAATGCTGACGTTTCGCCTGTGCGCTCAGGAACTCTTCCAGATCCCTGCCCGACAAACGGATAAAGTTGCGCGCCATCTCGCGTTCCAATTCCTCGCGCCCCTGCTGAACATTCTCGTCACGGCGTTCCCGTTTATACCACGACCGAATTTTGTTGCGCGCCTCACTGGTTTTGACAAGCTGCAACCAGTCACGGCTGGGGCCATGGTTCGGTGCAGAGGTAGTCAAAATCTCCACCACCTCACCGGTGTTTACCTGATAGTCGATGGATACGATCCGACCATCCACCTTAGCGCCCACCATGCGGTTGCCGACCTCAGAGTGAATGGCATACGCAAAATCGATGACCGTAGACCCGCGAGGGAGGCTGACGACTCGGCCGCGGGGCGAAAACACGAATACGTCGTCGGATGACAGATCCGTCTTAATTGACCGAACGATATCCTCAGCATCATCGACATCCTTTTGGTTTTCAATAAACTGACGCACCCAAGCGACTTTATCCTCCAAGCGATCCTTTTTATGGATACCGAGTTTATATTTCCAATGTGCCGCGATACCATACTCCGCCGTATGATGCATTTCCCAGGTGCGGATCTGTACCTCAAATGCGATCTTCTCGTGGCTGATAACGGTGGTATGCAGCGACTGATACATATTCGTCTTGGGCGTTGAAATGTAATCCTTAAACCGATTGGGAATTGGGTGGAACAGATCGTGCACGATGCCAAGCACGTTGTAGCAGTCGTTGACAGTATCCACGATGATACGTACCGCGTAGACATCGTAGATCTCATCAAACGAACGGCCCTGCATATACATTTTTCGGTAAATGCCCGCGATACTCTTAATACGTCCGCTGACATACGGCTTCATGCCGTACTCATCCAATCGTTCGCGAAGTTGTCCTTGGATGGCCTCCAGAAACTCCGCGCGTTCATCACTGCGCATACTCAGATTTTGCTCGATCTCCTCACACCCCATCGGGTCAAGCAAGTGCAGTGAGATGTCCTCAAGCTCCTCTTTGATGGCGCGAATACCGAGCCGATGGGCGATGGGAGCATAAATATCCAGCGTTTCCTTCGCCTTGTCTCGCCGCTTTTGCGGATGCCAGCCGGAATTCGTGCGCATATTGTGCAATCGGTCTGCCAGCTTGATGATGATAACACGGATATCTTGCGACATCGCCATGAGCATTTTGCGAACATTCTCCGCCTGCTCTTCTTCTCGTGTTGAGAACGGCATCTGCGTGATCTTGGTGACACCATCCACCAACAGCGCAACATCTGCGCCGAACTGTCGCTTAATGTCGTCCAGTTCTACCCCTGTATCCTCAACCACATCATGCAGGATCGCCGCAACAATGGTTTCGTTATCCATACCCAGTTCAATAAGAATGCACGCGACTTGCAGCGGATGGCAGACATAATCACCACCTGCGTACCGCATCTGCCCTTCGTGCGCCTCACACGCCATCGCAACAGCACGGTCAATCGATTCAGTGTCGTACTTCTTTTCACTTTCGGCAACCACTTTCTTCAAGGCGGCAATCGCCTCATCCTTGTACATTACCGTATTGGTTTCCACGATCACCCCTCCTGTTCCAATAAATACCGAGCCGTGGCAGTCTTCATCAAATCCAATTTCCCCTCTACCGGCTTTACCGCCGCATATATCGTATCACCGCTGTTGTGCCAGTCGATGAGACCGGCCTCGAACAGCAAAATCAATGACACCATCACATCTGTACCGGTAAACGGTTCTCCGGTTACCGCATGGAGGAAGTCCTCCGTCGTTCCATGGTATGGTCGTTTCTTTAAAAAGCGATACACGGCAGCCGTGCAATCGCGACCGGGCAGGGCGGTATCCGGCTTTGCGTCACGGCGCAAGATGGCATCGTACCGCCGCAGCGTATTAAGCACGCTCTCCTGATCCACATCGGCGTGCCGTACATCACGGATGATGACAGATACGCTGACCGCACCGCGATATTCGTTGCGATCAAGTGTCACCGATAGATTCAGCACATCTCCTTGAACAAAGGGGAATTGCTCGAGCGTGGTGGAAAACTTCATGGCCGACACCCGCACACCGTCGCGATTTAAGGTTAGGCGCAGATGTTTGCCGCCACCCACCGGTTCAATGCGTTCCAGCGTCATACGGTATAATCCAAACACCGGCGACGGGTTCCCCGCACCGAACGGTTCCAGTGCCGATAGGCAGGTCAATAGTTTTGGTGTGATCTGATCCGGTTTCAACCGGCAATCCATACACACCTCGGGCACCGGCATTGTCGGTGCCGCCACAGCCGCGTACGCGTTGATCCTCTCACAAAATTCTTCCAAGCGTGCAGCCTCCAGCGTCATGCCCGCGGCGAGCTCATGTCCGCCGTAACCAAGCAGACAATCGTCACATGCTCTAAGCGCTTCAAACAGGGAAAAACCGGCAAGACTTCTGCCGGAGCCACGCGCGATACCGTCATTCACCGACAACACCAGGCAGGGACGGCCGTACCGTTCTTGCAACCGCGCGGCCAAAATTCCCAGTATCCCGTGATGCCAGCCCTCGCCCCACACAACCATCACGCGCTGTGCCGTCCGTTCAGGCGCTTTGCGCAGCGTATCCAACAATGGTGTCAGGATTGCCATTTCGGTTTCCTGCCGTTGTCTATTCTTCTCACAGATCTCGCCTGCTAAACAATCAGCCTCTTCCAAATTCTCGCTCAGCAACAGTGCCGCCGCAATCGACGGATCGCCCATGCGTCCCGCGGCGTTGATTCGGGGGGCCAATGTAAACGTCACCGACGTCGCCGTCTGCTGCGTACCGGCGACACCCGCGTGTTCGCGCAACAGGCGGAGCCCTGTGCGTGTTTCGTCGTTGATGCTCTGCAGCCCGCGGCGCACCAAAACACGGTTGTCGTGACGCAGCGGCATCACATCAGCAAGCGTACCGAGTGCCACAAGGTCACCGTATTCACGTAGCGCCCAATCAGGATCGCCTTCCAGTGCGCACACCAGTTGAAACGCCATACCTACACCGGCAAAATCCTTAAACTCACTCGGGCAATCGGCACGGTGCGGATCTACCACCGCTACCGCGTTCGGCAGACGATCCTGAGGCTGATGGTGATCGGTAACCACCACATCAATCCCGCAACCTGCAGCAAATGCGATCTCGTCTACGGAAGAAATACCGTTATCCACCGTAATGATCAGCTGTACGCCCTGCCCTGCCATTTCTTCGATAGTCTCACAGTGCAGACCGTAGCCCTCACCGTCACGCCGCGGCAGGCGGTACGCAACTCTGGCGCCCTTGCTCTTCAAGTACGAATACAGCAGTACCGTCGCCGTCACACCGTCGGCATCGTAGTCGCCGTATACCACAATACTTTCGCCTTCGTCAATTGCACGCTGAATACGCTCCACCGCGGCATCCATATCGGCAAACATAAACGGATCACTTCGAAGCTCATTGCCCATCAAAAAGTCCAAAGCAGACTCGGCATCGTTGATCCCTCGACCGGTCATCAGCAGACAAAGCAACGGATCCAAGCCGCACTCCGCCGACAACTCGCTGGCAATATCCTTATCCACTTGCAAAAATGTCCAACGCTTGTAGCTCATACAGCTTTCCCCTTCTGGTAGTACATACATGTATAATCATACCATTTTTCATCATACGATTCAATAGAATTCTTTTGGATTGAGGACCCAAATCGCCTCTTTTTTCGAAAAAATCCTAAATATTGACATAATTTTCAAAATATGGTATTGTATGGGTATTATATGAGGGAGGTGATCGCGTATGAAATCAACCGGTATCGTTCGTAAACTGGACGACCTGGGGCGTATCGTGCTTCCGGTGGAGCTACGCCGTACTCTACAAATCGGGGAAAAGGATCCGGTCGAGATCTTTGTCGAGGATGATATGATCATTCTCAAAAAATATCAGCCGTCGTGTCTATTTTGCGGTGACGCAAAAGACGTCATTTCGTTCAAAGGTCACAACATCTGCCCCAATTGCTTACATGAGCTGACAAAATAATGAGCTGTTAAAGCCGCAAGAGAACGCTGTTCTCTTGCGGCTTTTCCTTTTGTCGTTTTCTGCTTTGGCGCATGTTTTGTCTCGTTCACGCATACGATGATGGAGAAAGGTGTGATCGCCGATGGATGGCAATAATTTTCGTTCCATGATGGAACGGTACAACCAAGAAC
>JAFYPN010000056.1 GCA_017547465.1 Clostridia bacterium | reverse complement strand
TATTTGTAGTCGCGCAAGCTCCTTCCACCAACGCTCCACGTCGGTCTCCTTCCTCTCGGTGGAAGGCTTATCACATTGTTTTCGTTTGCAACAAGGCACCCCTTAGTAAAATCTGCTTTAGGGGTGCTTTATATTTTCTCGGCATGTCCTACCGGTAGGACGCTGTTTCACGCAACAGGATATATACTTGTTATATCTTGTGGCAGAAAGAGGAATAGTTGTTTTGGTCAAAGTAACACTAGATGATTTGGATGTTGTTTGTAATGGGTTGTATGAGTTGTTTGTACTCACCTACTTACAGGGTGTGGTGTTGGAAAATACGGATTTTACCGTGTTTGAAGGCGAGGGTGTTAAAATTTCGCACGCCTCCGCATCCGCTTACTTATGGGAGAAACAATACCAAACACTTGCCAATCTGAAACAATTAATTGAGAAAGACGGATTCTCAATGCCGCTTGAATTCTAAAAAGCCGTTCCTTTTGCAAGCAAGAGGAACGGCTTTTTCTCACTCTATACTAAACTATCAATGAATTGCTTCGCAGCACGGGCGGAACGGCCGCCCTTGTCCAGCGCAAAGCGTTCGGCAAGCAGATCCAGCTCATCAGGGTCGTGCTTAAGGCCGCGTTCGACAGCCAGATGATGCACGATATCGAGATACGTCCGCTTATCCGGTTTTTGGAACGTGATATGAATTCCGAAACGCGCAGAAAGAGAAATGATTTCCTGCATCGTATCGTTGCGGTGAATATCGTCACCATCACGATCGGAGAAGGTTTCTTTGACCAGATGGCGGCGGTTGCTGGTGGCATACACCACCACGTTTTGTGCCTTCGTGGAAACAGAGCCCTCCAGAATCGCCTTGAGCGCGCTGAAATTATCGTCGTCCTTCTGGAACGACAGATCATCGATAAACAAAATAAATTTCAGCGGGTTACTGCTCAGCGAATCCAATATGGACGGGATCGCGTGTAACTGCTCCTTGCGAACTTCCAAAATACGCAGGCCACGGTCATACAACTCGTTAACCACCGCTTTAACGGTAGAAGATTTGCCGGTACCGGCATCACCCGTAAGCAAAATGTTAGCAGCGGGCTTGCCTTCTAACAGCGCCACCGTGTTGTCGACGATAATCTGTTTTTCGCGTTCGTAGTCCACGAGTGACGACAGCCGCGTGCGATCGGGATGATACACCGGCACGATTTTGTTTTGGGGACTGACATAGAACATACGGTGCTTGGCATACATCCCGTAGCCATAGCGACTGACGCTTTTACAGCGCGCCGCATAATCACCGGCAAGATCAACCCTCCCCACCGGAAACGTCGGCAGATAACCACTCCACGCCAGCTCGTCACACAGCTCCTCAGCAGTAAGATCGGCGACCGTTTGCAAAATCTCGAACTCCGATCGAACACACCGTTCCATTTCGGCAGGCGGCTGTTCACCCTTGCCGATCAAACGGATATAGGCGTTTTCGTCATCGTTAACAAGTCCTTGTAAATACCTCGCAAAGGTTTCGGCGCCGGTGTTGTACACCTCGGCAACAAATGCCGCATATGCGAATACCGCTGCCGCCGTATCGGTTGGCGGCGTACCGAGAAAACGGCACAACGCCGCAATCACGGGATCGTCAAGCAACGCGCGGAACACGGTCAGCGAGTGTAGTTGTACGTGTAAAAACTGGGTGTTCATCCGTTCAAGATCGCACCTTTCGCGCCACTGGAAACCAGCGCAGCATAGCGTTTAAGATAGCCTGAAAGCTCTTTTGTCTTCGGAACAAAGTGGCTCATACGCTCGGCAAGTTCGGCGTCGTCTACTTTCAGCTCCAGCGTATTTTCCGGAATGTTGATGCTGATGATATCCCCCTCTTTCACCACACCGATCACCCCACCGGAAGCCGCCTCAGGTGATACGTGACCGATGCAAGCACCGCGGGTCGCGCCGCTGAATCGGCCGTCGGTGATGAGCGCTACGCTATTACCAAGGCCCATGCCCATAATGGCAGAGGTCGGGTTGAGCATTTCACGCATACCGGGGCCGCCTTTGGGACCTTCATAGCGGATAACCACCACATCGCCCGGGTTGATCTTCCCCGCATTGATGGCGGCCTGCGCGTCCTCCTCACAGTCAAACACGCGAGCGGGGCCCTCGTGTACGAGCATCTCGGGTAACACCGCCGAGCGTTTGACCACGCTCCCCTCAGGCGCTAAGTTGCCCTTGAGCACGGCGATACCACCGGTCGTAGAATAGGGATCCTCCACCGGTCGGATGACCGAGGGATCGCGATTCACCGCATCGGCAATGTTTTCACCCATCGTCTTGCCGGTAACGCTCAGCGCATCCAAATCCAGCAGATCCAATTTGCTGAGTTCTTTCAGCACCGCGTACACACCGCCGGCTTCGTTCAGATCTTCCATATAGGTAGGGCCCGCCGGTGCCAGGTGACACAAGTTCGGCGTGATAGCGCTCAGCTCGTTTGCCATATCCAAACTAAAATCCACGCCACATTCATTCGCAATCGCGGGCAGATGCAGCATTGAATTGGTAGAACAGCCCAGAGCCATATCCGCGATCAGTGCATTGCGGATAGAGCGTTTGTTCATAATATCGCGCGGACGGATGTTCTGTTTCACCAGCTCCATCACCTGCATACCGGCGTGCTTGGCAAGCTCAATACGCTGCGAATACACCGCCGGGATGGTGCCGTTCCCGCGAAGGCCCATGCCGAGCACCTCAGTTAGACAGTTCATCGAGTTTGCGGTATACATGCCCGAGCAGGAACCGCAGGTGGGACAGGTGTTCATTTCGCACACCGTCAGCTGCTTTTCGTCGATCTTGCCGGATGAATACGCGCCCACCGCCTCAAACATACTCGAAAGACTGGTCTTCTTGCCGTCCACACGACCCGCAAGCATCGGTCCACCGCTGACAAACACGGTGGGGATGTTCACGCGTGCGGCCGCCATCAGCAGTCCCGGCACGTTTTTGTCGCAGTTCGGAACCATAACCACGCCGTCAAAACCGTGGGCACGGATCATCGCCTCAGTAGAGTCCGCGATCAGATCCCGGGTCACCAGCGAATATTTCATGCCCTCATGACCCATCGCAATGCCGTCGCATACCGCAATGGCAGGGAATACGATGGGCGTACCGCCTGCCATCGCGACGCCCAGCTTCACAGCATCCACGATCTTATCCAGATTCATATGACCGGGTACGATCTCGTTATACGAGCTGACAACGGCAATCAGCGGACGCGCCTGTTCCTCTTTCGTAAGCCCGAGCGCGTGGTACAAACTCCGATGCGGCGCGTTCTGGCAACCGTCAACAATTTTATCCTTTATCATAAAGCAACCCTGCTTTCTAGTAGGCGCAGGATATCCATTCGGGTATCCTGCGCTTCCCTTTTAGTTATTAATGAGCTTATCCTCGTCGCTCCAGCTGTACAGCTTGCGGATATCTTCGCCGACAACCTCAGACGGATGCTCCGATGCCAGCTTACGCATCGCGTTGAAATGCACCTGTGAACCGGCATCCGACATGTCGAGCAAGAAGTCCTTGGCAAAGGTGCCGTCCTGAATATCGGACAACACTTTCTTCATCGCCTTCTTGGTTTCCTCGGTGATGATTTTCGGACCGGTGATGTAATCGCCGTACTCCGCGGTGTTGGAGATCGAATACCGCATACCGGCAAAGCCGCTCTGATAGATGAGGTCAACAATGAGCTTCATCTCGTGGATGCACTCAAAATACGCATTGCGCGGATCGTAACCCGCCTCGACAAGCGTTTCGAAACCCGCCTGCATCAGCGCGCACACGCCGCCGCACAGCACAGCCTGCTCACCGAACAGGTCGGTTTCGGTCTCGGTGCGGAAGTTGGTCTCCAGCACGCCGGCGCGAGCGCCGCCGATACCGAGCGCATATGCCAGACCGATCTCGAGTGCGTCACCCGTCGCATCCTGCTCCACCGCGATCAGGCAGGGCACACCCTTGCCGACCTGGTACTCACTGCGGACGGTGTGGCCGGGGCCTTTGGGGGCGACCATGATAACGTTAACATTTTTCGGAGGCTTAATGCAACCAAAGTGGATGTTAAACCCATGTGCAAACGCCAGGGTCTTACCCTCGGTCAGGTTGGGCTCAATGCTTTCTTTATACAGCTTTGCCTGCTTCTCATCGTTGATGAGGATCATAATGATATCCGCAACCTTCGCGGCTTCGGCGGACGTCATGACCTTAAGGCCCTGAGCCTCAGCCTTTGCCCAGCTTTTGCTGCCCTCATACAGACCAACGACAACATCGACACCGCTGTCCTTCAAATTGAGCGCGTGCGCATGACCCTGCGAACCGTAGCCGATGATGGCAACGGTCTTGCCGGCGAGCTTCTGCAGATCGCAATCCTGCTGATAAAAGATTCTGTTCATAGTGTATTACCTCTTTCTTATAAATTCGTTACTCGTTGAATGGTGACTGCGCCGCGTTCCAGCGACACGACACCGGTTCGACAAATTTCTAAAATGGTGAAGTCCTTCATCAGATCGAGAAAATTGTCGATCTTACGGCTATCACCGACCATCTGAACGATCATGGCGTCTTTGGTATAGTCCACGATCTTTCCCTCGTACGCATCCGAGGCGGCGCGAATCTCACTTTGGTTCGCCGGTGAATGCTCCACCTTAATGAGCAGGAGCTCACGGCTGACCGTTTCCAACGGATCCAGTTCCACAACGGAACGCACATCCGGCAGCTTGTACAGCTGATTAATCAACTGCTGCTTGTTGATCTCATCACCCTCCGACTGGACGGTAATGCGTGAGAAATCCGCCGATTCCGTCTCGCTCACAGTCAGTGAGCTAATGTTGAACTGACGACGACGGAACATACTGGTGACTCGGTTCAGCACACCGAACTGGTTGTTAACCAGAATCGCTACGGTAAATCGGTTCATGTCAGTCACCTATCCTTACTATGATATCGTCCATCGACCCGCCGGGCGGTAACATTGGGAGAACGAACTCGTCTTTATCCACGAAACATTCCACAACGCACGGACCGTCTGTGGAAAACGCTTCACTCAGCACGTTGTCCAGCTCGTCCGGCGTCGTAGCACGCATGCCCTTGGCACCAAACGCCTCCGCGAGCTTTACGAAATCCGTCTTGCGGTCAAGCACCGTGTTGGAATAGTGCTTATCAAAGAACAACGTCTGCCACTGGCGTACCATACCGAGCACGCCGTTGTTGAGTAATAGAATCACTAGCGGTAGCTTTTGCGATACCGCGGTGGCAAGCTCGTTTAAGCACATGCCGAAACTTCCGTCACCGGTGACCAACACCGTTCTTTCACCGGACCCCATCTGAGCACCGATCGCGGCACCCAGTCCAAACCCCATCGTGCCCAAGCCACCGCTGGAAATAAACCGTCGCGAAGATTGGAACTTCGCATACTGTGCAGTCCACATCTGATGCTGTCCCACATCGGTAGCCACCGGGGTGTTCTCGCCCAGATGGCGATTGAGTATGTTCAACACCGTGCGCGGTGTCATGCCCTCGCGGTTATCTGCAGCGGCTTCCTCCTCACGACGGAACTCCGCAATCTTCTCCTGCCATTTCGGCCGTTCCTGCGCATCAAGCAACGGCAACAACTTTTGCAGTGTTTTTTTGACGTCACCGCGAAGTCCATGGGTCGCCTCGACCGTTTTGGACAGCTCCGCGCCGTCTATATCAATATGCACGATCTTCGCGCCTCTGGCAAACTTTTCACGGTTGCCGGTCACGCGATCGTTGAAACGAACACCAAGCGCAATAATACAATCCGCTTTGTGCATCGCCATGGAGCACGCATAATGACCGTGCATGCCCTGCATCCCTAAAAAGCGCGGATGATCGGTCGGCACACCCGAAATACCCATCATGGAACAACCGAGCGGTGCATCGATCTTATCGGCAAGAGCGAGCAATTCCTCCTGCGCCTCACCGGTCATCAGACCGCCGCCGAAATACACAAACGGGCGCCTCGCCGCGTTGATACATTCTGCCGCCTGTTGGATACGGATATCCTTGGCCGCCTGTTTTTCGTCGGGTTGTACCGGCGGCTGTGCCTCGTACTCACACATAGCGATCTGCACATCCTTCGGCACATCAATCAGTACCGGGCCGGGACGACCGGAGCTCGCCAGACGGAACGCGTCACGAATGGTATCTGCCAAGTTTTCAACTGATCCCACGAAATAATTGTGCTTGGTGATCGGCAGGGTGATACCGGTAATATCAATTTCTTGGAAACTATCGGTACCAATGCCGGAGCTCGGAACGTTACCGGTAATGGCGACGATCGGCACAGAATCTAAGTACGCAGTCGCGATACCCGTCACCAGATTGGTTGCACCGGGACCGGATGTGGCGATCACCACACCGACCTTGCCGGTCGCTCGCGCATAGCCATCAGCGGCGTGTGCCGCGCCCTGCTCGTGCGCTGTCAGTACGTGCTTTAATTCGTCTTGGTATTTATAAAGCGAATCGTACACATGGATGATCTGGCCGCCGGGATATCCGAACACGACGTCGCAGCCCTGCTCAATGAGGGTGCGCACGATAATATCGGAACCGGACAACTTCATCGTATCATTCCTTTCTCATGTTTTCCAGAATCCGCTGCCCCATTTCGGCACAACCGATCTTTTTGCAACCATCGGAATAAATATCCGCCGTGCGATAACCTGCATCCAACACCGCCGATACGGCTCGCTCAATGCAGTCCGCCTCTGCGGGCATATCAAAGCTAAAGCGCAGCATCATGGCCGCGGATAAAATCGTACCAATGGGGTTCGCCATATCCATGCCGGCGATATCCGGCGCCGAACCGTGGATCGGCTCGTACAGACCGTTACTCGAAGCACCCAGGCTGGACGACGGAATCATGCCGATAGAGCCCGTGATCATAGAGGCTTCGTCCGACAGAATGTCACCGAACATATTCTCGGTCACAACCACATCAAACTGCGAGGGATCCTTAACGATCTGCATCGCGCAGTTGTCCACCAACATATCCGAAAGTTCAACGTCCGGATACTCGGCGCTCAAGCGATGCATGACCGCCTTCCACAGTCGGCTGGAATCCAACACGTTGCTCTTCTCCACCGAGCAGAGCTTACCGGAGCGCTTGCGCGCCGTCTCAAATCCGATGCGTCCAATCCTCTCAATTTCACTCTCGCTGTACTGTAAAACATCCACTGCATTTTTCTCGCCGTTCACCTCTTCAGTGGTGTGACTACCAAAGTAGATCCCGCCGATCAGCTCACGCACGATGATAAAATCAATACCCTTGGCGACGATACTCGCTTTCAGAGGAGACGCGTCTGCCAGCTGCGGCCATATTTTTGCCGGACGGTTGTTCGAGTATACCCCCATACCGGCACGAAGACGGAGCAACCCTTTTTCGGGACGCTTGTCACCAGGTACATCGTTCCATTTCGGGCCGCCGACCGCACCCAGTAAAACGCTGTCCGCATTCACACATTTTTCCAGCATGTCTGTCGGCAGCGGATCGCCCCATTTGTCAATGGCAATACCGCCCATATCCACGTCCGTATAGGTAAAGGTATGTCCGTACAACTCACCAATCTTGTCGAACGCCAGCAATGCCTGCTCAACGATTTCGGGACCGATACCGTCACCACGGATAACAGCAATATTCTTCTGCATCAAAATCACGCTTCTTTCAAGGAGGCGAGTAAGCCGCCTTTTTGAATAATATTCTGAATAAACGGCGGGAACGGCTCTGCCTGATACTGTTTGCCGGTAGTCACATTATAAATGATACCGGTGTCAAAATCAACGCTGACTTGATCGCCGGCGGAAATCTCCTCCGCCGCCTGCTCACATTCTAAGATGGCAAGCCCGATGTTAATGGCGTTTCGATAAAAAATACGCGCAAAGCTCTTGGCGATAACACAGCCCGTACCACACGTCTTGATAACCAGCGGTGCGTGCTCACGGGACGAGCCACAACCGAAATTCCAGCCGGCAACCATAATATCCCCCGCCTTGACCTTGCTGACAAATTCCGTGTCGATATCCTCCATACAGTGTTTTGCCAGTTCTTTGGCATCGGAGGTGTTGAGATACCGTGCGGGGATGATCACATCGGTATCCACGTTGTCGGGATACTTAAAAACAGTTCCTTGTGTTTTCATCGTTTATTCCCCCTTCGCCTCGGTAATGTAACCGGTCAACGCGCTCGCCGCCGCAGTCGCGGGACTTGCCAAATAGACCTCACTGTCTACATGACCCATACGACCGACGAAGTTGCGGTTGGTCGTGGCAACACACCGCTCGCCCGCCGCCAGAATACCCATATACCCGCCGAGGCAGGGGCCGCAGGTCGGCGTGGAAACCACCGCGCCGGCATCGATGAACGCGGTGACATAGCCGCGTTCGACACACTCGCGCATGATCTGCATGGTTGCCGGAATAATGATACACCGCACACCGTCGGCGATCTTCTTGCCGTTTAAGACACGGTAGGCGGTCTCCATATCCTCCATGCGGCCGTTGGTGCAGCTACCGATCACAACTTGATCGATTTTAATATTCGAAAGCTCGCTGGCCGGCTTGGTGTTTTCCGGCAAATGCGGACAACTGACGGTAGGCACCATCGCCGACAGATCGATCTCAATGATCCGCTCATATTCCGCATCCACATCGGGGGTATACTCCACCGGCTGGCGCTCGCAACGATCTTTCATATACGCACGCGTGGTATCGTCCACGGGGAAAATGCCGTTTTTGGCACCAGCCTCGATCGCCATGTTGCAGATGCACAGGCGGTCGTCCATCGACAGTGAACCGACGCCTTCACCGGTAAATTCCATACTGCGGTACAACGCGCCGTCTACGCCGATCATGCCGATGATATATAAGATAACATCTTTGCCGCTGCAATTCGCGGGCAACTTGCCTTTCAGTTCAAACCGGATCGCAGCAGGCACCTTAAACCACGCCATACCGGTCGCCATACCGGCAGCCATGTCGGTACTGCCGACACCCGTGGAAAACGCGCCGAGCGCGCCGTAAGTACAGGTATGGCTGTCGGCACCGATAATGCAGTCACCTGCCGTCACGACACCCTGCTCGGGAAGTAGCGCGTGCTCAATCCCCATTTTACCGACATCGTAGAAATGGCTGACACAATGTGCACACGCAAATTCGCGACACTGCTTGGACTGCTCAGCGGCCTTGATATCCTTATTCGGGACAAAGTGATCCAGCACGATCGCCACACGATCCTTGTCGAACACACTGTCAAATCCAGCTTTCTTAAATTCGTTGACCGCCACCGGTGTGGTGATATCATTGCCAAGTACAATATCCAGCTTCGCATTGATCAGCTGACCCGCCGAAACCGTTTCCAATCCGGCGTGTGCGGCTAAGATTTTTTGTGTCATCGTCATGCCCATGGTAAGCACTCCTTTACTCGGAAATCAAGTTGTTGTACGCACTGATCAGCGCGTTGATACCCGCGCGGATAATATCCGTGTGGGTACCGGCACCCCAACTGATAGTGCCGTTTTCTTTCTCCAAGCCGATATACGCAGCCGCAGTGGAATCGGAGCACTGCTCCTGCACACTGTGCTCGGTATAGACCTTTAATTTATAGGCACTGCCGGTATACGCCTTCAATGCGTTACTGACGGCATCCAACGAACCGTTACCGGTGGTATGCATCGTGCTCTTTTCACCGTTCTTTTCAAAGGTGACATAGGCGTCCACACCGCCGTCTTTTTGCATAAACGTCATGTTGGCAATAGAGATCGGTTCTTTAAGGTCAAGGTAATGCTCCTTGAAGATGTCAAGCACATCGGACACCTTAAGCTCGCGGTGGTCGTGATCCGACACGCTCTTGCACAGGTAGCTGAAATGCTCCCGCATTTTCGGCGGCAACACGTAGCCGTAAGTCTGCTCCAGCAGATACCCGATACCGCCCTTTCCACTCTGGGAATTGACACGAATAACATCGGCATCGTAGGTTCGGCTGATATCTTCCGGGTCGATCGGAATATACGGCACCGTCCACTCGTGCAACTCCTTTTCCTTGCGCCAATTCATGCCCTTGGCGATCGCATCCTGATGACTGCCGGAGAACGCGGCAAACACCAACGCACCGGCATACGGAGAGCGCTCGTACACGTGCATACGCGTACATTTCTCGTATACCTCCACGATGGATGGCATATCCGAAAAATCAAGCTTCGGCTCGACGCCGTGCGAATACATATTCATCGCCAATGTCACAATATCGACATTACCCGTACGTTCACCGTTGCCGAACAGCGTACCTTCCACACGATCCGCGCCGGCAAGCAGTGCCAGCTCGGTATCCGCAACACCGGTACCGCGGTCGTTATGGGGATGCAGCGACACCGTGACATACTCGCGGTATTTCAGATTCTCGCTCATATACTCCACCTGCGACGCATACACGTGCGGCAGGCTCATTTCCACCGTGACGGGCAGATTGATGATAACATTGTTATCGGGACCGGGCTCCAGCACATCCAATACGGCGTTACACACCTCCAGTGCGTACTCCGGCTCGGTACCGGTAAAGCTTTCCGGTGAATATTCAAAGCGGAAGTTGCCCTCATACTCCGCGGCAAGGCGCTTGACCAACTTCGCGCCGTCAATGGCGATCTGCTTGATCTCTTCCTTGGATTTGCGGAACACCTGCTCGCGTTGTGCCACGCTGACCGAATTGTAGAAATGAATGATCGCGTTGGGCGCACCCTTGCACGCGTCAAACGTGCGGCGGATGATATGCTCGCGGCATTGCGTCAACACCTGTACGGTGACATCGTCGGGGATCATGTCCCGCTCGATCAGCGTGCGCAAAAATTCATATTCGGTCTCGGAGGCGGCGGGAAATCCAACCTCGATCTCCTTGAAACCGACCTTTAACAGAAGCTTGTAAAACTCCAGCTTTTCCTCCAGGCTCATCGGAATGATAAGACTCTGGTTGCCGTCGCGCAGGTCAACACTGCACCACGCGGGCGCTTTTTCAATATGATCCTTTTGTACCCATTTATAATGCGTACCCGGCGCCGGATAATAACCGACGCTGTATTTACTGGTGTCCATGGTTACACTCCTTATTGCTCTGCAATCGTGTCGACTTCAACCAATACATTTTTGGGCAAGGTTTTGACTGCCACGCAAGAGCGGGCGGGTTTGCCGGTAAAATACTTGCCGTACACCGCATTAAATGCCGCAAAATCCTCCATCGACTGCAAAAAACAAGTTGTTTTCACAACCCTATCAATGGAGGAACCGGCGGCTTCGAGCACGGCCGTGATGTTTTGGCAGACCTGCTCGGTCTGTTCCTCTATGGTAGCAGCCTCCACTGCACCGGTCGCGGGGTTGATGGCGATCTGACCCGAGGTAAACACCAATCCGCCCGCGAGGATTGCCTGACTGTACGGCCCGATGGCTTCGGGCGCGTTGCTTGTATGTACGATCTTCATAACCAATACCTCTTATCTTTCTGCAATGCGGAAGCCCTCGGCCTCCAGCGCGTGTACGATCTCATCCGCGTGGTCATAATTGCGCGCCTCCAGCGTGATACGCAAAAAACAACCGTTAACGCTCTTGGTGCCGCCACGCTCATAATGCACACCGGTAACGTTGCCTCCGCAATCCGCAATGATGCGGGATACATCCTTGAGCTGACCGGGTTTGTCTGCCAGTTCAATGAGTAAATTGACGATACGCGCCGAGCGCATCAAACCGCGCTCGATCACGCGCGACAGGCTCGTCACATCAATGTTACCACCGGAGATCAAGCTGACCACTTTTTTGCCGGCAAGCGGGAATTTGTTATACATAGCCGCCGCAACCGACACCGCGCCGGCACCCTCAGCCACCATCTTCTGCTTCTCAATGAGCGCCAGCACCGCGGAGGAAATTTCGTCCTCGGTGACCAACGCGATATCATCCACATATTTGCTGACGTATTCAAAGGTGTGCTCACCCGGCTTTTTCACCGCGATACCGTCCGCAATGGTGGACACAGAATCTAAGCACTCAATCTTGCCGCTTTTCACCGAGTTATACATACTCGGCGCTCCCGCCGCCTGTACACCGTATACCTTAATAGACGGACGAATGGATTTGATGGCATACGCGATTCCCGAGATCAGACCGCCGCCGCCGATGGGAACAATAACCGCATCGATATCGTCCATATCGTTCACGATCTCCAAACCGATGGTGCCCTGTCCCGCGATAACATCCTCATCGTCGAATGGATGTACAAAGGTATAGCCCTTTTCATCTTTTAATTCCAACGCGCGGTTGTACGCATCGTCATAACAACCCTCAACCAGACACACGTCGGCACCAAAGCTCTTGGTCGCCTCCACCTTGGAAAGTGGGGCCGTGTCCGGCAGACAGATCAGGGAGGAAATGCCGCATTTGGTAGCGGCAAGCGCCACGCCCTGTGCATGGTTACCGGCAGAGCAAGCGATAACGCCCTTTTCCTTTTCTTCATCTGACAACATCGCAATCTTGTAGCCCGAGCCACGCAACTTAAAGGAACCGGTGTTTTGCAAATTTTCCGGCTTAAGATACAGCGTGCAGTCCGGCGCGATCCCATATGCCTTAGCAAGCGGGGTCGGGCGAATAATGTCCTTCAGAACGGTGGACGCTTGAAAGATCTTGTCGATAGTCAGCATAGGAACTTCACTCCTCGTCATATACAAAACCCTGCCTCTTCCGATAAAGAGACAGGGTTCTACAGTCGTGTAAAAACCTTGCGGTACCACTCTTTTTGCCATAGTATATGGCCACTCACGGCGATCCTACAATCGCGCCCCTGGATAACGGTGGGTTGCCGGCTGTCCTATTGAGGAAAGGTCCTGTTCAGATCAGCACTCCGGGGCCAGTATACCGTTGTCCGTCTGTCGGCTCACACCACCCGCCGACTCTCTGTGTTCGGGATTAAACAGCTTTCTCCCCATCATCGTATTCAATAATTTGCTAAATTATATCACTACTTTAGCGCGGTGTCAAGTATAATTATTCAATAACTTTGATCCAACCATCAGGGCCTTCGATCTCGCCCATTTGGATACCGCGCAGGGTGTCGTACAATTTTTGAATGACCGGTCCCATGCCGGCAAATTCAATCTCCCGACCGTGGTCGACGATCTTGCCCACCGGCGAGATCACCGCCGCCGTACCGCACAGACCACATTCCGCAAACTGATCGATCTCAGACAGCTTGATCTCACGCTGCTCGACTGTAAGCCCCAAATATTGCTCCGCCACCTGCATCAGCGAACGGCGCGTAATGGAAGGCAGGATGGTGTCGGATTTCGGGGTGACGAGCTTGCCGTCCTTGGCTACGAAAATAATGTTCGCACCACCGGTCTCCTCAATAAAGGTGCGGGTGGCGGAATCGACGTAGACGTTTTCATCGTATCCGCAGTTGTGCGCATCTACGATGTTGCGCAGACTCATTGCGTAGTTAAGTCCCGCCTTAATGTTGCCGGTACCGCGCGGTGCCGCACGATCCAGATCCGAAATGCGCAGGGTCAACGGTTTGACACCGCCCTTGAAATACGGACCGACCGGCGTTGCAAACATGCGGAACTGGTACTCGGTAGCGGGCTTGACACCGATAACAGCATTGCTGCCGAACATAAATGGACGCAAATACAGCGACGCACCCGATCCGTACGGCGGCACCCAATCCTTATTGGCCTTGACGACCTCAACCACCGCGTCCACAAAACGGTCCTCGGGGAACACCGGCATTTCTAAGCCTCTGCAAGAATCTGCCATACGCGCGGCATTC
>JAFYPN010000055.1 GCA_017547465.1 Clostridia bacterium | reverse complement strand
TACACGGATGCAGGTCTTGATCGCCTTGAGGTCGGTCGTCTGTTTTTTAATCGGGATGGGTGCCACCAGCCAACGGATCAACGACGACACGAAGCCGTTGGAAAACAGATCCTCCGACGCCAGATAATACACGGGCCCGCGAAACGCCAATCCGACAAAAAACTGATCGAACGCCGTCTGATGATTGAACAGAATCAGATACGGACGCTTACCCTGCTTTTTAAATGTCTCCACGCGGATGCCGTATTTCAGGCGGCAGTATACTCCCAGCGTACCGCCGAGAATATCACGAACCAGCCGATGACGAAAACGCATCCACGGTTTCTGAATAATCTTCCTGCTCATATAATCCTCTCGCTGACAAGGTTTTTCATAAGTGTATCATAATTTGTCTGTCCGTGCAAGAGCAAGGCACGAATTCCCTCTTTTTTTGCACCATACACTCCGCTTCATTATACCACAGCGTAGGTTGTTTCGCAAGAAAAAACACCTCTATATGCCGATAGAGGTGTTGTGTTTAAAATATCAAGATGTCGTCCGTGCCGGTCGGTGCGGCAACACCGAGGAGAAAATCGCGGTTTTCCAGCGCGCCCGTTGCTTTGAGTGCGGTTTGCGCCGTCACCTGTGCCAGAAGCGGCGTGTTGTTTTCACGACTGAGATGAGCCAGAACAAAACGCGTCGTGCCGTTCTCCAGCAAAGAGGGCAATAACGCAGCACAACGTTCATTTGACAGGTGACCGACCTGACTGAGAATCCGTTCTTTCAGGTAAAACGGATACGGGCCGCATTCCAGCATCCGCACATCGTGATTGGACTCGATATGCACCAGATCGCAACCATTGACCGCCTCTTTGACCGTATCGGTCAGATGCCCGATGTCGGTGGCGATCGCCGCCGTGCGTTCGTCGGGAAATATCACGCGATAGCCACAGCTCTCACGGCTGTCGTGCGGAGTGGCAAACGCCGTTACCTGCAGGCCACCGATCTCCACCGTGCCGTCAATCGCATACACCGTAGCGCCCGCGGGCAAGGCATCCTTATCCGCCACCGCTTCCAGCGTGCCGCGTGTACCGTACACGGGCATCGGATGCTTTTTCAAAAACACCTTGAGACCGCTGATATGATCGCTGTGTTCGTGGGTAAGAAAAATCCCGTGAAGCGATGCGGGGTCGATTCCTCGTTGTAAAAGCGCCTCGGTGAGGCGTTTAGCGGAAACACCCGCATCCACCAGCACGCCGCCGCTCGCCGTACCGAGATAGGTGCAGTTTCCTTCGCTTCCGCTGAACAACGGACAATACCGTGCCATAGAAAACTCCTTTTTCAAAAAGTAAGGATCGCTGTATTACACAGCGATCCTTTTATGTACGTTCAGATTGCCTGTGCCGTGGAAGGCGCTACGTAAATGCGCTCGATATCCGCGCCGAGTGCCTGCAATTTTTCCACGATGTCTTCGTAGCCGCGCTCGATGTAGCAGATGTCATCCACCAGCGTAACACCCTTTGCCGCAAGACCCGCGATCACCATCGCGGCACCTGCACGAAGATCATTGGCACGAACGGGAGCACCTTTAAGCTGCTCCACACCCTGAAACACCGCTGTGTTGCCGTTGACCGTCACATCCGCGCCCATACGGCGAAGCTCGCTCAGATACTTGAAGCGGTTGTCCCAGATATTTTCGGTCAGGAAGCTCGTCCCCTCTGCCATCGCGAGAAGCACCGCGATCTGGGGTTGCATATCGGTCGGGAAGCCGGGATGCGGCATCGTTTTGACCGTGCAATGGCGAAGCGGTTTATCACAGGAGACACGGATCGCATCCTCATCCTCCAGCTCTTCGATCGTAGCACCCATTTCCTCCAGCTTTGCCGTAATGGACTCCAAGTGCTTCGGGATCACACCGCGCACCAGCACATTGCCGCCCGTAGCGACCGCCGCCGCCATATAGGTACCCGCTTCGATCTGGTCGGGAATGATGGAATAGTTTGCGCCGCAAAGGTAATCCACGCCGCGGATCTTGATCACGTCCGTACCCGCACCGCGCACATCCGCGCCCATCGAGTTCAGGAAGTTGGCAAGATCGACGATATGCGGTTCTTTAGCCGCGTTTTCAATCACGGTCATACCCTTGGCGCGCACAGCGGCAAGCATAATGTTGACCGTAGCGCCGACCGACACCTGATCAAGATACACCGAATTGCCCACAAGCTCACCGTTCGCCTTGACCTCGATCATACCGTTGTCGGGCAGGTCGGGCACCTGAGCACCCAGCGCACGGAAGCCTTTGAGATGCAGGTCGATCGGACGGACGCCGAAGTTGCATCCACCCGGAAGCGATGTGCGTGCGACACCGAAACGGCCCAGAAGCGCACCGAGGTAATAATACGACGCACGCATGTGTTGCGACAAGTCGTGCGGTACCACATGGGTCACCAGCTGAGACGGGTCGATTTCAATGGTATGATTATCAAGACGGCGAATGTTGGCACCAAGCGCCGACAAAATATCTAAAGACGTGGAAACATCGGAAATGTTCGGAATATTTTCAATGCAGCAAACCTCTTGCGTCAGCACGACAGCGGCAAGAATCGGCAACACTGCGTTCTTAGCACCGCTGATATTCACCGTGCCGACAAGGGGCTTACCACCGCAAATACGATACTTTTCCAAAGGCGGTCACCCTCCGTTCGGATTTCTGATAATACTACGCTTTCTTCATTATAACACAAGATGTGAAAATTTCAACCCATTTTGAACGCAATATATAGATTTTTTTACATTTTTGTAACTCATTGACAGATTTGCGAAAAAGCGGTATCATATATGCATATTTTTAACGATGAGAAAGGTTGTTTTTTATGATCATTGCTGTACCCTACGCAGGTGGACAGGTGTTCGGACATTTCGGCCATACCACGCAATTCCGCTTTTATACCGTTGAAGACGGTGCCGTTACCGCCATTTCCCTTGCCGACACCAACGGCAGCGGTCACGGTGCGCTGTCAACGTTTCTCGCCGACCGTGGTGTAACCACGCTGATCTGCGGTGGCATCGGCGGCGGGGCGCAGGACGCGCTCGCCGAAGTCGGTATCCGCATCTACGGCGGCGTATCGGGCGATGCCGATCGTGCTGTTGCGATGTTCCTGGCGGGCAAACTCGATTATGATCCCAACGCCCGTTGTGATCATCACGATCACGCTCATGGCAAAGGGCACACCTGCGGTGATCACGGTTGCGGCGGAGGCTGTCACCATGACTGAGTTCGCCCTTCCCTCTGCGTTCATTGAGAGGCTGCGACGCCTGCTCGGCGACGAAACCAATGCTTTTCTGGACAGCTACGATCTGCCGCTTCGACGCGGGTTGCGTGTCAACACGCTGTGGTGTGATACCGACACGTTTTTAACGCTGTTCCCGCATCCGCTGAACGCTTCGCCGTTTGCTGACGACGCCTTTTATCTGGACGCCCCTCACAAAGCGGGTGCCGATCCGCTCCACCACGCAGGTGCGTATTATATGCAGGAGCCGTCCGCCTCTTCGGCGGTAACGGTGCTTCGCCCGCAAAAAGGCGAGTATATCCTCGATTTGTGTGCCGCACCGGGCGGCAAGTCCACCCAGATCGCCGCGGCACTCGGCGGCACAGGACTGCTGTGGTGCAACGAGTATATCAAATCCCGCGCGCAGATTTTGTTACAAAACCTCGAGCGCCTCGGTGTACGCAACGCGGTCGTATCCAACGCCGACACCTCGCCGCTCTGCAAGCAACTGGAAGGCTGTTTTGATGCGGTGCTTGCCGATGTGCCTTGCTCGGGCGAAGGGATGTTCCGCAAGGAAGACG
>JAFYPN010000005.1 GCA_017547465.1 Clostridia bacterium | reverse complement strand
TATTCAGCTATCTTTTCTTGCTTTTCGAAAGGGTGTATGCTACTATACTTACATAATTGAGGTGAGACTATGTATAAAATCGTAAAGAAACGAGCGCTCAATGCGTTTGTGTCATTAATGGAAATTGAGGCGCCGCTTATTGCCGTAAAGGGTAAAGCCGGTCAGTTTGTGATCCTACGTGTCAATGAAACCGGTGAGCGTATCCCGTTGACTTTGGCGGATGAGGATCCCGAAAGCGGAACCATTACGATCATGTATCAAAAAGTAGGGAAGACCACCGACCTGTTGGATACACTCACTGTTGGCGATTCGATCCTAGACGTAGTGGGCCCCTTGGGTAAAGCTACGGAGCTTGACGGGTACAAGCGTGTTGCCGTTGTGGGTGGCGGTGTCGGTTGTGCCATCGCGTATCCTGAAGCCAAAGCGCTGCATCGTTTAGGTGCGCATGTGGATATGATTGCCGGTTTCCGCAATCAAGATATCATTATGTTGGAAAACGAACTGGGGGACGTCAGTTCACGTCTGTTCGTGATGACGGACGACGGTTCCAACGGCAACAAAGGGTTTGTCACGGTGAAGTTGCAAGAGTTACTGGATGCCGGTGAACAGTACGACCTGGTGATCGCGATTGGACCGCTACCCATGATGCGGGCGGTTGCCAATGTAACGAAACCGTACGGTGTCAAAACCATCGTTTCCATGAATCCCATCATGGTTGATGGGACGGGGATGTGCGGTGGTTGCCGTTTAACTGTCGGTGGTGAAACCAAGTTCGCTTGTGTCGACGGTCCGGAATTCGATGCACACGAGGTCGATTGGGATGAGGCGATGCATCGTTTAGGACAATACAAGGAACAAGAACACGCTTGCCGTATGGCTTTTATGGGAGGACAAAACGCGTAATGGCTATCAATAATCAGCTTAACAAAACTCCTATGCCGGAGCAGGATCCCCAGATTCGTGCAACGAATTTCGAGGAAGTTGCCTGCGGTTACGCTCAGGAAATGGCAATCAACGAGGCCGGACGCTGCCTAAACTGTAAAACTAAGCCATGCGTATCGGGATGTCCTGTGAACGTACAGATTCCCGATTTTATCGCAAAAATCACGAGCGGTGATTTCGAGGGCGCGTATCAAACCATCCACAAAACCAATGCGCTTCCGGCCGTTTGCGGTCGTGTCTGTCCGCAGGAAAAACAGTGCGAGTCGAAATGTGTGCGCGGCATCAAAGGTGAGCCGGTCGCTATCGGTAGACTCGAACGCTTTGCCGCGGATATGCATTTGAGAGCGCAGATGGAAAAGCCTGTCGCCATACCTCGCAACGGTCACCGTGTGGCAGTAGTCGGTTCCGGTCCTGCCGGCCTTACCTGTGCCGGTGATCTGAACAAGCTTGGCTATCATGTCACGGTTTTTGAAGCATTCCATACCGCCGGCGGTGTTCTGATGTACGGTATTCCGGAATTCCGTCTGCCGAAAAAGATTGTTCAACAGGAAATCAAAGCACTTAAAGATGCCGGTGTGGATATTCAGACCAACATGGTTATTGGTAAAATCCTGGATATTGACGAATTGTTTGAGCAGGGCTACGAAGCAGTATTTGTCGGTAGCGGAGCGGGGCTGCCCAGTTTCTTAGGGATTCCGGGTGAGGGTCTGTTGGGCGTGATGTCAGCCAACGAGTTTCTAACTCGTATCAACTTGATGAAGGGCTACCGCGAAGAATATGACACACCCGTTCCGCGTGCGAAACGGGTGGCAGTTGTTGGCGGTGGTAATGTTGCGATGGACGCGGCGCGGTGTGCTAAACGCATGGGCGCAGAAAAGGTGTATATCGTGTACCGTCGCGGGCAAGAGGAGATGCCGGCACGTCTCGAGGAAATCCACCACGCAAAAGAAGAGGGAATCGAATTTCTTTTCCTCACGGCACCTGTGGCCATACATGGAGACGATAAAGGATTCGCCACATCACTCGAATGCGTTTCCATGGAACTCACCGAGCCGGATGAGTCAGGCAGACGCCGCCCTCGAGTGATTGAAGGCAGCAATTATCGGCTCCAAGTGGATATGGTCATTGCCGCGATCGGCAATTCACCGAACCCTCTGATTCGTACGACAACCCCCGGATTAGAGACGAATAAACGTGGGTGTTTGGTTGTTAATGAAGAAACGCTTCAAACCACGCGTGAGGGCGTATACGCCGGCGGCGATGCGGTGACGGGCGCCGCTACCGTTATCTTAGCCATGGGGGCTGGGAAAAAGGCGGCAGCCTCTATTCATAAGTTTTTAATGGGATAACAGAACGCGATTTGGTGAATTTATGCAATAATGGGGAATTTGTTTGACTATTTTGACAATTTTTTCACATTATGTCTAATTTTTTTTAAAAAAAGGTGTTGACTTTTGAATATAGTTGCGCTATACTATAAACTGTTATGGAGCGTGTTGGGTTGAGGTGATTCTGTTTGAATGCCCTTTTAACAGGCTTGAACGATCTCAGCGATGAAGAACTGGCTGTTCTTGCTCGCGATAAGAACGAAGAGGCATTTACGCGGTTGGTATCTCGGTGCTCCGGAATGTTGCAGGCGTTGTCAACCAAGTATTCACTCGGTTCACTGGAATCCGATGATCTCGTGCAAGAAGGTTTGTTGGGGCTAATGTCTGCTGTGCAGACATACTGTCCATCAGCAGATGTTACCTTCCGCACTTACGCGTACGCATGTGCACGCAATCGTATGATTTCCGCTTTGCGGCGACGTAGCGGGGTAGAGGCAACATCCTTGGATGATGAGGACGAGCCTTTGTTTTCCTCAGGTAGTGACGACCCGGCGTCTCTGTTGGTGCGTCAAGAGGAACTACAGCAATTGCGTGAACGGTTACGTGCCGGTCTCAGTTCGTTGGAATACCACGTTCTGATGGCATATTTAAGCGGCTTTTCTTATCGAGAAATTGCCCAACGCTTGGATATTACCGAAAAAGCGGTAGATAACGCGCGTCAACGGTTACGCCGCAAATTAGCTCCATCTCTTTTTTTACTGTGATTGTAAACGGATGTACACCGTTTCACAATATGCCGGGCAGCCAAATTAGAGCGTTGCTTTTTAAAAGGTGCCGATCTTATTCCGTTGCAGGGCAAACATTATTACAAGTGAGGTAAGACACATGTACGAAGACAAGACACTGATCTGCAAGGAATGTGGCGCAGAATTTGTGTTCACCGCCGGTGAGCAGGAGTTCTATGCTGAGAAAGGCTTTGTGAATGAGCCCCAGCGCTGCAAGGCTTGCCGCGACGCTCGGAAGAACGCAGCGAGACCTGAAAGAGAGATGCACACTGCCATCTGTGCCAACTGCGGCAAAGAGGCGAAAGTGCCTTTCAAGCCCCGTGAGGACCGCCCCGTGTATTGCAGCGAGTGCTTCGCAAGCATGAGAGGCGAGAACTAATTGCTTTTCAAAAACCGTCCTTCGGGGCGGTTTTCTTGCTTTTTACGGCAAAAAACGCAGAAAGTTGCTTGACAGCGTCACATTATACTGGTATAATGTCTCTATCTTTTTGATGAAAGGTGATAAGTATGAAAAAAGTCCTGAGTTTGCTCCTTGTAGCACTCTTCGTCGTGACCTGCTTTACCGGTTGCGGCGACAAGGCTACTGCCGGTGAATTCTTCATCGGTGCAACCGGCCCGCTGACCGGTGATGCTTCCTCGTACGGCATCTCTGTTAACAACGGTGCTCTGCTGGCTGTTGCCGAAATCAACGCAGCGGGTGGTTTAAACGGCATTCAGTTCAAATTTGAGATGAAAGACGACAAAGCAACTGCTGAAGACGCAGCCGCCGGTTACGACAGCCTGATGGATGCCGGTATGCAGATTTCGATCGGTAGTGTTACTTCCGGTTCCTGCAAATCCTTTGCTTCCAAGTCTGAGACTGACAACCTGTTCTTTATCACTCCCTCCGCTTCCGAGGCTGCTGTAATCGAAGGTCGTGACAACGGCTTCCGCGTTTGCTTTGGCGACCCGGATCAGGGTACCCTGGCGGTGAAAGAGTTGAAAGCAGCCGGCTACCAGAACATTGGTGCGATCTATGACACCAGTGATTCTTACTCCAGCGGCATTTTCGCAGCTTTCAAGGCTGAGATGCAAGCACAGAACATGACTTTCAAAGAGCAGTCCTTTGATAATGAAAACAAAAAAGACTTCTCCACTCAGGTTGAAGCTCTCAAAGATTGTGATGTTATCTTCCTGCCCATCTACTACACCGAGGCCGGCCTGATTGCGAAGGCTTGTGTTGCCAAGGGTTGTACGGCTGTTTTGTTTGGCTGTGATGGTTTGGACGGTGTAGCCGATCAGATCGACGAGACCGTTACCAACAAGATCTCCTACATCACTCCTTTTGACGTGAACAGCACCGATGCGGTCCCGAAAGCTTTTGTTGACGCTTACAAAGCAAAATACAACGAGAGCCCGGATCAGTTCGCTGCCGATGGCTACGATGCGATCTATGCTATCTACAACGCCATGAAGGCTGCTAACATTACCGATGCCGACATCGAGCCGAGCGCTCTGTGCGAAGCGGTAAAGAAAGCGATTACTGATGCTTCCTTCAAGCTGGACGGCGCAACCGGCGCGATGACCTGGGATGCTTCCGGTGCTTGCACCAAGGTTCCGCAGATCGTTGCTGTAAACTGATTTTTGCTGTTTCGTCTGACCGGGAGGATAAAACCCTCCCGGTCAGACTCTTGTCTTTTTCTTGGTTGATTCTTAATCTCTAAGGAGAGAGTATCATGAGTACTATTTTAGACGGTCTCAGCCTTGGTGCGATCTACGCGTTGATCGCATTGGGGTATACGATGGTGTACGGTATCGCTAAGATGCTGAACTTTGCTCACGGCGATATTATTATGGTCGGCGCGTATGCCATTCTTGTTACGTTATCGGTAAGTGGTAACATCTTGGTAGCAGCTTTGATCGCGATTGTCATCTGCTCACTGATGGGTGTTGTTGTCGAAAAGCTTGCTTACAAACCGCTGCGAAGTGCTTCGCCGTTGGCTGTGCTGATTACTGCGATCGGCGTCAGCTATTTTCTGCAGGGAACGGCACAGCTGATTTTCGGTTCCAAATCGCAGCCGGTTACCATGCCGTCATTCGGCAATCTTAAATTTGGAAATTTCCAGGTCGAACTACGCACCGTGATCACACTGGTGGTAGGCGCCCTGATTATGACTGCACTGACGCTCTTTGTTAAGAAGACCCGTACCGGCCGGGCTATGCTGGCGGTGTCAGAGGACAAAGGAGCCGCACAGCTGATGGGTATCAATGTGAATCGGATTATTATGATCACATTTGCCATCGGTTCTTCGCTTGCTGCCTGTG
>JAFYPN010000054.1 GCA_017547465.1 Clostridia bacterium | reverse complement strand
GGTTCGCCGCATCCTCCCATTCCTGCCGCGTCCCCTCGTGGTGGTCCACCTGCGGTGGGCAGTTCGCCTTGTCTCTGCCTCGCGTTCACAAACAAAGCTCACGCCACATATAAAAACGAGCAGGCTACACAAACCTGCTCGTTATGGTTCATCTGTTCTTCCGACAAGATAATCCAAGGATACCTCAAATAAATCCGCAATGCGAATCAAAATCTCAAGTTTTGGTTCCCGCGTCATCAACTCATAGTTCTGATACGCTTTCTCCGTAATATCACAATAGATCGCAACCTGACCCTGTGTGTACCCTTTATTCTTCCGGCATTGTTTAAGTCTCTGTGCCAAAACAGCCCTCATTTCACATCACCTACAATTGTTCTTGACAAAACAAGTATAGGGGAATATACTTTCAAATATACTAACAATTGTTAGTGCTTTGTTTAGCGGGGGAATGTTTTGTGGCTGAATTTTGTGTGGATTGTTGGAATAGCCTTGCCGGCACCAACCTATCTGCTGAGAAATATGTTCTGTCGAAAGAGTTGGATGTTTGCGAGGAATGCGGGAAATACAAACCCATTGTGATCATGGAAAAGAAATATTATTAAACACGAAAATATAAACATCTATGGAAAATTACCGACGTCCTCTGGCGAATTATCTTAATACCGTATGTGGCATACAAGTATCGAAAAAAATAAAGCGCTATACAAAACGAGCAGGCTACACAAGCCTGCTCGTTGTCTTGTTACGATTATCCCGCTGTTGTGGCAGCAGTCGTTGTCTTGTTGGCTTCCGCGTTGACCACCGGCAAATAGGTATTGCTGGCGAGCAGTTCAATCGCCGCCTGCAATTGCGTGTCCTCCTCATCAGTCAGCAGGTCAAAATACACCTGCTTGTCATACGCAAGATCCACCGTTCGGTCGGGTATCAAGCCAATATCTTTCCAGGTTTCGCCGCTGTGGATACGGTATAACACACCGTCAGATAGCCGTACCGCCCCTTTGTCCGACTGGATGGTCGCGTACTCTTGGACAACGGCCTTGCCTTGAGTGGACGTGCCGACCAAGCGCGTCTTGGACATATCCTGCAACACACCGGCAAACAGCTCCGCCTCGCCCACGGTATTACCGTTGATCAAGGTTACCGTCGGGGCGGTCATCTCGTAGGTGTCAGTCGCGCTAAAGGTGACCAGCTCATCCTTCTTTTGACAATCCACATACGGACCGCGCGGCAACAGATAATCCAACATCTCCTGTACGGCGGACAACTTCCCGCCCGCGTTGTTGCGCACGTCGAACAGGAAATACATGGCACCCTGCTGTGTCAGTTCGTTGTACACGTTCTTGAACTGCAGTGGCGTGATATTGTTAAACTCCCGAATCCGAATATATCCGATGGTGTTGTTGATCAGACGTCCCGAAACGCTCACCGCCGTGTAGGTATTGGAGGAAAGCTCTACCGCCGTGAGCGTTTCTCCCTGCTTGACAGTCAAAATCAACTTGTCGGAAGAATTGATTTTAGACTGCACGAGAGTATACGAAGCACCGGTAACGGTTTCACCGTCAACGGCGGTCACGATATTGCCTTTTTCAATGCCCGACAACGCGGCAGGTGAGTTTTCGTCCACCGATGAAACGATCAGTTCCGTACCCTTGACGGTCACGACCAAACCAAAGCCGGTGCGGTTGCCCGCTAGCTGACTCTGCACTTTCTGATATTCTGCTGCAGACAGATAGGCAGCATACGGATCCTCTAAACCGTCGATATATCCGTTTGCCAGCGCGGCGCGCAGCTTTTCCTCGTCAATGGTATAATCCTTGCGCGCGGCGGAGTCAATCTCGTCAATGTAATCGTACATTGCCTGACGCTGGCCCACATCGCTGACAAGAGAGCTGAAATGCCGCATGGAAAGCACCATCGTGCCGGAGATGGTCAGCGAAACCGCCAACAGCACCACCGCGACCGTAACACCAAGCGAGATTTTTTTATTCATGCTCTCTCACCTCTACTCTACTGAAATCAAAATCACTTGGGCTGCACCACGTAACCCTTGGCAATGGGGTCGACGCGGACATTGTCCTCACGCACCTCAAAATGCAGGTGCGCGCCGTACGATTCGCCGGTATTGCCGATTACACCGATCTGTGTCAGACCACCAACCACGTACTGACCGACCTTCACGCTCGGCGTATACCGCATGTGCGCATACAGCGTCACGATGCGGACGCCGTTGGCATCCAGCCCGTGATCGATCATGCAGAAGTTACCGTAACTGTAATGCATCGACTGCACCTTAATCACCGTACCGCTTGCTGCGGCCACGATCGGCTCACCGAGCGACCGACCGTTGGAAATGTCGATCGCACGATGCCATCCGCTGCCCCGCTTACCATAGCCGGACGAAATGCGCTTGATGGTCGGTGCGGGCCAATACATCTTACCACCGTATGTACTCGCAGCAGGTGTACCGTTGAGATACGCGGCAATCTCACGATCAAGCTCATCCTCGGACGCTTGAAGTTGCTGTAACTTGTTCTCATACGAATTTTGCTGCTGAAGCAGCTTGTTTTCTTTATTTTTAGCGGTAATATATAACGCATCTAGCGTTTCATACTGGGTATCCAAACCGCCCTTGAGTGTTTGAAGCTCTGCTTTGGCAGCCTCCGACTCGGCCTTCTCCTGTTCCACCGCGGCTTTTTTGAGCTCAATCGCTTGCTTTTCCGCTTCCGCTTCATCGCGCAAGGCCTTATCGTGCTCCGAAACACAACTGATAACCTGGGCCTTCAACAGATAATCTGCGTAATCCTCGGTGTTCATCAACAGCTGGAACGAAGAATACTGGTTGGTCTGCGTGATTGCCTTAACACGCTTTTTCAGCTTCGCCATAATTTCTTCCATCTTGGTCTCTTTGGCGGCGATCTCCGTGTTGAGCGTGCTAATTCGCGCGTTTTGCTCCGCGATCTGTTTGTCGATCGCGTCGATCTGCGTTTTGTACGCGTCGATCTGTGCCTCTAGATTGCTGACCTTTTTGTACAGCTGCTTAACCTCGATCTGTTGATCCTCAATACTGTCACCTAAGCTGTCAAGCTTAGATTGAATTTCTTTTTCTTGCTCTTGTAACTGTGATAACTCATCCCGCATCTCATTCAAAGACTTCGCAGAGACTCGTTCGGTGTGGATAGGAAACGCGAACAGCAACGCCGTCAGCGAAACCATGGATACGATTCGCATAATGGTTTTTCGCATCGTTGTTCCTCCTTATACGAGATTGTCGGAATTATTCGGTATGCTCTTTAAGATACCGTCCGATTGAAAGCGTGCTTCCCAGAATACCGGTAACCATACCTCCGGCCAAGAAGCCGACCAGTAACTGCCACCATACCACGGCAAACGGAATCAGCTCCAGACTGCTGCTGAATGTAAAATTCTGTCGAATGATTTCATACACACCAAACAGCAGGCCGTACGAAACCGCACCGGCGACGCTGCCGAGTATGATACCCTCTACCATAAAGGGGAACCGCACGAACCATTGCGTAGCGCCGACCGATCGCATGATCGAGATTTCGCGGCGACGGCTATACACCGTCAGCTTAATGGTGTTGGCGATGATGAACAAAGACACGATCAGCAACAAGGCGATCACCCACACGCCAACCGTGAGCACGACATTCCGCACCTTCACAAGCGTCTCTGACAGCGCCTGATCGTAATCCACCTTATCGATCCCGTCAATGGTTTTCACCAAGGACACGGTTTCGTCAAACAACGTCAGATCCTGAAAGCTGATAACAAAGGCATCCTGCAACGGATTATCGGCCTGCAGGTCCTCAAGCAACTCACCGAACTCATCTTTATAGCGATCCAACAACGCTTCCTTGGAGATATACTCCACCTGCGTCACATTGCTCTGTGCCTCAAGCTCAGCTTTGATGGCGGTTGCCCGCTCATCCGTCACCTCATCCTTCGCATACGCAACTACGACGTTCTGCTGATACGCCCAGTCAAAAGCGTGCTCTACATTCTCATAAACCAAATACGCACAGCCTGTGATAAGCAGGCACGAAACCAATACCAAGATCGAAGCTGCCGACATGAAGAAGTTTTGGCGAAGGCTGCGAACACCCTCTTTCACCAAAAACCGAAACGTGTTAAATCTCATGGGGCACCTCCTTACTGTCCGACACCACAAGACCCTGACGGATCTCGATCACACGACGGCCGAAGGATTTGACCAACTCTTGATCATGTGTCACCACCAACACCGTGGTGCCGCGGCGATTGATCTCGGTAAGCAGCTCCATGATCTCATACGACAGCTCGGGATCGATATTTCCGGTCGGCTCATCCGCGATGATAAGCGACGGATTGTTCACCAGCGCACGGGCGAGGCCCACACGCTGCTGCTCACCGCCGGACAGCTCTGCGGGGAAGTTTTTCGTCTTCCCCTGCAAGCCGACCAACCCTAACACATACGGAACACGGCGACGGATCTCACGCTGAGAAGCACCAACCACCCGCATGGCAAACGCCACGTTATCAAACACCGTCATGGTATCGATCAGGCGGAAATCCTGAAACACGATACCCATAGCACGACGCAAATACGGAATCTGCCGTTTTTTCAGTTTGGACAGCTTGAAGTTGCTCACCACCACTTCGCCGGAGGTGGCGACCTCTTCGCGCATAATAAGCTTTAAAAAGGTGCTTTTACCTGCACCGGACGCACCCACAATAAAAACAAATTCGCCTTCTTCGATTTTGATATCGATTCCTTTTAAGGCCTCGTTGCCGGTTTCGTAGGTTTTGTGTACGTCACGAAATTCGATCAACCAAGCTCGCCCCCTTTTCACTTTCCGGTGTGATGGCCAACCATCACACTATTCATCATACCGCACGGCAAGCAGTGCGGCAACCATCAGTTTTTGGTAATTCTCATCCAAGCGATTCCGTAACAGATCAATATTTCATCGGATCCGCCATCAGGTATTTTTTGACCATCAGCGCCACCTTGAACACGATGGCATCGTCGAATTCTCGCAGATCCAGACCGGTCAAACGCTTGATTTTTTCCAGACGATACACCAATGTGTTGCGGTGTACAAACAGCTTGCGAGACGTCTCGGAAACGTTTAGGTTGTTTTCGAAGAACCGCTGAATGGTAAACAGCGTTTCCTGATCCAACGAATCAATAGAGCCCTGCTTGAACACCTCGCGCAGGAACATATCGCACAGCGTGGTGGGCAGCTGATAGATCAAGCGCGCGATTCCCAGATTGTCATAGCTGATGATTGCCTTTTCAGTATCAAACACCTTACCGACCTCTAACGCCACCTGCGCCTCTTTGAAGGACCGTGCCAACTCCTTGATCCCCTCAACCGGCGTACCGATACCGACGCTGATGCGCGTGTAGAACTCGCTGCCCAGCGTATCGGCGATGGATTGCGCCAGCTTCTCCAGATCCTTGGACTCAACATGCGAGTGCATCTCTTTGACAACAGCGATATCCGTCTCGCTGATATTGACAACGAAATCCTTGTTTTTTTCGGGGAACAGGTTCTGGATCACGTCAAACGCGGAGATCTCGGACTGCGTCTGGATATGTACGAGCAGCACCACACGGCTGACGTCGCTGTTAAAGTGAAGCTCTCGCGCCTTCAAGTAGATATCACCCGGCAGGATGTTATCCATAATAACGTTCTTGATAAAATTACCCCGATCGTATTTCTCATCATAATACTGCTTAACATTATCCAGCGAGATGGCAAGCAGCTCGGCATATTTCGCCGCAAGCTCGTCGGTGCCCTCCACAAAGGCCAGATACTCACCCTGCGGACGGTTGCCGAACGAACGGTAGGTGTACCCATCCCGCACAAAGATGTCTTGTGTGCCGAGCACCTCCTCCAGCGCCGCCTCGCAGTTCTCGCCCATACGTGCCAAATCACTGCATGCGACCACGTTCAACGACTCGTCCACCACACCAATGGCGCGGTCAATCACGTCCTTCATTTGATTCACAATTCCCAAAAACAAACGACTTGCCATTACCCATTTCTCCTTGTTCTGTTCTTTAAACCAAATTTTGGCATTGTATACATATAGATAGTATCATAATACACGATTTTGATACATTTTTCAAGTATTTATTTCGATTTGTCTCTACCACGCAACAATGAACGGGGGTGCAATACGCACCCCCGCAACTCTTACTCCCTCCCCCGCACCAACAAAAACCTCCCTTATGCAAAGGGAAAGGACGGTTCGCTCCCGGAGGGGGCTCAAGTACATGCGCGACCGGGGAAAGCCCCTCCCTTCTTCCACCGTAGCCAAAACATCCATTGATCAAACTTGAGAAAAGAACGGTTGGCGCAAAAGCCAACCGTTCTCTTTGGTAACGGAATGTGTTAACAAAACCGTTTAGAAGGGTTTGTTAACTCAGCAGGACCGTTCCTCTGTATTTCTAATAGGTATATGCACTACGCAATCATTTCACCAAGGTAACGCCTCGCATTGACGTGTCACCGCTGATGAGGAAGTACCGAAGGTTCAGATTGGCCTTGTTATTTGCTACCGGTGCCAACTCCACCGTTACGGTGTGTTCCTTATTGGCAAGCCCGCTTGCGACCGGTAAAATCTTGTGGTTATTGCCGGTAATGGCAATCTTTTTAGCGGCTCCGCCATCAATCGATACGTTTAAGACGCCCGTATCCGCTTCCGAGGTTGATTGCCCATAGATCCAGAAATTCAGATCCGTTCCGGTGAACTTGAAGGTGAAGCTCGCCCACGCAGATGTGGAAGTAATATACCCGGTGCTACTGTTGACCTTAATTTTGGAATCAGAGGGGGTGAACCCTTTTAAGTTATCAATGTAAGGCGCCACGGGAAGCGTGTTAAGGGTCTTGGATGGCACATAAGAATTTACTCGACCGGACGGTGTTGTGGTCTTTTTCGACAAAATATCGCTTAGAAATTCTTGTACATACTGCGCATATTTCGCGTAACCCGCATCAATCGGGTGCACCGAATCCTTGTAATATTTGAGCCAAGCGGCGTCGGTCTTAAAGCTGGTCGGAGCGACACCACCGTTTTCCTTCACGATCTCTTTCCAGAGAGGAGCACCTACATCTACGTACGGAATCTGATAGGCTTCGGCAACTTTTTTATGTGCAA
Organism: Clostridia bacterium; assembly: GCA_017547465.1. Taxonomy (GTDB): domain Bacteria; phylum Bacillota; class Clostridia; order Oscillospirales; family Acutalibacteraceae; genus RGIG3009. The sequence goes on along the minus strand of JAFYPN010000054.1, from coordinate 480 downwards.
CCTTTGAGGGGAACTCCGTATCCTTTCTGCGGAAATTCGTAATATACACCATGACAATGTCAGCCTGCGGAGCATATTTGTAGATGGTTTGGATGATCGACTCCATATAGACATCGGGGGTGGTGTTGATATAGGTTTCACCATCATCATTGGAAGCAAACTCGATGAACACCAGGTCCGGTTTTTCGGTCGCACTCGTCAGCTTCAAATCTTGAATAACGCGGTGTGCACCATAGAACGAACCGGTGCCGCCGATGCCGGCGTTGGTCTCCGTGATCGTGGCATTGGGATATTGCGACTTCAACCATTGGGTTGTTAACGCGCGCCAAGATTTTGTGGCTTTGCTGGTTGAACCATAACCATCGGTAACGGAACCACCTAAATAGGCGACGTTGAGTTTCTTTGCCACTTTTAATTGATAGTACGTATTGTTTAATCGATCCATTTCCGAACGCCTCACAACAAACTGTATGGTGTAGG
>JAFYPN010000053.1 GCA_017547465.1 Clostridia bacterium | reverse complement strand
TGTATTCGCGCTGTTCCAGCGCGACGGCGCAGTCCATAATGGTGCTCATCACCTTTGACAGCTCAGTTGATCCCATCAGCAGATTACGGCCCCTTTCCATGTCGATGTGCTTGGGCTGCTCACGATTCAGAGCGATGTTCATCAGCTTGTGTATTGTTCCGTGATACAGCGCACCGAGCGCCACCATGCCCGCGACGATACCGGATGCAATCAACACATTCTTTTTACTTTTTTTCATGCGAACACCTCTTCTTGTAGGGTTAAAAACAGCCGCCCCACGGACGGCTGTTTTTTGTACGTTATTTCTGTGGTTTGATAAGCCCGATTGCTTTCGCGAATTCCATCACGACCAACGGTACTAACACCAACCCGAGGCAGATAAGATAATCAAACCAGTGCGTTAAATATTCTAACTCAAACGCCGCTTGAACACCGGGGACCAAGCAGACCGCCATTGTCAGTCCAAATGCCGCCAAAGCTGCCAAATTCAAGGTCTTGTTACCGAAGAATCCCACCTTAAACAAGGATTTGTCGGAACGCATATTGAATGCCTGCACGATCTGACAGAGGGCCAATACGATAAACGCCATTGTTTCGCCACGATGAAGCAGGGGGGCGGTTGCGGCGAAGTTTTTAATGGTTTCGATAGATGCACAACCGCACCCGATCCAGAAAGCAATCAATGTCAAAACAGCAAAGAGGACACCCTGTAACACGATACGGATACCGAACCCGTTTGCAAAAATGCCTTCGTTTTTCGGCTTTGGTTTTTGGTCCATTACGCCGTCCTCCACCGGTTCCATTCCCAGCGCGATGGCCGGCAGGGAGTCGGTGACGAGGTTGATCCACAGTAATTGCATCGACACGAGCGGTGAAATGCCCCACAGCAGGGTGGCAACAAAGACGGTAATGACTTCGCCAATGTTGGTGCCCAGCAGATAGCCGACGACCTTCTTGATGTTGGCGTAAATGCCGCGACCTTCGTGAACCGCGTCCACAATGGTGGCAAAGTTATCGTCTGTCAGCGTCATGTCGGCTGCGCCCTTGGCAACGTCGGTGCCGGTAATACCCATGGCACAGCCGATATCGGCGGCCTTCAGGGCCGGTGCGTCGTTAACACCGTCGCCGGTCATGGAGACGACCTGTCCCTTGCGCTGCCATGCCTTGACGATGCGGATTTTATTTTCGGGGGATACGCGGGCATATACGGCGATGCTTTCGACCTGTGCATCCAGTTGCTCGTCGGTCATCGCATCCAATTCGGCACCGGTGATGGCACGGTCGTTTTCACCGAGAATACCCAGCTCACGCGCGATCGCGGAGGCGGTGACAACGTGGTCACCGGTGATCATGACAGGCTTGATGCCCGCCTTACGGCAGATAGCAACAGCCTCTTTCGCTTCGGGACGCGGCGGGTCAATCATGCCGACTAAGCCCATAAAGGTCAGACCGCTTTCCAGTTCCTGTGAGGTGGGCTGTGCCGGAACTGCGTCAATTTCTTTATATGCCACAGCAAGCACACGCAGTGCGTCCTCGCTCATGGACTCGGTTTTCTGCTTGGCAGTCTTCAGATCGCCCGCGACACAACGCGGTGCCATCATATCAAACGCGCCTTTCACGATGACAATGGTTTTGCCGTCGATCTGATTGACGGTCGTCATCAGCTTACGATCGGAATCAAACGGGATCTCTGCCAAGCGGGGGTAGGACTTGTTTAGTTCCTCTTTCGGCAAACCGTTTTTGTGCGCCGCAAGCACGATGGCGGTTTCGGTGGGATCACCGATATGCTGCTCAGCACCGTCCTCGCCGAACAGGACCGAGCCGTCGCAGCACAGTGTGCCGTAGGTCAAGAGTTTTTTGATCGCATCTGTGTTATTAGCACTGATGGCTTCTACATCAGCAGCACCGTCAACATACGCCTTTACGAGCGTCATACGGTTTTGCGTCAGAGTACCGGTTTTATCGGAACAAATGACGGACGCGCTGCCCAATGTTTCCACGGCGGGCAAACGGCGAATCAACGCGTTGCGTTTGACCATGCGTTGAACGCCGATGGACAATACGATCGTCACAATGGCCGGCAAGCCTTCGGGGATGGCGGACACCGCCAACGATACGGCGACCATAAACATATCCAGAGGTGGTTGCTTGTTCAGCAAACCGATGACAAATACGATCGCGCAAGCGCCAAGCGCCACAAAGCCCAGGTATTTACCGAGCTGTGCGAGTTTTTCCTGCAAGGGGGTCTGACCCTCTTCTTCGCTGTCAAGCAGATTGGCGATCTTACCCATTTCGGTATCCATACCGGTGGCCGTGACAATCGCGATACCGGTACCATAGGTCACACTACAACCTGAAAACACCATATTGGTGCGGTCACCCAGTGGAGCATTTTCGTCCACGATTGCGTCGGCATCCTTTTCGGACGGTACGGATTCACCGGTCAGCGCAGCTTCCTCGGATTTTAAGCCGGCACTGTGTAACAAACGCGCGTCGGCCGGAATGAAATCACCGGCCTCCAACCGAATGATGTCGCCCGGCACCAAATCGGCGGCGTCAATGACACATTCCGCTCCGTTACGAATGACGCGTGCATGCGGCGCCGACATACTTTTGAGTGCTTCCAACGCTTTTTCGGCCTTGCTTTCCTGCATGACACCCATCACGGCATTCAAAATAACGATGAGCACGATCAAGCCCGGCTCAAACAGTTCGCCCCAGTGACCGGTCTTGATCCCCTCGGATACGGCAATGACTGCCGAGATGATAGCTGCCAAAATGAGGATGATGATCATCACGTCTTTGAATTGGTCAAAGAACCGCTGTGCCGTAGTTTTTTTCTTTTTCTCTTGCAATTTGTTAGGCCCGTGCTTCGCTTGAAGCTCGGTGACTTGTGCGGCGGTTAGGCCTGTTTCCCTATTTGAGGACAAGAGACCCAGTACTTCACCTTTTGCTTGGTTATGTGCTGCCAACATCGATACCTCCTAATACTCCAAAGAAATAAAATGGGATTGTCTTATCTTTTAGCATACCATATTTTTCCGAACTTTGCATCATTTTTAAATATTTTTTAAATTTCTTTTTAACCAAAGCGAAAAAGGGTTAAAAATACTGTTGATGCTGTCACACTATAGTATGGACAACAAATAAGGGAGAGCATATCCATGGAACGAACCATTACGCGAACTCAAGCCGGCTGGCTGATCGCTGCGGTGTTGCTTTGTAGCAGTGCGGGTTATACTCTGATAGGGGGGAGCGAGGGGCTGCTTTCCGTCACATTTCCGGTGGGGGTATCCATGCTGTTCGCCGGTCTCATCAATATGTGGGTCTATCATATTAACCATCACAAGCTGCACGGCTCTCACTGGTTGTTTGCAGACGGAATGAGCACCGCCTTGCTGTCCGTTTTTTTGTTGTTTAATCATTCGGTATCGGCGCCCGTCATTCCGTTCTTTTTAGGCGTATGGGAGTTGCTTTCCGGTGTGCTGAAGTTTATGGATGCTACCGATATGCGGGAGGATCACATTCACGGACGTCTGTCCTTCTTCGCCGTCGGTATGTTGGAACTGATCTCGGGTGTCGCCTCTTTACTTAAGCCGATTGAGGATAACCAGCATATGCATGTTACGGTGGCAACTATCCTGTTGATCCAGAGCGCCGGCGTGGTGTGTAAAATCTTCCTTTATCCACAGTTGTGCATTACGCACGATCGCTAATAAAATGCTGTTTCGACGACATAACGAAATTCGTTTTATACGCACAAAAAATGCCGAATATTTCTGAAATCCGCACTGCGTAGCGACTGCAGTAGGGTGACGACCGCTTTACAGCAGCTCTTTTGCGGTTACCAATCGTTTAGTCTTGATATACTCCCACACGGTGGGACCGGCCAATCACTTGAACTTGCGGTTGAGGTGTGATTTGCTCACATAGAAATTTTCGCATAAACCCTCTCAGGACAGCTCTTGCGTCAAGTGACGGTTGATATACGCGATGATACCTGCCATAGTATCCTTGCTTTCATCTTTTTCTGCCGGCGTGGGAGTCCTGGGGGTTGAATAGTGTGCCTGTTGCCAAGCTGCACAAGCATGCGGTTGATCAGGCGGCAGTGGTTGGCGGTGCATTTCAGTTGCGTAGGAATTCGTGTGAATGCGATGACGCCCGGCTTTTTCTCGACCAAACAATGGGAGGTTTTGGCCAGTCCGATGAATTGGGCGGTGCCTTACTGTTCGTGTTCAACAACAAAGCGGCAAGCTTCATCACCGGTGTGGCATTGCCCGTTGATGGGGACTTCTCCGCTTATTCGCGCGTATAATTCTTTATAACATAAAACGCGGTAGAGAAACTGCTCTACCGCGTTTTTACGATGCTTTATTCTGTCCGGAGCGCCACGACAGGATCCTTGCGTGCCGCCACACGAGAGGGGATAAGGCCGGCAACCAGTGTCAGCACAATACTGATGATCACTAACAGTACCGCACCGTCTGCCGGCAGTTTTGCAACATTCGCAATACCGGTCAACGGATAAATGATCGCATTCGCGACTAATACCAACAGCAAGGTGACACCGATACCCAGCGCACCGGCGGAAAAACCGACAATCATCGTTTCAGCGTTGAATACGCGGGAAATATCCCGCTTGGATGCGCCCATTGCGCGCAGAATGCCGATTTCTTTGGTGCGCTCCAGAACCGAAATGTAGGTGATAATGCCAATCATAATGGACGATACCACTAGTGAGATTGCCACAAACGCGATCAGGATAATCGTAATGGCATTGATGATGGTGGTGACCGACGACATCATCAACCCGATGTAATCCGTATAATTGATGGCGTCTGCTTCCTCAACACTCTGGTTGTATTGGGTGATGCAGGTTTCAATTTCTTCCTTAGCTTCAAAATTCTTTGGATAGATGTTGATGCCGCTTGGTTTCGCCAAATCCGCCACACCAAACGCAAATAGGTTACCGTCGTAGGTCGCATCCGAGGATTGATTCATCGAGCTTGCAAACATGGCACAGATCTGTTCCTCGGTCATACCTTGCATCTGCATTTGCTGGAGCGAAGCGCCCATTGCCGCCTGTTCCTCCGCGGGCAGTGTTGCCATATAGGCTTGAATATCCGCCATCGTGACGGTTTTGTCTTCACCGTCATCAAACGGTAGGCCGGTCAGTACATCGGTTTCAGGGGTCGCCTTTTGTGCTTTTACAATATCGCTTTTGTTGACTTCGTTGACCAGATACCGCATCAGGTCAGCACGATATCCGATCGTACCGCCGGTCTGGGATACGGTAGCGTTTTCCGAGGGACGCAAAATGCCGACTACCTTGAGTTCGGTCGCGCTTTGAAGTTTATCCCGCAAATACACATCATCGTCCGAATGGTCGATCCAGTTTCCTTTCTTGTCCTTCTCGTAATAATCGGTGTTGACAAGCAACTTAAAGCGCAACGCCAAAATTTCGTCATAGCTGTAGTTGGTGATCTCCTGTGCGGGAATCTCCTCGCCCTTGGTGGCGGCTTCAAACATCGCTCTTAGATCCGCAGCATCCAGAATGCCGAGCGCATACAGCGTGTAATCGCTTACCTCGTTGTTTTCATCCACCATCAGTACGATCTCATTATACGATGAAGGCATTTTACCGGCAATGACATCGTACTGAGTGTTGAGGAGCTCCTCGTTTTCCAACAGTTCCTGCCAAATGTTTCCGCTGGACATTGATGCCATCGGTGAACCCGCCATAATCGAATTTTCCTGGTTCATCGGGGAGGTGGGCATTCCCATCTTGTCGAACACCTGTGAGGGGTTGACCTGATAAATACCATCGCTTGTGTCGGCTTTGTAGACATTCATTGTGGTGGAATAGGTATATTGTATCGCGCTGGCAAGCGCAGCGATGGGGTTGTCGGTTTTCTCCAAATACACCTTGAAAGCTTCCAGATTGTTGGTCGTCACACCGGTCAGCATCGTTTCGATCATATCCGTCATCACGTTATTGGGATAGATCTGGTCCAGTTCGTGCTCGCTTTGGTTTTCGGTGTTGCCCAT
>JAFYPN010000052.1 GCA_017547465.1 Clostridia bacterium | reverse complement strand
TTTTTGCGACACCTCGACAAACAAACGGCTGAGGATTTCTCCTCAGCCGTTGTTCAGCTTATCCAGAATGTACGCATACTTCTCTGCCTTGTGCGGGAGAGTACATGCCGTGCAATCCTTGATCCCGCCGTCGGTGTAACAAAAGTCACCGCCGCAATCATCCCTTGTATACAACGGACAATAGCAGAACAGGCAATTAAAATTATCCTCATCCTCCACCTTATGGCACGGAAACCACTCGCAATCCGTATTGCGGAAAAAGGACGCCGAATGCGGTATCATAATTTCGATCCCACCGATCTGTTGAGTTTTTGAAGTAATTCCGATAACGGCACGATCAGCAAGCCGACGAGCGCATTGCCGATGCCGTGCGTGATATCAAACGGCAGACCCGCCGCGATCCACGCAAGCGTCTGTTCCGCATTCAACCCGAACATCAACACCTGCGCAGGTGCATACAACACACCGAAGGCAAGTCCGTGCAAGCCGCATACAAGCGGATACACCACGCACGCGACCGCTTTGGGCATCGTTTTGGGCAACAGCATCGTCACCGCCCACAACACCGTCCACACGTACAGATACGGAAACCACCACAGGTTGAAACCTGCGTACACGCCGTTGAGTACGACGTATACATACACGGGGATCAGCGCTTTTTTACGATACACCAACGTGTACACCATCGTCAACATCCCGAGCAGGTGGATGTTGGGGAGCGCTTCCATAAGAAGCTTGGAAAGAAACATGATCGTGCCGAGCATAGCAAACACGACCGTCTCCTGCGTTCTCAGTTTGCGCATCTTATTTCGTGTATACAAGCTGATAGGTCACACCTTCCGTGATAGCGGTCGTGTCCACACCCGACATGGCATAGTCGCCGTCGATATGGAACGCCCAGTAGCTTTGGTCGACGTCGTAATCGGCGGTAATGCCGTTGACAACCTTGACGTACAGTCCGTAGTCGCCTTCTTCTCCCGCGATCAGTCCGTGTTCCATAAGCGCGGCACCTACGGTGTCCTTGTCGGTATTTACGGTGAAGGTGACGGTCTTGTCCTCGGCTGTGACATCGACGACAACGGTTTTGGCACCGTCACCGAGGGTGGTGTCTTCCGTATACGTCGCGCTCGCCCACAATCCCGTCTCATCTGCGGTGTTTGTGCAGGCAACAAAGCTGAACAGGCACAGCGCGCTGAGCACGACCGCAACGATCGGTTTCATCATTGTTTTCATAGTTTCTTCATCCTTTCTTTTTCGCAAAAGGATAAAAGAAAAGTACCCTTCCTTTGAAAGGGTACTGTGAGCAATGCGATGGCATCCTGTCCTGCCGACCGATCTTCACACAATATCCCTTCATTCGCCCAAGAGACTTTTCCGTGTCACAGACCGATAAGCATTCCGACTTGACTTGCCACAAAAGCAAGAGTTACGGCAATGGCTGTTGCTGCGGATTTTCACCGCGATTCCCTTATCCCCTGACGATACCGTCCATGCGGCACGCTCGGGACCGGATGCCGATGCACCCGATGATCTGCGTTTATTCTTTTGTCGTGAGAACAGTATAACACAAGATATCGGAAATTGCAAACGATTATGCGGTAATAATACATTGTAACCGCTATCCGAAACGTGACCGACATCCTTAAATTTGCGTTGTGGCAAACCGATAAAACGAAACGACGCTATCCTCACGACCTTTAACCAGTCGTTTATAGACTTTATCGTTCGGTGTCAGATATGTACCATCTTGTTTTCGTAACAACGGTATATTGGAGGAACCTTCTGTTCCCCAAGAGAAGCCTTTTTCTGATAACCCGTTTTTTAATAACGTTTCTCCCAGATAAGAACCGAATATGGTGGCCATACTCCAAATTTGATTGTCCGTGGGTTTGGAAACGGCAATATCATTCGAATACCAATCCAATATTTCTTCTAATTCCATAATGCTTTTTTCGGAATAGTCCAACGTTTTATGAAAGTCTCCCGCATAATCCTGTGCAACGCTGCTCATTTTTCGAGCATACATCTTCCAGTGATCATCCGCGCTTTTCTTTTGAAACAGATTAAAAAAACTCATACTATCACCTAAACTTTAAGTATACCAGCGTTAGTCGCTTACACAACTTCCGCCCACGCGGCTTCCTTAAATCCAACCAGCACACAATCATCCCCGATCAACAACGGGCGCTTGACAAGCATGCCATCGGTCGCGAGAAGTGCGAGCATATCGTCTTCGCTCATGGCGGGGAGCTTGGTTTTCAGCTCCATCGCCTTGTATAAAAGCCCGCTCGTGTTGAAAAATTTCCGGAGCGGCAAGCCGCTTTTATGATACCACGCTGTCAATTCCTCAAGCGTGGGATTGTCCGTTTTGATATCGCGGATCGTATACGCCGCCTGATGCTCGTCAAGCCATTTTTGCGCCTTCTGACACGTGGTGCATTTCGGATAACAGATAAACGTCAACATCGGGATGCCTCCTGACCGTATTTTTATATACAGTATACCACACACGCTCCGCAAATTCAAACGCATATTTCACGCCGTTACGTTGCATACTGCCCATATATACAATAAGGAGAGGTGCATACGCTATGGCGGAGAGAATCGGCGAATTTACCGTATCGCTGTCGTCACGCCCGACGGTATGGAGCAGTGCGGCGGTTGTCGGCAAAAAGGAAGGCGAAGGCCCGATGGCAAATTATTTCGATGTGATTGAAAACGATACCAGACTCGGGCAGGATTCGTGGGAAAAGGCGGAGAGTATGTTTCAGAAAAAGGCATTCTCCTGCGCTCTCAACAAAGCGGGGCTCGCTCCCTCGCAACTGCACTATCTGTTTGCAGGCGACCTGCTCAATCAATGCACGGCAAGCGCCTTCGGTTTGCGCGAAAGCGGCGTGCCGCTTCTGGGTCAATACGGCGCTTGCTCCACGATGGCGCAGACGCTTGCGATGGCGGCAATCTTCGTCGACAGCGGTGCCGCTGACCTGTGCGCGGCGGTGACCTCCTCCCACTTCTGCTCAGCAGAGCGGCAGTTCCGCTATCCCCTCGCTTACGGCGGACAGCGCACCCCGACCGCCCAATGGACAGCGACCGCCGCCGGTTGCGCCGTTGTCGGAATGGGCGGCAAAGGCGCGCGTATCCGCGAGGTATGCGCGGGGCGCGTGATAGATCTCGGTATCACCGATGCCAATAATATGGGCGCCGCGATGGCACCTGCGGCGGCGGATACTCTTGCGCGGTTTCTGGATGATACCGACACGAAGCCGTCGGATTATGACCTCATTCTGACGGGGGATCTTGCCGTGTGCGGGTCGCGGATGCTCCACG
>JAFYPN010000051.1 GCA_017547465.1 Clostridia bacterium | reverse complement strand
AGCGCTATCGGTGCGGTACTGGAGCTGACGGGGGAGAGAACCACCGAAGCGGTGGTGGACGGAATTTTTTCCCGTTTTTGTGTTGGAAAGTAAAACAAAAAAGCCCTGTCATTTTTGACAGGGCTTTTGCGAAGCGATTGTTATTTAATCAACGTACCCATCGCGTTCATACCGGCAGCAGCGGCGTTGGACTCGTCGGTGTCGATGTGCATGGCCAGCGCGAAGTTGCTGTTGACGCGAACCACAACGTCACCGAAGATCAGGGAACGGTCGTCCGATTCAACCTTTACCGAGACCACATCCTTGTCTTTGACGTCGAATTCGGCGGCATCCTCGGGGGTCATGTGAATGTGACGTTTCGCAACGATCACACCCTCCGTAAGCTCGACTTCGCCGCAGGGGCCGACTAGCTTGCAGCCGCCGGAATTGGCGGTATCGCCGGATTCACGAATCGGTGCAACAACACCGATGGAACGCGCGTCCGTCAAGGAGATCTCCACCTGTGTAGACGGGCGCACGGGACCTAAGATGCTGACACCGGTGAGGGTCTTTTTCGGGCCCACAACATCCACGCGCTCGGCGCAGGCATACTGACCGGGTTGAGAAAGATCTTTCTTGACCGTCAACTCATAGCCTTTGCCAAACAGAACGTCCAGATGCTCACGCGATACGTGCAGGTGACGAGCGGATGTTTCAATTAACACTTGTTTTGCCATATTTTACATCTCCACTTATAAAGTTTTCTGTTTAAAACTGTATCATAAACCCCATCATTTGTCAAGGAAGGTCGTTATGGAACAAAACTGGAACGGTTTAAAAAGTCAGTGTATGCACTGTCGCGCGTGCGGTCTGTGTGAGACCCGCCACAACGTGGTGTTTGGTGTGGGCAATCCGCAGGCGGAAGTACTGTTTATCGGTGAAGGCCCCGGCGAAAACGAGGATCTGCAGGGCGAACCGTTTGTAGGCAGGGCCGGCAAGTTGCTGGATCTTATGCTGGAGGCGGTGGGCCTTTCCCGAAAGCATAACATTTATATCGCCAATATGGTCAAATGCCGACCGCCGCAGAACCGCGATCCGTTGCCGGAGGAGCAAGAGGCGTGTGCGCACTGGTTGGCGGAACAGATCCGGTTGATATCCCCGAAGATCGTGGTATGTCTCGGTCGTATTGCGGCGTTTCACTTTATTTCACCAGACTTTAAGGTGACACGTCAACATGGCGAGTTTATTGAAAAAGACGGTATTCTGTACATGGGCATGTTCCACCCGGCGGCGATTTTGCGCAACCCCAATCAGAAACCGGTGGCGTTTGACGATTTTGTAACGCTGCGGGATAAGGTGCAAGAGATCTGTACGCACACCACCCTAACCTTTGACTGAAAACGGAGCGAACGATGAAACGATTTTTAAGCCGCTTGTCAGCGGTGCTGTTGGGAATAAGCCTGTTGTTGGCGGGATTTCCGGTCGTGGGCGCTGAACTGCGGTATGACTATCCTGCCGACGAGGATCCGATAGAGTCCCCGTCTGCGATCCTGCTGTATATGGGCGTTAAGTCGGAGCAGGACGTGTATCTGTACGAAAAGGATGCGGACAAACCTTATGAGCCGGGTGCGTTGATGCGCGTGGCGATGGTCGGTTATGCCATGCAACTTATAGAGGAGAAACAACTAGATATGGATACCGTGACCGGCACCTACACGTTGGAGCTGTTTAACCATTATGTTGCGGGAACCGGTCTGCACGTGGCGCTGATGAATTTCGTCGAGACCTGGAAGCTTTGCGATCTGCTGACGCTGTGTACCATCCAGACTGCCGCTGACTGTGCGGTAACTCTTGCCGCAACGCTCAGCGGTTCCCCGGAAGCGTTTGTCGAAGGCATGAATGTGTACGCGCAACAGCTCGGGTGCACCAACTCGCATTTTACTAACGTGATGGGGCTAAATGAGGACGGACAGTATATGTCGGCAAGAGATGTGGCGGTGTTTTCCCGTGCGGCGATGCAGCACACGGAGCTGCGCAATGCGCTGGAACTGACACAGTATACCGTGACACCTGTATCCGGTGGCAAGACGCGCAGCTGGCCGACTAGCTGTGATTTTATTCGCCAGTCATCGGAGGCGTTTTACACCTATGCACTCGGTGGTAAGACCGGTGGGACGTTGAGTGAAATGTCGCTGATGGGGTTTGGGGGTAACAACGGTTACGAATATATGGCGGTGGTAATGGGCGCTCCCCGCAAGAACGACAAGGGAAACACGACGGACATCGCGTATGCCGACGCGCGTCGCCTTATCCGCTGGGGCCTTTTGGATTTTCGTTATGAAACGTTGGCGCGCAAGAGCGAGCCGGTCGGTCGCATAAAGGTGCGCGATTCTGCTGAACGAAACAGTGTAACCTTAGTGCCCGTGGGTGATCTTGCCACGGTGCTCGGCGAATCGGTGAGCAGGGAGGATATTACCCGTCGGGTGGTCACAGCGCAAGAAGAATGTGTCGCCCCGGTGGAGGCGGGACAGGTGCTCGGAACGCTTGAGCTGTATTTAGGAGACGAGTTGGTCGGCTCGGTGCCGGTTGCGGCGGCGGAGAGTGCCTCGCGCAGTTTCGTGTATGCCGCGTGGTGCGATGTCCGAGACTTTCTTTTCTCGGGTTGGACATTGGCGATTCTGATTATTTTGATTTTGGCGGTGGCGGGTTATGTGGTGCTCAATATCCGCTACAACCGTAAACGCAGCCGAAAATGGCGAAGCTGAACCGAGGAACCGCACGAATTTCGTGCGGTTCTATGCCTTTCTTTTGGTTTATTTGTTAAATTTTGGTCGAACTCTTGAAAAACAGGAAAAAACAGGGTAAAATAGCTCTGATATGGGTCGTTTTTCCGGTGGGAAAAGGGACACCGATAAGAAAGGGGAATCCTTATGAATCTCTTGAACAAAAAAACCGTGGAAGATCTGCAGGTGAAGGGCAAGCGCGTTTTGGTGCGCTGCGATTTCAACGTGCCGCTGAAAAACGGCGTTATCACGGATGAAAACCGCATCGTCGCGGCTCTTCCCACGATCAAGTATTTAATGGATCAGGGTGCAAAAGTGATCCTGTGTTCTCACCTCGGCAAGCCGAAGGGCGAGCCCAAGCCGGAATATTCGTTGGCACCGGTTGCTGTACGCTTGAGTGAGAAGCTCAGCTGCAAGGTTGTGTTTGCGGCAGACGATACCGTTGTGGGTGACAATGCCCGCAAAGCGGTTGAGGCAATGAAGGATGGCGAGATCGTTCTGTTGCAGAACACCCGCTATCGTGCAGAGGAAACCAAGAACGGCGAAGCCTTCTCCCAGGAGCTTGCCTCCTTGTGCGATCTGTTTGTTAACGACGCGTTTGGTGCCGCACACCGTGCGCACTGCTCCACCGTCGGTGTGGCGTCCTATGTGGAAGAATCCGCAAACGGCTACCTGATGGCGAAGGAGATCGAGTTCCTTGGCAATGCGGTGGAAAATCCGGTTCGTCCGTTTGTCACCATCCTCGGCGGCGCCAAGGTTGCGGACAAGCTGAAAGTTATTGAGAACCTGCTGAATAAGGCAGACACCCTCATTATCGGTGGTGGTATGGCGTACACCTTCCTCGCCGCGAAGGGGTACTCGGTCGGCACGTCCTTACTGGATACCGAGAAGATCGACTACTGTCGTGAGATGCTGGCGCGCGCCGAGCAGAAGGGCGTGAAGTTGTTACTGCCGGTCGATTGCAAGATCGCGAAAGCTTTCCCTGACCCGATCGATGCTCCCATCGACGTTGAGGTCATGGCGGCGGATGCGATTCCTGCCGATATGATGAGCCTGGATATCGGTCCGAAAACAGCGGAGCTGTTTGCAAGCGAAGTCAAATCCGCTAAGACGGTCGTATGGAACGGCCCGATGGGTGTATTCGAGAACCCCATTCTGGCGGAAGGTACCATCGCGGTTGCGAAAGCACTTGCTGAGACCGACGCGACCACCATCATTGGTGGCGGCGATTCCGCGGCGGCTGTCAACACGCTGGGCTTCGGTGATAAGATGAGCCACATTTCCACCGGAGGCGGCGCTTCTCTGGAGTTCCTGGAGGGCAAAGAGCTGCCCGGT
>JAFYPN010000050.1 GCA_017547465.1 Clostridia bacterium | reverse complement strand
CCCCTCGTTTATCATTTTCCCGACCATATAGTCCGAGGGTACAATAACATCGTACACCGCCGCGCCGGAATCCAGCACTGCATACATACTCTCATTATCGGTAAAGTTCTTGTAATTGACCTTAATACCGGTCTCCTCAGTAAACAGATCGTTCACGGTAGGATCGATATATTCACCCCAGTTATATACATTCAGCGTAATACTCGTGTCCACCTCGTCCGCGGCAACCGACAGAACACCCATACATAACAAAAGCAGGAGAATCAAAGCAATACTTAACAACCGTTTCATTTGCTTTTTCCTCCTTTACGCGAGGGTTCGGAATGAATCTGCAGAATATTAATCAGCACCAGCAGGATCAACACCGCACCGAACATAAGCGTTGATAACGCGTTGATCTCCGGCGTTACACGGCGCTTAACCATCGCATAGATGGTGACCGACAGGTTTTGAGAAGACGCACCTGAGGTAAACAAACTGATAACAAAATCATCCAGCGACATCGTAAACGCCATCAGCGCACCGGTGATGATGCCTGGCAAGATCTCCGGTACCATCACCTTAAAAAAGGCTGATACAGGCGGGCAACCGAGATCCACTGCCGCCTCGTACAAATGCGGATTTGCTTGTCGAAGCTTTGGCATCACCTGTAAAACTACATATGGGATGCAGAAAGTGATATGCGATAACAGTAGCGTGGCATACCCCGGTTGTAACAAACCGGTCGTCCGGTAAATAAACACAAAGAGCAGCATCAGCGCAATACCCGTCACAATTTCGGGATTCACCATCGGGAAATTATTGACCGCAAGCAGCACTCTGCCCAAACGGCGGTTAACGCTACGAATACCGATGGCAGCCAACGTACCGATCACGGTGGACACAATGGTAGCAATGATTGCAACCGACAGCGTCACGCCAAGCGCCGACAGGATCTCTTCATCGCGAAACAGCTCTTCATACCAACGCAGTGAAAAACCGTTCCAGACCACACGACTCTTGGAGTCGTTGAACGAAAACACGATCAGCACCAAAATCGGTGCATACAAAAACGCAAAGATTATGCCATTGTAAATACGGGAGAGAGTTTTCATGAAAGCTCATCCTCCTCTCCCTTATCCACCATGCCGGTGACCGCCATACAGATGAGGATCATGACCATCAGCACGAGCGACAACGTGGCGCCGATATGGTAATCCGCACCTTGACCAATAAACATCGTTTCAATGGCATCGCCGATCATCAGCGTTTTGCTGCCGCCGAGTAGCTTGGTAATAACAAAAGTACTAACTGCAGGCACAAACACCATGGTAATGCCGCTGAGCATACCCGGTACCGACAGGGGGATGATGACCTTACGGAACACCTGAAAGATGTTCGAACCCAAGTCCTGTGCAGCTTCAATGACACTGTTATCGATTTTTGCCATAACCGAATACAACGGTAACACCATAAAAGGTAGGAAGTTGTACACCATACCCAGTACGACCGCGCCGTTTGTATTGATAAGCGACAACGAATGACCCTCCGGCAGAAGACCGACAAGGCGCAACAGTTGATTAATAAACCCGTTGTTCTCCAAAATCGACATCCACGCATAGGTCCGAAGCAGGAAATTCATCCACATCGGTAGCATGATGATCATCACCATTGTCTGCTGCACACGTCCCTGTGCGCGGGAAATGGTGTATGCCAGCGGGAACGCCAAAACGAGACAGATCACGGTCGCAATCGCCCCAAGTGCAATAGAAATACCAAAAGTACCGGCGTAATCCACAATGGAAGATAAGTTGGACAGCGTAAAGTTGCCGCCGTCATCGGTAAACGCAAACCACACAACGATACCGAGCGGGATAACGGTAAACAGCGCCATCCATACCGCAAATGGTGCGGCCGCCCCTCTCGATTTGATCATGTCTCTGCCTCCGCGGCATCCTCGGTCAGATCGATCTCGGGGTTAGCCATTTCATCAAATTCCTCGGAATATGAGCTATAGTCGCCAAACTCGCCTGAGTATTCCGATTTCTTCATAATGTGAATATCTTCGGGATTGAGCACGATACCGATGACCGAATCCACGGGATAATAATCGGTGGTCTGGATCATCCATTTAAAGCCTTTGAAATCCACAATGGTTTCAAAATGCACGCCCTTAAAGGTGACAGCCGTGACCGTGCCGGTCAAGTCTCCTTTGTCGGCAGGGACGATGTCAATATCCTCCGGACGAATAACAACATCAACCGGCTCTTTTTTATCGAAGCCGGCATCGAGACAACGGAACTTGCGACCAAAGAATTCGACTAGATAATCCTCGTGCATAATGCCGTCCAGGATATTACTCTCACCGATAAAGTCAGCAACAAACGCGTTTTGGGGCTCATTGTAGATGTCCTGCGGTGTGCCGATCTGTTGGATCTTGCCGTTGTCCATAACCACAACGGTATCCGACATAGACAATGCCTCTTCTTGATCGTGTGTCACATAAATAAAGGTAATACCGAGGCTTTTTTGAATGTTTTTCAACTCGACCTGCATATCCTTGCGGAGCTTCAAGTCCAGTGCCGCGAGCGGTTCATCCAGCAGTAACACGCGTGGATTGTTGGCAAGTGCGCGTGCAATCGCCACACGCTGCTGTTGACCGCCGGACAGCGTATCAATGCGGCGCTTGTTAAAACCGACAAGGTTAACAAGTTTTAACATATGGTCGACGGTTTCACGAATCTCTGCCTTATCCTTGCGCTGTACGCGCATGCCGAACGCCACGTTGTCCTCCACATTCAGGTGCGGGAACAGCGCATAGCGTTGAAAAATGGTATTGACCTGTCGCTTGTGCGCAGGAAGATCGGCCATGTCCTTACCGTCAAAAAAGACATTGCCGCTGTCCGGGAAAACGAAGCCGCCGATAATGCGCAGCGTGGTCGTCTTACCGCAGCCGGACGGACCCAGCAGCGTGACGAACTCTCCGTCTGAGATGTTGAGGTTTAACCCGTCCAACACCTTTTCCCCGTCAAATGAAACGGTAATGTCCTTGAGTGAAATGATTTCTTTTGTGTGCATAACAGCATCCCCCTTTGCGGTGTATATACAGCCGTACGCTGTATACAAAAGTTTCCCATGAACCCCATGGAAGGAAACCGCGATACTTTGAGCAACGCCCTCCGCAAAGGGTTTTTCACAGCCGTCAAAATATCGCGGCTGCGGCGATGCCTCATATCGCTTTCGATTGTGCCAAGATGCGTGTCATCGTGTGATAACAACGACTATCACTATACCGATTTTTTCAAGGAATGTCAATATGTTTTGCTTTTTTTCTGAAATTTGGCGAACGAACGCGAAAGCGGAGAAAATCCGTCGATTTTCTCCGCATTACGCATTATTTCTTGATGTTTTTCCAGTAATCCTCAAAGGATTGCTCGGTTTTGTTTTCACCGGGCACATAGTACACGGCATCCTTGAGATTGTCCGGCAAGTATTGCTGTTTTATCCAGTGGTGTGGATAACTATGCGGGTATTCGTAGAACTGACCCTTACGTTCGGCATCCTCGCCATCAAAATGCTTGTTCTGCAAGCAACGCGGAATCGGACCGACTTTACCCGCCCGAATGTCAGCCAACGCCGCATCGATTGCCGCTTCACCGGAATTGGATTTGGGCGCACGGGCGACCAAAATTACCGCATCCGAAAGCGGGATACGCGCTTCGGGCAAACCGACCTGCAACGCGCTGTCCACAGCAGCTTTCACAATGGGAATGATCTGGGGATACGCCAGCCCCACATCCTCCGCGGCACACACCACCAAGCGGCGACATACCGACGGCAGATCACCCGCTTCGAGCAAGCGTGCTAAGTAATATACAGCGGCGTTTTCGTCCGAGCCGCGCATCGATTTTTGAAAGGCGGAAAGCAGATCGTAGTGTTCGTCCCCGTCCTTATCATACCGCATAACGCTCTTTTGTGCGACCTCCCGAGCGATATCGACGGTAACGATCAGATCGCCATTTTCATGCGGTTTGGTAGCCAACACACTGAGTTCTACCGCGTTAAGGGATTTGCGCACATCCCCGCCACAGCCCTGTGCGATACACATCACCGCCTCATAGTCCGCCGTGATGCTTCTCCCCTGCTCCTCGGCAAGAAACGCAAAACCGCGCCGCACCGCTGCCGCGACCTCTTCTGTTTCAACGGTTTTAAATTCAAACACCGTAGAACGGCTTAAGATCGCGCTGTACACATAAAAATAAGGATTTTCCGTAGTGGAAGCAATCAACGTAATGTTGCCGTTTTCAATATGCTCCAGCAAGGTTTGTTGTTGTTTTTTATTGAAATACTGGATCTCATCCAAGTACAATAAAATACCGTTCACTCCCGCAAAGGTATCCACCTCATCCAGTACGGCACGAATATCCGCGGTCGAGGCAGTGGTTCCGTTAAGCTTATGCAACCGCATTGATGTACGCTCGGCAATAATACGAGCGAGCGTGGTCTTACCAACGCCAGATGGGCCGTAGAATATGAGATTCGGGATTTTTCCCGATTCAATGATATTGCGCAATGCTTTTCCCTCTGAAAGTAAATGTCGCTGACCGACCATATCGTCCAGCGTGTTGG